>NZ_CP013420.1:2400000-2700000 GCF_001718695.1 Burkholderia ubonensis | reverse complement strand
GCGTCTGGTTCAGGCCGCCCGCGTCGCGCGAGTATGCGTAAGACGCCATCGCGGTGCCGGTGCCGAGCGGCACCGTCACGCCGCCCTGCCCGGTATTCACGTGCCAGCTGCCCGCGACCTGGTCGTTCTTCGTATACATGTACTGGCCGAACAGCTTCACGACCTTCAGGTCGTAGGTCGCGCCGACCTGCGCGATGCCCTGGCTCTTCATGCCGGTGACGCCGGGAAGCGAGCCCAGGTCGCGCGGGCCGTTGTTGAAGTTCACGTACTGATACACCGCGGTCGCCGCGAACGGCCCGTTCGCATAGTTGAACTGAGCACTCCACTTCTTTGCGCCGTTGTCGCCCGCCTGGTTGCCGAGCCCGTACATCACGCCGAAGTTCGCGCCGCCGAACGCCGGCGACGTATACGACACCGCGTTGTTCCAGCCCGAATCGCCGACCGCGCCCTGGTCGCTCGGATAGGTCGGGAACGTGCCGAGGCCGAGAAACGTGTGATAGACCATCGGCGAGAACACGTACGAGTCGAAGAACGGGTTGAACAGGATCGTCGACAGGAACAGGTGCGTGGTCAGGCGGCCGGCGGTCACCGTGCCGTACGGCGAGCCGATGCCGACGTACGCGTTGCGCGCGAAGAAGGTGTCGCCGTCGAAGCGGCCGAACTTGCCGTTCTGCGCGCGGAAGAAGCTTTCCAGCGTGAAGATCGCCTTGTAGCCGCCGCCGAGATCCTCGGTGCCGTGCATGCCCCAATACGACGTCGACATCCCGCCGCCCGACACGTTCCATGCGCGATCGCTGCCCGGGAATTTCGTCGCGCCGACCCACTCGTCGACCTGGCCGTGCAGCGAGACGCTCGATTGCGCGTGGACGGGCGCGGCGGCGACGCAGGCGGCGGCCGCGACCAGCGCGGCGGACGTGCTCGACGCACGGCGGGCAAATGCTTTCATGGGATCTCCAGGGATTGTCGATAAGAAACCGGGCGGCGCGAGCGTTGTTATAGGGGCCGCTGCTTGCGTCGTGCTGGGGCGCAGCCATCTTTGCGGATCATTTCTCCGGTCAAAAATGCGTGTGCTTATTGCGGGTATAGCGGCGGCATTAACTTCGCGGCGGCGGTTCGAGGGCAGACGGGGCGCGGCGGCAACGCGCGAGCGCGTCACGCGGCGGCACGGCGGCGCGTCACGCGCGAACCGGGCGCGAAAGATAGCGCAATGCGGCGGGAAAATCAGCGGAAATCGATGCGCGACTGTGGCGAATTCGCATCAGTCGGCGGGGGACGGAACGCGGGCGCGTTCAGTTTCGCTCAGTTTCGGTAAAACGGCGAGAAATACGGCGAATGCGCGGGCTCTTCCTGCGCGCGCGGCGACGGCAGCGGGCGGCCGCCGCGCTCCTCGTTGTAGCGGGCGACGTCGGCGCGGATCGACCCGGCGCGCAGCGGCACGTTGCCGCCGCCCGGCGGGCGCGGCACCTGGCGCGCGTCGGCGCTGATCGGGCGGTACGGGCTCTGCGCGGCGTAGTGGCCGTACGACGGCGTCGGCCGCAGGCCCCAGCGGGGGCCGGAGCCGTTGACGCCCATGCGGGCCCCGGGGTTGCCGCCCCACTGCGGCGCATGGCGCCAGACAGGCGGGCCACCGGACGGACGCAGGCCGCGATCGCCGCCGCCGAACCCGTGTCCGTCGTGCGGGGGCTGCGCGAGCGCAAGCGGCACCAGCAGCGCGCCGAGCACGCCTGCCGCCCATCGTCCGATCTTCCGTTTCGCCCGTTCCGCCATCGCTCAGTGCCTGTTGCGGCCCGCAGCCGGACACTCCCCGGCCGACGCAAGCCTTTCAGCAGTAATTTATGAGCGAGGCGAAATCGTGTCGAGCCAAAAAGTGTTAGGTCCGGGGCATCGGTGTAACACCATGTTACTGCTGGGTTTTTTCACTTCCTGACGCGATCGTCGCAGAACATTCTTCGGTGGATTAGCGCAGATTTCGACCCGCCGCGACACCGGCTCCCGTGCAATGGAATCATCAATCGATTCCTACAATGAATTTGTGTATTGAATTCGCTGGCCGGACAATAGCGGCTTCGCGCGCGCGACACGCGCGCCTGCCCCCGCCGTTGTTTCCGACTCGAGTTTCACCATGGCCCGTCCCCGCTTTCTTCCCGACAACTTCACGCTCGCCCTCGTCGGCACCGTCGTGCTCGCGAGCCTGCTGCCGTGCCGCGGCCCGGCCGCGCACGCGTTCAACTGGGCGACCAACCTCGCGGTCGGCCTGCTGTTCTTCCTGCACGGCGCGAAGCTGTCGCGCGAGGCGATCGTCGCGGGTGCGACGCACTGGCGGCTGCACGCGGTCGTGCTGCTCAGCACCTTCGCGCTGTTCCCGCTGCTCGGCCTCGCGCTGAAGCCGCTGCTGCAGCCGCTCGTCACGCCGGCGCTGTATGCGGGCGTGCTGTTCCTCTGCACGCTGCCGTCGACGGTCCAGTCGTCGATCGCGTTCACGTCGATCGCGAAAGGCAACGTGCCGGCCGCGGTCTGCGCGGCGTCCGCGTCGAGCCTGCTCGGCATCTTCGTCACGCCGGCGCTCGTCGGGCTGATGATCACGACGCAGTCGGCGGCGAGCGCGTCGCCGTGGAGCACCGTCGGCAGCATCGTGATGCAGCTGCTCGTGCCGTTCGTCGCCGGCCAGCTGCTGCGGCCCGTGATCGGCGGCTGGATCGAGCGCAACCGCGCGGTGCTGCGCTTCGTCGACCAGGGCTCGATCCTGCTCGTCGTCTACGTCGCGTTCAGCGAGGCCGTGGACCAGGGCCTCTGGCACCAGATTCCGCCGCGCGCGCTCGCCGGGCTGCTGGCCGTCAACCTGCTGCTGCTCGCGCTCGCGCTGCTGCTGACCGCGTTGGTCAGCAAGCGGCTCGGCTTCAACCGCGCCGACCAGATCACGATCATCTTCTGCGGCTCGAAGAAAAGCCTCGCCGCCGGCGTGCCGATGGCGAAGGTGATCTTCTCCGCGCACGCGGTCGGCGCGATCGTGCTGCCGCTGATGCTGTTCCACCAGATCCAGCTGATGGCCTGCGCGGCGCTCGCGCAGCGCTGGGGCGCGCGCGACACGAGCGGCGAAGATGGGGGACGGGTCGCCGCGGGCGCACGCGGCGGCCGCGGGCTGAACGCGGGCAGGCGCTGACGCGGGCGGGCGCAGGTGGCGTAGCGGTAGGAGGCGGTTGGCTGGGTGCTTGCCGCGGGCGGGGTTCGCGGGCTGCGGCGTTGTGGGTTTTGCGGTCCCGGCTCGCTCTCGCTTGCGGCTGCTCGCCTGCGCGCCGTGTCCTCTTCGCCGCTCGCCGCACACCGACGCACCATCCTCGTGCATCAGGTCACGAAATCTTCACTCAATTGTCCGCGCGAGTTGCCGTTAAAGTCTGGCGTACCCTCGCTTCAGCCCGCCCATGCCTCCGCCCTCTTCCGGCTCCGCTGCCGCCGTCACCACGCGCCTGATCGCGGATCGCGCGCTCGCCGCCGTGTTCCAGCCGATCGTCGACCTCGGCTCCGGCACGGTCATCGCCTATGAGGGCCTGATCCGCGGCCCGCACGGCACCGACCTGGAGCTGCCCGCCGCGCTGTTCGCGCAGGCGGCGCGCGAAGGCGCGACCATCGCGCTCGAACACGCGGCCGCCATCACCTGCCTCGACGCGTTCGCGGCGCTCGGCTGCGACGGCAAGCTGTTCCTCAACTTCAGCGCGGGCGCGATCCTGGCGCTCGCGCGCGAACGCGAGCACGCGCGCATGCTGCTCGAGCGCGCGCAGATCGCCGCCGAGCGCATCGTGATCGAGCTGACCGAGCAGAATAATGCGTCGACCGATCTCGCGCAGGTCGCGCCGGCCGTCGCGTCGCTGCGCGACGCGGGCATTCAGTTCGCGCTCGACGACTACGGCACCGCGAACGCGAGCATGAACCTGTGGCTGCGCCTGCATCCCGACGTCGTGAAGATCGACCGCTTCTTCATCCACGACATCGCCCTCGATCCGCTGAAGTTCGAGGCGGTCAGGGCCATGCAGCACTTCGCGCACGCGAGCGGCGCGAAGCTGATCGCCGAAGGCATCGAGCACGAACGCGACCTGATCGTCGTGCGCGACATGGGCATCTGCTGCGTGCAGGGCTTCCTGCTGGGCCGCCCGCATGCGCGGCCGGAGCGCGTCGTCGCGCCCGCCGCGCGCGATGCGATCCGCGCGCCGCACATCGCGGTGTTTCCGGACGCGTCGCGCACGGCCCGCCCGAGCGGCACGGTCGCCGCGAAGATGCTCGTCGCCGCGCCCGCGCTGCCGCGCGACGTGACCAGCAACGACGTGCTCGCGCTGTTCAACCGGATGCCCGAGCTGCACGCGGTCGCGCTCGTCGAGCATGAGCGGCCCGTCGCGCTGGTGAATCGCCGCAGCTTCATGGACCGCTTCGCGCTGCCGTACCACCGCGAGGTGTTCGGCAGGAAGCCGTGCCTGCAGTTCGCGAACGACGCGCCGCTGATGATCGAGAACGCGACGACGGTCGAACAGCTCGCGCTGCTGCTCGCCAACAACGACCAGCGCTATCTCGCGGACGGCTTCGTGATCACCGAGCACGGCCGCTATGTCGGCCTCGGCACCGGCGAGAGCCTCGTGCGCGCGGTGACCGAGATGCGCATCGAGGCCGCGCGCTACGCGAACCCGCTGACGTTCCTGCCCGGCAACATCCCGATCAGCGCGCACATCGACCGGCTGCTCGCGCGCGACGCCGGGTTCCACGCGTGCTACGTCGACCTGAACCAGTTCAAGCCGTTCAACGACCAGTACGGCTACTGGCAGGGTGACGAGGTGCTGAAGTACGCCGCAACCGTGCTGGCCGGCATCTGCGATCCGCAGCGGGACTTCCTCGGCCACGTCGGCGGCGACGATTTCCTGGTGCTGTTCCAGAGCGACGACTGGCATGCGCGCGCGGCCGCCGCGATCGGCCGCTTCAACGAAGGCGCGCAGCGCTTCTACACGCTGGTCGACCAGCGCGCGGGCGGCCTGCGCGGCGAGGATCGCCACGGCAACCCGGCGTTCTTCGGCTTCGTGACGATGGCGATCGGCGCGGTCGGCGTGCCGGCGGGCGCGCACCGCGCGATGCGCTACGGCAGCGACGAGATCGCGTCGGTCGCGGCGCTCGCGAAACGGCGCGCGAAGCAGCAGCCCGGCGGCCTCGCGGTCGTCGATCTCGACGCGGGCCGCGCGGCGCTGCTCGCGCGCGGCGAACCGCCCGCGGCGCACTGAGCGCCACGCGCGGACACCTTGCCTTTTGCCGCGCCTGTTTAGTATTTTTAGTAAAAGCGCCAACGCAGATTAGTGCTTTAGATTCGCATATTTACGGGTATTCCCCGGGAATCTGGCGCGATTTTACCGATACGTTTTACTATACAATCGCCGTCACCCTAAACAAACCGGATTTCCGAACGATGGGCACCACCATTCGCGACGTGGCGCGGGCGGCAGAGGTCTCGATCGGCACCGTGTCCCGCGCGCTGAAGAACCAGCCCGGCCTGTCCGAAGCCACGCGCGCGCGCATCGTCGAGATCGCGCAGCGCCTCGGCTACGATCCCGCGCAACTGCGGCCGCGCATCCGCCGGCTGACGTTCCTGCTGCACCGCCAGCACAACCGCTTTCCCGCCAGCCCGTTCTTCTCGCACGTGCTGCACGGCGTCGAGGACGCGTGCCGCGAGCGCGGCATCGTGCCGACGCTGCTGACCGTCGGCCCGAACGACGACGTGCTGCGCCAGATGCGCCCGCACGCGCCCGACGCGATCGCGGTGGCCGGCTTCATGGAGCCGGAGACGATCGAGGCGCTCGCCGCGACCGGCCGCCCGCTCGTGCTGATCGACCTGTGGGCGCCCGGGCTGCGCTCGGTCAACATCGACAACGCGACCGGCGCGGCGCTCGCGATGCGCCACCTGCTGGCCACCGGCCGCTCGCGCATTGCGTTCATCGGCGGCTCGCCGGCGCACTACAGCATCACGCAGCGCGCGATCGGCTACCGGCGCGCGTTCTTCGAGGCCGGGCGGCTGTTCGACCCGGCCTACGAAGTGACGATCGACGCCGGACTCGACCCGGACGCCGGCGCCGCGCGCGCGATGCAGCAGCTGCTCGACGCGCCGGGCCCGCGCCCGGACGCGGTGTTCGCGTACAACGACGCGGCCGCGCTCGCCGCGCAGCGCGTGTGCCTTGCGCGCGGGCTGCGGGTGCCGGACGACATCGCGATCGTCGGCTTCGACGACATCCCCGCCGCCGCGCACGCGAGCCCGCCGCTCACGACGCTCGCCGTCGACAAGGAAGCGCTCGGCCGCCGCGGCGTCGAGCTGCTGCTGGCCGAAGCGCCCGAGCACACCGAGATCTGCCTGCCCGTCGAGCTGATCGTGCGGGCCAGCAGCCGGCCCGCCGCGACGCGGGCGCCCGTCACCGCCACGAGCACCGAACCATGACTACGCCCCCGGTCCAACCCGCCCCGGCGACGCCGGCCGCGCATGCCCATCCGGCCCCGTTCGTCGCGAGCTTCCGCGATCCGTCGTTCCTGCTGTCGCACGTCGAGGACACGCTGCGCTTCTATGCGCCGAACGCGCTCGACCCGACGGGCGGCTTCTACCACTACTTCCGCGACGACGGCAGCGTGTACAACCGCACGTCGCGCCACCTCGTCAGCAGCTGCCGGTTCGTCTTCAACTACGCGATGGCGTACCGGCATTTCGGCGATCCGCGCCATCTCGACTACACGCGCCACGGGCTGCGCTTCCTGCGCGACGCGCACTGGGACGACGCGCTGCAAGGCTACGACTGGGAGCTCGACTGGCGCGACGGCGCGAAGCGCGCGACGCTCGACGGCACGCGCCACTGCTACGGCCTCGCGTTCGTGCTGCTCGCCGCCGCGCACGCGACGATGGCGGGCGTCGACGAGGCGCGGCCGCTGATCGCCGCGACCTACGAGCTCGCCGAGCATCGCTTCTGGGACGCCGCCGCGGGCCTCTACGCGGACGATGCGTCGCCGAACTGGATCGTGTCGAGCTACCGCGGCCAGAACGCGAACATGCACATGACCGAGGCGCTGCTCGCCGCGTACGAGGCGACCGGCCACCTCACCTACCTCGACCGCGCGGAAAAGCTCGCGACGCACATCACGCGGCGCCAGGCGGCGCTGTCGGGCGGCCTCGTGTGGGAGCACTATCACGCGGACTGGTCGGTCGACTGGGACTACAACAAGGAAGACAGCTCGAACATCTTCCGCCCATGGGGTTTCCAGCCGGGGCACCAGACCGAGTGGGCGAAGCTCCTGCTGATCCTCGAGCGGCACCGCCCGCTCGACTGGCTGGCCCCGCGCGCGGCCGAGCTGTTCGACGCGGCGCTCACGCACGCGTGGGACGCCGATCACGGCGGGCTCTGCTACGGCTTCGGCCCCGACTTCACGATCTGCGATCACAACAAGTATTTCTGGGTGCAGGCGGAATCGTTCGCGGCGGCCGCGATGCTCGGCGCGCGCACCGGCGCCGAACGCTACTGGGACTGGTACGACGAGATCTGGCGCTACTGCTGGGCGCATTTCGTCGATCACCGCTACGGCGCGTGGTACCGGATCCTGACCTGCGACAACCGCAAGTACGGCGACGAGAAGAGCCCCGCCGGCAAGACCGACTACCACACGATGGGCGCGTGCTACGACGTGCTCGCGACGCTCGCGCGCGCGGCGCGCAGCGAACCCACGCAATGAGCGGCGGCGGCTTTCCGGCGTTCGTGTCCGCCGGCGACATCCTGACCGACATGGTGCGCGCGGGCGACGCGCGCTGGACTTCGGTGCCGGGCGGCGCCGGCTGGAACGTCGCGCGCGCGGTCGCGCGGCTCGGCGTGCCGAGCGCGCTCGCCGGCGCGATCGGCGAGGACTGCTTCTCCGACACGCTGTGGCGCGCGAGCGACGCGGCCGGGCTCGACATGCGGTTCCTGCAGCGCGTCGCGCGAGCGCCGCTGCTCGCGATCGTCCACGAGACGCGGCCGCCTGCCTATTTCTTCATCGGCGAAGCGAGCGCCGATCTCGCGTTCGACCCGGCGCGGCTGCCGGCCGGCTGGGCCGATCACGTGAAATGGGCGCACTTCGGCTGCATCAGCCTCGTGCGCGAGCCGCTCGCCGGCACGCTGATCGCGCTCGCCGCCGACCTGCACGCGCGCGGCGTGAAGATCAGCTTCGATCCGAATTACCGGAACCTGATGACGGCCGCGTACCGGCCGACGCTCGAGAAGATGGCGGGCCTCGCGGACCTGATCAAGGCGTCCGACGAAGACCTGCGGCACCTGTTCGGCGGCAGCGAGGCCGCTGCGATCGCAGCGCTGCGCGCGCTGAATCCGCGCGCGGCGCTGCTGGTGACGCGCGGCGCGGACGCCGCGACGCTGTACGCGGACGGCGACGCGCACGAAGCGCGCCCGCCGCGCGTCGAGGTGGCCGACACGGTCGGCGCGGGCGACGCGTCGATCGGCGGGATGCTGTTCAGCCTGATGGCGGCGCCGCAGCGGGCGTGGCCGGAGCACCTCGCGTTCGCGCTCGCCGCGGGCGCCGCCGCGTGCCGCCACACCGGCGCGCACGCGCCGACGCTCGACGAGGTCGTGGCGCTGCTCGAACGATGACGCGTGACGGGGCGCGGACGGGCCGCGAACGGGGCACCGGCGACGCGTCGATCGGTCGCCGTTTCGCGGTGCTGTACATGTTGCGGCGCGGTGCTACGATGAAGTGTCCTTTTGCGGGAGAGGCATCATGGACACCAACACGTTCACGAAGGGCATCTACACGGCCAAGGCGCATACCCGGCACGCCGGCCACGGCCAGTTCCAGGGCTACGTGATCCTCGCCCGGGACGACGGCAGCGAGACCGAAAACATGCGCTACGACGTCCATACGACGAGCACGAGCGAGGAAGAGGCATTCGAGGAAGCGATCGCGCTCGCGCACCGGATCCTCGGCGAGATCGAGCTTTGAGATGTGCGCTTTGATCCGCGAGCGTTGATCCTCGGGCTTGGACCTCGAGCTTCGACTCACGCGCCGCCACCAACCCAACCCTCAAGCGCGCGCCACGACCCCAGCCGTGGCGCGCCGCCGCCGTTGCGGGCCGCTCACAGCAGCCGCGCGACCATCGACACCAGCATCGTGATCACCAGCGTCGACATGAACGGAAACGGGTAGCGCCGCCCGCCGAGCGTCAGCGTCACGTCGCCGGGCAGCCGCCCGACGCCCAGCTTGCCGAGCCACGGCCAGCAGCGCGTGAGGATCATCACCGCGACGAATGACGCCATCAGCCAGCGCAGCATCGGCCGTTCCCGTCAGAGCGCATGCGAGCGGTCGCCGCGCGCGAACGCGTCGAGCGTGCCGTCGAGGCCGCGCGAGAACGCGATCACCTTGAACAGCTCGCCCATCTCCGCTTCCGAGATCAGCTTCTGCACCGCGTTCGCGGCGGGCAGGAACGCGTGGACGTCGGACGGATCGATCGCGGCGAGCACGTCGGTGATGCCCGCATTGAGCAGGAAGCGCGCCTGCGACGTGTAGCCGAGCAGGTCCGCGCCGGTCGCGACGCCAGCCGCGTAGATCCCCGAGAATTCGACGTGCGCGGTAATGTCCTGCAGGCCCGGATAGAGGAACGGATCATCGTGTGCGCGGTGCCGGTAGTGGCACATCAGCGTGCCGCGGTCGCGCTGCGGATGGTAGTACTCGTGCGCGGGGAAACCGTAGTCGATCAGCAGCACCGCACCGCGCGCGAGCATCGTGCAGACGGTGCGGGTGAACGCGAGCGCCGCCTCGTGCGTCTCGGTCACGTAGCCGTCGCCGGCATCGGCATCGGCATCGAGCGCGGCGAGCGCCGGCGGCAAGTCGGCCGACGCGGCCGGCGCGGCCGGCCGGTCCTCGAACACGAACGCCTGCCGCGCGTCGAGCGCGACGCCGCGCTCGCGCCACGCGCCGTCCGCCTTCGCGAACAGCCGCACCGGCATCGCGTCGAGCACCTCGTTGCCGACCACGACGCCCTCGAAGCGCTCGGGCAGCGCGTCGAGCCAGCGCACCTTCGACGCGAGGCCGGGAGCAGCAGCGGCGATCGTGTCGCGTTGCCGCTCGCGCAACTCGCCGGACAGGTCGACAATCAGGTATTCGTCGAGCTCGGCCGCCAGCGCGTCGAGCGCCGCGAGCAGCCCCGCCGCCAGCTTGCCGGTGCCCGCGCCGAATTCCATCACGCGGCGCGTGCCGCTCGCCGCGAGCGCCTGCGCGACGGGCCGCGCGAGCGTCTGCGCGAACAGCGGCGACAGCTCGGGCGCGGTGACGAAGTCGCTGCCGTCGTCGGCGCGGCGGCCGAACTTGCGGGCGCCGCCGCTGTAGTAGCCGAGGCCGGGCGCGTACAGCGCGCGCTCCATGAAGAGGTCGAACGGCAGCCAGCCGCCGGCCGCCGCGATCTCGCCGCGCAGCTGCGCGGCGAGGGTTTCGGACTGCGCAAGCGCGTCGGGGCCGGGAGCAGGTAAACTAGCGGGTTCGTGAGCTTTCGGGTTCATCCCGGCATTGTAAATGACCGTTTCAGCCGATACGTCGACCGCGCGCGTGGTGCTCGTCGCGGGCGCCCTGGACAGCGCGGCCGACGCCGCGTCGATCGGCCGCGCGCTCGCCACGGGGTTCGCCCGGCGCGGCTGGGACGTCGCGCTGCAGCGCGGCCGCGACGCGCCGCCCGCCGTGTCCGACGCGCTCGTCGCCGAGGTCGGGGCGCTCGGGCGCCGCGCGGCCGTGCTCGATGCCGATCTGGCCCTCGAAGCCGAGGCGGCCGGGCTCGTCGCGGCCTGCGGCGCGGCGCTCGGCCGGCCGGCGTGCGTCGTGTTCCACAGCGCGCCGACGGGCGCCGACGACGCGCGCTCGGTGCGCCACGCGTCGCTCGCCGCCGCGCTGGCCCGCAACGTCGCCGCGCCGCTCGCGCTGGCCCGCGCGCTCGACGCCGCGACGCCCGACGCCGCGCGCGCCGACGAAGCGCTGCGCGCGTGCGCGATCCACGTGCTGGACCAGGCGCTGTTCCACCCGGCGCCCGAACGGCTGTCGCACGCGCTGATGCAGGCCGCGCTGAACCGCGCGACCGCCGCGCTGGCGCTGACGCTCGCGCCGAAGGTGCGCATCGCGGCGCTCGTGCGCGGGCGCGCGCCGCACGCCGACGACATCGCGGCGGCGGCCTGCTACCTGGCGGACGCGCCCGGCATCACCGGCGCGACGCTGACCGTCGACGGCGGCGAGCACCTGGTGCCGCCTGCCGCCGGCCCGAATGAACCGCACGGGCGCGCGCCATGACGGCCGCCGCCCGCGCCGCTTTGCGTGCGCGCACGCCAATTTGACTGGAACGACCATGCATTCCGCCCTCCTGCACCCCCGCCTCGCGGATTGCCGCAGGCTCTACCTGCGCGACTACGAGGTGCATATCAACATCGGGGCATTCGAGCACGAGAAGCGCGGCGAGCAGCGCGTCGTCATCAATGTCGACCTGTTCGTGCCGCTTGCGCAGTCCACCCCCGTCGACGACCGGCTGCATGAAGTCGTCGACTACGACCTGATGAAGCAGAGCGTCGCGCAGTGCGTGGCGCGCGGCCACATCCACCTGCAGGAAACGCTGTGCGACGCGATCGCCGCGCGCCTGCTGGCGCACGACGCCGTGCGCGCGGTACGCGTCCGTACCGAGAAACCGGACGCCTATCCGGACTGCGACGCCGTCGGCGTCGAAGTCTTTCGCATCAAGGACGAGGAGCGCGCATGAACGCCCCCCATACCCCCCATCTCCCCCATCTGAATGAAGCGGCGGCCGATGCCGCGGCGGCCGACGCCGGCCGCCCGGCGCTGACGCGCCGCGAGCAAAAGGAAGCGTACGAGAACAACAAGCTGTTCAAGCGCATCGTGCGCCAGGTCGGCCAGGCGATCGGCGACTACAACATGATCGAGCACGGCGACAAGGTGATGGTCTGCCTGTCGGGCGGCAAGGACAGCTACGCGATGCTCGACGTGCTGCTGCGCCTGCGCGAGCGCGCGCCGATCGACTTCGACATCGTCGCCGTCAACCTCGACCAGAAGCAGCCGGGCTTCCCGGAGCACGTGCTGCCCGAGTACCTGACGCGGATCGGCGTGCCGTTCCACATCGAGAACCAGGACACCTACAGCATCGTCAAGCGCCTCGTGCCCGAGGGCAAGACCACCTGCTCGCTGTGCTCGCGGCTGCGCCGCGGGATCCTGTACCGCGTCGCGGGCGAGCTCGGCGCGACCAAGATCGCGCTCGGCCATCACCGCGACGACATCGTGCAGACGCTGCTCCTGAACATGTTCTACGGCGGCAAGCTGAAGGGGATGCCGCCGAAGCTGCAGTCGGACGACGGCAAGAACGTCGTGATCCGCCCGCTCGCGTACGTGAAGGAAACCGACCTCGAGAAGTATGCGGAGCTGCGCGAATTCCCGATCATCCCGTGCAACCTGTGCGGCAGCCAGCCGAACCTGAAGCGCGCGGAAATGAAGGCGCTGATCCGCGAGTGGGACAAGCGCTTCCCGGGCCGCGTCGACAACATGTTCAACGCGCTCGCGAAGGTCGTGCCGTCGCACCTGATGGACACCACGCTGTTCCCGTTCACGGCGCTGCGCGCGACCGGCGAGGCCGATCCGCAGGGCGACATCGCGTTCGACGAGGAACCGTGCTCGACGGGCGACGACGCGGCTGCGCCGGGCGCGGCCCAACCGATCTCGCTCGTCCGGTTCGACGATCTGTAAGCGCCGCGCAGGGCCCGGCGACGCCCGCCGGGCGGGCCCGCCAGCCCCGCTCGGCGGGTGGGGCCCATGCTAAAATGATTAGCTTCGAACTCTTCAGACAAGCTGGCGCCATGAATATCGTGATTTTGGCGGCAGGCACCGGCAAGCGCATGCGTTCCGCGCTGCCGAAAGTGCTTCATCCTCTGGCCGGCAGGCCCCTCCTCTCCCACGTCATCGCCACCGCGCGCGCGCTGCAGCCGTCCCGGCTCGTGGTCGTCGTCGGCCACGGCGCGGAGCAGGTGCAGGCTGCCGTCGCCGCGCCCGACGTGCAGTTCGCGGTGCAGGCCGAGCAGCTCGGCACCGGCCACGCGGTGCGCCAGGCGCTGCCGCTGCTCGATCCCGCGCAGCCGACCCTCGTGCTGTACGGCGACGTGCCGCTCACCCGCGTGTCCACGCTCGAGCGCCTCGTCGCCGCCGCGCGCGAAGGCCGCTACGGCATCCTGACGGTCACGCTCGACGATCCGACCGGCTACGGCCGCATCGTGCGCGACCCGGCCGGCTTCGTCACGCGCATCGTCGAGCAGAAGGACGCGTCGCCCGAAGAGCAGAAGATCGCCGAGATCAACACCGGCATCGTCGTCACGCCGACCGCGCAGCTCGCGATGTGGCTCGGCGCGCTGAACAACGACAACGCGCAGGGCGAGTACTACCTGACCGACGTCGTCGAGCTGGCGATCGACGCCGGCTTCGAGGTCGTCACCGCGCAGCCGGACGCCGAATGGGAAACGCTCGGCGTGAACAGCAAGGCGCAGCTCGCGGAGCTCGAGCGCGTGCACCAGCGCAACCTCGCCGACGCGCTGCTCGTCGACGGCGTGACGCTCGCCGACCCGGCGCGCCTCGACGTGCGCGGCACGCTGCGCTGCGGCCGCGACGTGTCGATCGACGTGAACTGCGTGTTCGAAGGCAACGTGACGCTCGCCGACGACGTGACGATCGGCGCGAACTGCGTGATCCGCAACGCGTCGATCGGCGCGGGCGCGCGCATCGACGCGTTCACGCACATCGACGGCGCCGAGCTCGGCGCGCACACGGTGATCGGCCCGTACGCGCGGCTGCGCCCGGGCGCGCAGCTCGCGGACGAGGCGCACGTCGGCAACTTCGTCGAGGTGAAGAACGCGGTGATCGGCCACGGCTCGAAGGCGAACCACCTCACGTACATCGGCGACGCCGACATCGGCGCGCGCGTGAACATCGGCGCGGGCACGATCACCTGCAACTACGACGGCGCGAACAAGTTCCGCACCGTGATCGAGGACGACGTGTTCGTCGGCTCGGACACGCAGCTGGTCGCGCCGGTGCGCGTCGGGCGCGGCGTGACGATCGCCGCGGGCACGACGATCTGGAAGGACGTGGCCGAAGGCATGCTCGCGTTGAACGACAAGACGCAGACCGCGAAGAGCGGCTACGTGCGCCCGGTCAAGAAGAAAGGCTGAACACCCCGCGGGCGCCATGGTCGCGCCCGCTTCGACTTACAGGACTGTTTCCATGTGCGGCATTGTCGGCGCAGTTGCAAAGCGTAATATCGTTCCGGTGCTGATCGAAGGTCTGCGGCGCCTCGAATACCGTGGCTACGATTCGTGCGGCGTCGCCGTGCTGGAACCGGACGCACCGCACCGCGCGCGCAGCGTCGCGCGCGTCGCCGACCTCGACGCGCAGGTGCGCGAGTCGCATCTCGAAGGCGTCACGGGCATCGCGCACACGCGCTGGGCCACGCACGGCGCGCCGGTCACGCACAACGCGCACCCGATCTTCTCGTCGAACGCGCTCGCGCTCGTCCACAACGGCATCATCGAGAACTTCGAGCCGCTGCGCGACGCGCTGCGCGCGAAGGGCTACGAATTCGTGTCGCAGACCGACACCGAGGTGATCGCGCACCTCGTGCACAGCCTGTATCGCGGCGACCTGTTCGCCGCGGTGCGCGACGCGGTGCAGCAGCTGCACGGCGCGTATGCGATCGCGGTGATCCACAAGGACCAGCCGCACACGGTCGTCGGCGCGCGCCAGGGCTCGCCGCTCGTCGTCGGCTACGGCGCCGGCGAGAACTTCCTCGCATCCGACGCGCTCGCGCTGGCGGGCAGCACCGACCACTTCACCTTCCTCGAGGAAGGCGACGTGTGCGAGCTGTCGCTCGACGGCGTGAAGATCGTCGACCGTCACGGCGCGGCGGCGCAGCGCGAAGTGCGCGTCGTCAGCGCGTACGGCGGCGCGGTCGAGCTCGGGCCGTACCGGCACTTCATGCAGAAGGAAATCTTCGAGCAGCCGCGTGCGATCAGCGACACGATCCCGCAGGCCGACGCGTTCGACGCGTCGTTGTTCGGCGACGCCGCGGCCGCCGCGTTCGGCGAGATCGACAGCCTGCTGATCCTCGCGTGCGGCACCAGCTACTACTCGGGCCTGACCGCGAAATACTGGCTCGAATCGATCGCGAAGATCCCGACCCAGGTCGAGATCGCGAGCGAATACCGCTACCGCGAATCGGTGCCGAACCCGCGCCAGCTCGTCGTCGTGATCTCGCAGTCGGGCGAGACGGCCGACACGCTCGCGGCGCTCAAGCACGCGCAGTCGCTCGGCCATGCGCACACACTCGCGGTGTGCAACGTCGCGACGAGCGCGATGGTGCGCCTCACCGAGCTGCAGTTCCTCACGCATGCGGGCACCGAGATCGGCGTCGCGTCGACGAAGGCGTTCACGACCCAGCTCGTCGGGCTGTTCGTGCTGGCCGCAACGCTCGGCAAGCTGCGCGGGCACGTCGACGCCGCGCAGGAAGCCGAATACCTGAAGCAGCTGCGCCACCTGCCGGCCGCGCTGAACAGCGTGCTCGCGCTCGAGCCGCAGATCATCGCGTGGTCGGAGGAATTCGCACGCAAGGAGAACGCGCTGTTCCTCGGCCGCGGGCTGCACTACCCGATCGCGCTCGAAGGGGCGCTGAAGCTGAAGGAAATCTCGTACATCCACGCCGAGGCGTATCCGGCGGGCGAACTGAAGCACGGGCCGCTCGCGCTCGTCACGGAAGCGATGCCGGTCGTCACGGTCGCGCCGAACGACACGCTGCTCGAGAAGCTGAAGTCGAACATGCAGGAAGTGCGCGCGCGCGGCGGCGAGCTGTACGTGTTCGCGGACGCGGACACGCAGATCGTCAACGACGACGGCCTGCACGTGATCCGGATGCCGGAGCACTACGGCCAGCTGTCGCCGATCCTGCACGTCGTGCCGCTGCAGCTGCTCGCGTATCACACGGCCTGCGCGCGCGGCACCGACGTCGACAAGCCGCGCAATCTCGCGAAATCGGTGACGGTGGAATAAGCAATCGGCGCAGCGCAGCCCGGCGCGCCGACGAGACTGACGGAGAGACCATGGTAAGACTGTTTGGATGCGGATTGCTGGCGCTGAGCGTCGCGTCGACGGGCTGGGCGGCCGAGCACTACGTCGAGGTGTGGAATCCGCCCGAGGCGCGCACGCCGGCCGCGCACGCGGCGGATGCCCATACGCCTACCGCACGTACCGGCAGCAGTGCCGACTCGCATGCCGGCGGCAAGACCGCGGAAAAGCACGCCAGCGCTCAACCGAAGGCTTCCGTCAAGCCGCACAAGCGCCGCGTCGCGCAAGCCGTCAAAGCCACGCCGCATCGACCGCCTGCCGCGGCGGCCGACGCGCCGGCCGCGCCGCGCCCCGTCGCCCAGCCCGCGCCGGGCCGGCTCACGGTGATGCAGCCGGACGCGCAGGATTCGCCGCATGGCCTCGCCTTCACCGACATCCCGCGGCAATACACGCCGGACGGCAACGTGCTGCGCGTCGGCACCCGCAACGGCCCCGCCAAGGTGACACGATAATGGAAGCGGAAACCTACCACGGCTACCAGATCTGGGGCCACGCGATCCTGCAGCAGGACGAGATCATGCAGCCCGAGCGCTTCGCGGCAAGCGGCACGATCACGCAGAACAACAAGCTCGTCGAGGCATCGGGCGTGCTCGGCGTGTTCGATACCGAGGACGAGGCGCGCGTCGCGGGGCTCGAATGGGCGCGCGCGTGGATCGACGGTCATCAGTGAACGGCCCGCACGACGGGCGCATGCAACAAGGGGCGTCGACGACGCCCCTTGTTGCATGCGGATAGCGGAAATTCAGGCCGCGGCGCGCGGCGGCCGCACGGCCGGCTGCGGCCGGCCGACGAGCCGTGCCAGCGCGACGATCGCGACCAGCGTCGCGACGTACACGACGATCTGGATGCCCGCCGGACGCGCGGTATAACCGATCAGCGTATGCAGCGCCTTGCCGACGAGGCTCGAATCCTTCAGCAGCCATGACGTATCCCACACCGCGTCGCCCCACGACGGCACGAGGCCAGCCGCCAGCAGGAAGCCGACGCACTGGCTCGCCATCCCGGCCGCGAGCAGCACGATCAGCCCGTTGGTGACGGAGAACAGGCGCTTCAGCGGAATCCGCAGCAGGCCTGCATACATCGCATAGCCGAGCCCCGCGCCGCCGAGCACGCCGAGCAGCCCGCCGGCGATCATCTGCGGCGTCTGCCCCGGATCGCCCGCCGCGATGCCGTACAGGAACAGCACCACCTCGGAACCTTCACGCAGCACCGCGACGCCGACGACGATCGCGAGCCCGGTCAGCGGCTTGCTGCCCGCCGCGACGGCCCGGCCGACCGCGGTCATGTGCTGCGCCATCTCGCGGCCGTGCTTGCTCATCCAGATGCAGTGCCATGCGAGCATCAGCGTCGCGACGAACATCACGCCCGCATTGAACACCTCCTGCCCCATCCCGGACGCCCACTGCGAGATCGCGTCGGCGAACGCGGCAATCAGGCCCGCGCCGACCACGCCGCCGACCAGCCCGCTGCCGACCCACCAGCCGCGCCGCGGCACGCCCTTCGTGGCGGCCATCACGATCGAGACCACCAGCGCGGCCTCGAGCACTTCACGAAAGACGATCAGGGCGGTGGACAACATGACGGTATGCGCTTACTTGACGGTGAGCTTCGTCTTCGACTGAGCTTCGTGGTACTCGTCGTGGAACTCGTAGGTGCCGGCCTTCAGCGGCCCGACCAGGATCTCGACCGACTTGCCGGCGGGAACGACCTTCTCCGCCTTGAAGTCGTCGCTTTCGAATTCGGCGGGCGTCGCGTCGAGGTTCTTCACGACGAACTTCACCTTCTTGCCGGCGGGAATCGTCACGCCTTCGGGCGAGAACTTGTGGTCCTTCAGGGTCAGGTTGACGACGTCGTCGGCCGCGAATGCGGAGGTGGCCGACGCGCCCAGCAGGGCCAGCGCAAAACCGAGAGCGAAACGATTCATGATCAGGAGTAGAAAAGAGTGCGGAAGAGGAATTGATATTAGGAGCGATTCGCATTTCCGCATCAATTACCCTTGATCACCGAATGGGGATCGCGCTTCACATCGTTTCGCAAGCCTTTGTCTTGAAAGGAATTTTGCGACATCCGCGTCCGACCCTGAACGGTCAATCGGGCTAAATACCGACTGACGTTCCGACCGACGCTCTTATTTGTCTGATTACACGCTGACGAATGGCTGTCGCACGCTTGACCTTCCCACGGTGGCAAGCTTCATGCTGTGCGGGTTCGTCAACTCAGGAGAGAACCATGGAATTCGAAGTTCAGGACATGACCTGCGGCGGCTGCGCGAACGCGATCACCCGCGCGGTGACCGCGGCCGATCCCGGCGCGAAGCTCGACATCGACGTCTCGGCGAAGACCGTCAAGGTCGACTCGACGCAATCCGCGGCGAGCGTGCAGTCGATCATCGAAGCCGCGGGCTTCCATCCCTCGCTGCGCGCCGCGTAACGCGCACCGCCGGCTCCCGCGCAGCGGCGGAGCCGGCGGCGCGGCCGGCGTCACCGCAAGCGCACGAGCGTCGACTTCAGCTCCGTGTACTTCTCGAGCGCGTGCAGCGACTTGTCGCGGCCGTTGCCCGACTGCCGGTAGCCGCCGAACGGGAAGTTCATGTCGCCACCCTCGTCGTAGCAGTTCACCCACACGGTGCCCGCGCGCAGGCGTCGCGACACCTCGTGCGCGGTCGTCAGGTTCGACGTCCACAGCGCCGCGGCGAGGCCGTACTCGGAATCGTTGGCGATGCGCACCGCTTCGTCGACGTCGTCGAACGCGATCACCGACAGCACCGGCCCGAAGATCTCCTCGCGCGCGATCCTCGCGTCGGGCTTCACCTCGAACACCGTCGGCTCGACGTAGAAGCCGCCCGTCTCCCGCATCACGCGCGCACCGCCCGTCACGAGGCGGCCTTCGTGGCGCCCCGCGTCGATGTAGCCGAGCACGCGCTCGAGCTGGATGCCGTCGACGATCGCGCCCATCGACACCGAGGGGTCGAGCGGATTGCCGGGCACGTACGCGCGCGCGGCCGCGACGAGCTTCCCGACGAACACGTCCTTGATGTCGCGATGCACGAGCAGGCGCGAGCCCGCGGTGCACATTTCGCCCATGTTGTAGAAGATCGCGCCGGCCGCGGCCTGCGCCGCGCGATCGAGGTCCGGGCAGTCCGGCAGCACGATGTTCGGCGACTTGCCGCCGAGCTCCAGCCACACGCGCTTCAGGTTCGATTGCGCCGCGTATTGCATGATCAGCTTGCCGACCGCGGTCGAGCCGGTGAACGCGATGCAATCGACGTCGCGATGCAGCGCGAGCAGCTTGCCCGGCTCGCCCGCGCCCGGCACGACGTTGAACACGCCGGCCGGAATGCCGGCTTCGTGCGCGAGCTGCGCGACCTTGATCGCCGTGAGCGGCGACTTCTCCGACGGCTTCAGCACGACGCTGTTGCCGGCGGCGAGCGCGGGGCCGAACTTCCATGCGGCCATCAGGATCGGGAAATTCCACGGCACGACCGCCGCGACGACGCCGACCGGCTCGCGCGTGACGAGCCCGACCAGATGATGATCGGCCGGCACGACTTCGCCGCCGACCTTGTCGATCGCTTCGGCGAACCATTCGACGCAATACGCGGCACCCGGCACGTCGACCGTCGTCGTGTCGCCGATCGGCTTGCCGGCGTCGAGCGTTTCAAGCAGCGCGAGCTCGTCGAGATGCGCGCGCATCAGCGCGGCCCAGCGCAGCAGCACCGCCTTGCGCGCCCGCGGGTTCAGCCCCGCCCACACCTCTGCGCGTCGAATGCGCGGCGCGCGGCCGCGACGGCCGCGTTCACGTCCGCGTCGCCGCAATCGGCGACCTTCGCGAGCACGCGGCCGTCGATCGGGCTCACGCAGTCGAAGGTCCTGCCTGACTGCGCATCGCGCGACGCGCCGTCGATGAACGCGCGCCCTTCGATCGCGAGCGACGCTGCCTTGTCCTGCCAATCCTTCAAAGTCAACTGGTTCATCAGGATGCCTCAAGGGTTGTGGCATTCACCGCGCACAGGCGGCAGCGCACGTCGCGCAGCCGGCGGCGAATACGGCGAATGCGGCGGTGAAGCGCGGCCGGAAGGCGGGTCAGAAGGTCGGCGGCGAGTTGGCCGAGACGACCTCGCAGACTTGCTCCGCGCTGGGATTGCGAAAACGGTGCGGCAAACGGCTTTCGAAGTAGTAGCCGTCTCCGGGATCGAGCAGCCAGGTCGCGCCGTCGACGGTGAGCTCGAGCCGGCCCGACACGACGACGCCGCCTTCGTGCCCGGCATGCGCGAGCATCTCGGGCCCGGTGTCCGCGTGCGGCTGGTAGACCTCGCGCATGATGCACATGTTGCGGTCCTTCACGCCCGCGCCGACCAGATGAAACGCGAGCGCGTCGTTGCCGAGGTTCGGCATCTCGTCGCGGCGCGACACCACGGTGCGCGATTCGACGAGCTCGAACGTGAAGAATTCCGCGAGGCTCATCGGGATGCATTCGAGCAGCTTCTTCAGCGAGCCGACCGACGGGCTCACGCGGCCCTGCTCGATCAGCGAGATCGTGCCGTTGGTCACGCCGGCCCGCTTCGCGAGCTCGCGCTGCGACAGCCCATGCTTGTTGCGCACGTAGCGCAGTCGCTCGGCGACTTCGGTGGACATCGATTCGGTTTCGGACACGATAAATGCGATGAAAAAAGGACGCGACGCGTGGAACACGCCGTTGAATATTCTAATCACTTTATATCGCGTATTGGCGGGGAAAACCCTGAAAGCCGTCCGAAATAATCAACACTTCGCCGCCATTCCATTTACGCATATTTTGTTTGCAGTGCTTCGGGTAAGCCCTGATCCGGGACCATAAAAAAACATTTGACGCCGTTTTTGACTCGTATATGCTGGCTCTCAGGTCAGCGTCATTGAACCGTCACGCGCATCAAAAAGCGTTATTGCAACGCAAGAAATCGATGCCCGCCGATGTTCATGACGCCCGGCCAGCGCCTCGATTATTTAAACGCCCCGCGCGTTCTGGCAATCAGGTGTTCAATACTTTCAACGAACCAGTCGAGTGTAATCGTGAGAGTCCGTGGCCCTCTGGTGAGGTGGGATCGTGGCGATGCGCGAAGTAAGCGCAGCGCGGCATCCACCGTCGCCGATGGCAGTTGCGGCTGGCATAGTCCTCGCCTGCTGCATCTGTCCATCTACACCATCCTGTCCCGTCGTTCCGTCCGGCGTCACAACGCCGTCTCCGCACGCGCGTTCGTCGCCGTCGATACCGACGAAGTGGCGTCGCTGCTGCCATAGCGCCTCTCTCCCTTTCACGTCGTCCGTTTCGCCCGCATCCCGTCCGCCGTGTCGCTTGACCGGTGACGGATGGCGCTCGCGCATGCCTTGCCGCACGCATTGCCGCGCACCGCGCCGCACAACGAAACGGACGTCGGCCTGATCGTCGCGCGCAGCACTGATCTTCTGCTGCGCTCCTTCGTCAGCGGCCATGCGCATCGCGCACGGCTGCGGGGCCGTGCCGCGCCCGCGATTTGCGCAAGCCATGCTTGCCGCGCCGATCGCCGCGCGTCACGGCCTGCTTAGGTAACCTGATCGACGCCATGGAAAGGAAACCCCTCGTCGGCATCACCGCCGACATGACGCAAATCGGCTCGCATCCGTCGCATACCGTCGGCGACAAGTATGTCGCCGCCGTCGTCGACGGCGCCCATGCGCTCGCGATGGTGCTGCCCGCGCTCGGCGAGCGCCAGTCGGTCGACGACATCGTCGATGCGGTCGACGGGCTGCTGTTCACCGGCAGCTATTCGAACGTCGAGCCGCATCGCTACGGCGGCGAACCGAGCGCGCCCGGCACGAAGCACGACGCCGCGCGCGACGCGACGACGCTGCCGCTGCTGCGCGCGGCGATTGCGGCCGGCGTGCCCGTGCTCGCGTTGTGCCGCGGCTTCCAGGAGCTGAACGTCGTGTTCGGCGGCACGCTGCATCAGCGCGTGCACGAAGTGCCGGGCCTCGCCGATCACCGCGAGGACGACGACGCGCCGCTCGACACGCAATACGGCCCCGCGCACGCGGTGCGCCTGACGCCCGGCGGCGTGCTGCACGCACTCGCGGACGGCCGCGACGAAGTGCGCGTGAATTCGCTGCACAAGCAGGGCATCGCGCAGCTCGGCGCCGGCCTCGCGATCGAGGCGGTCGCGCCGGACGGCCTGGTCGAGGCCGTGAGCGTCGCCGGCGCCGCCGCGTTCGCGCTCGCCGTGCAATGGCATCCGGAATGGCGGCATGCGCACGACCCGCTGTCGACCGCGATCTTTCGCGCGTTCGGCGACGCGTGCCGCGCCCGCCGGGACGCCCGCGCACGCGCCGGGGCCGCCGCCGCGCTCGCATGAGCGCGCCGACCAACCAACGAGAACAACCATGCAAGACATCGACGAATTCCTGAAGAAACACCGGATCACCGAGATCGAGGCGATCATCCCCGACATGGCCGGCATCGCGCGCGGCAAGATCACGCCGCGCAACAAGTTCACGTCCGGCGAATCGATGCGCCTGCCGCAGGCCGTGATGGTGCAGACCGTCACCGGCGAATATCCGGAAGACGGCTCGCTGACCGGCGTGACCGACCCCGACATGGTGTGCGTGCCCGACACGTCGACGATCCGCCTGATCCCGTGGGCGGTCGACCCGACCGCGCAGGTGATCCACGACTGCGTGCACTTCGACGGCTCGCCGGTCGAGATCTCGCCGCGCTACGTGCTGCGCCGCGTGCTCGAGCTGTACAAGGCGAAGGGCTGGAAGCCGGTGGTCGCGCCCGAGCTCGAGTTCTACCTGGTCGACATGAACAAGGATCCGGACCTGCCGCTGCGTCCGCCGGTCGGCCGCACCGGCCGCCCGGAGACGGGCCGCCAGTCGTATTCGATCGAGGCCGTCAACGAGTTCGATCCGCTGTTCGAGGACATCTACGAGTACTGCGAAATGCAAAACCTCGACATCGACACGCTGATCCACGAAGTCGGCGCCGCGCAAATGGAGATCAACTTCATGCACGGCGACGCGCTGTCGCTCGCGGACCAGGTGTTCCTGTTCAAGCGCACGGTGCGCGAAGCGGCGCTGCGGCACAACATGTACGCGACGTTCATGGCGAAGCCGATGGAGGGCGAGCCCGGTTCGGCGATGCACGTGCACCAGAGCATCGTCGACGAGGAAACCGGCCACAACCTGTTCACGTCGAAGGAGACCGGCGGCGCGACGTCGATGTTCTACAACTTCCTCGCGGGCCTGCAGAAATACACGCCGGCGCTGATGCCGATCTTCGCGCCGTACATCAACTCGTACCGCCGGCTGTCGCGCTTCATGGCCGCGCCGATCAACGTGCAGTGGGGCTACGACAACCGCACGGTCGGCTTCCGCATTCCGCACTCGGGCCCGGCCGCGCGCCGCATCGAGAACCGCATTCCGGGCGTCGACTGCAACCCGTACCTCGCACTCGCCGCGACGCTCGCCGCCGGCTATCTCGGGATGACGCAGCGGCTCGAACCGACCGAGCCGCTCGTCAGCGACGGCTACGACCTGCCGTACCAGCTGCCGCGCAACCTCGAGGAAGGGCTGACGCTGATGGCCGCGTGCGAGCCGATCGGCGAGATCCTCGGCCACAAGTTCCTGAAGGCGTACTTCGCGCTGAAGGAAACCGAATACGAAGCGTTCTTCCGCGTGATCAGCTCGTGGGAACGCAAGCATCTGCTGCTGCACGTGTGAGCGTGCGCCACCGCACTCCGGAGGAAACATGACCTATCGCAACGAATCGGCCTGGATCCAGCCCGCCGCGCCCGCGGCCCGCACCACGCAGGCCCGCACCACCGCCGAATACCGCGCGCTCGACGCCGCGCACCACATCCATCCGTTCTCCGACATGGGCGCGCTCAATCGCGCGGGCAGCCGCGTGATCGTGAAGGCGGACGGCGTCTACCTGTGGGATTCGGACGGCAACAAGATCATCGACGGGATGGCCGGCCTGTGGTGCGTGAACGTCGGCTACGGCCGCAAGGAACTCGCCGATGCCGCGTACCGCCAGCTGCAGGAGCTGCCGTTCTACAACACGTTCTTCAAGACCACGCATCCGCCGGTGATCGAACTGTCGGCGATGCTCGCCGAAGTCACGCCGCAAGGGTTCAACCACTTCTTCTATTGCAACAGCGGCTCGGAAGGCAACGACACCGTGCTGCGCCTCGTCCATCAATACTGGCGCGTGCAGGGCCAGCCGCAAAAGAAGTACGTGATCTCGCGCCGCAACGGCTATCACGGCTCGACGATCGCGGGCGCGACGCTCGGCGGGATGGACTACATGCACGAGCAGATGCCGTCGAAGGTCGAGCACATCGTGCACATCGACCAGCCGTACTTCTTCGGCGAAGCGCAAGCCGGCGAGACGCCCGAGGCGTTCGGCCTCGCGCGTGCGCGGCAGCTCGAAGCGAAGATCCTCGAGCTCGGCGCGGAGAACGTCGCCGCGTTCATCGGCGAGCCGTTCCAGGGCGCGGGCGGCGTGATCTTCCCGCCGTCGACGTACTGGCCGGAGATCCAGCGGATCTGCCGCAAGTACGACATCCTGCTCGTCGCCGACGAGGTGATCGGCGGCTTCGGGCGCACCGGCGAATGGTTCGCGCACCAGCACTTCGGCTTCGAGCCGGACCTGATCACGCTCGCGAAGGGGCTGACGAGCGGTTACGTGCCGATGGGCGCGGTAGGCATCCACGAGCGCGTCGCGCGGCCGATCATCGACAACGGCGAATTCAACCACGGCCTCACCTACTCGGGCCATCCGGTGGCGGCGGCGGTCGCGGTCGCGAACCTGAAGCTGCTGCGCGACGAAGGCATCGTCGCGCGCGTGAAGACCGACACGGGCCCGTACTTCCAGGCGCTGATGCGCGAGACCTTCGCGCGCCATCCGATCGTCGGCGAAGTGCACGGCGCGGGCCTCGTCGCGAGCCTGCAGCTCGCGCGCGATCCGGGCAAGCGCGAGCGCTTCTCGAACGGCGGCGACGTCGGCACGATCTGCCGCGACTTCTGCTTCAACGGCAACCTGATCATGCGCGCGACCGGCGACCGGATGCTGCTGTCGCCGCCGCTCGTGATCTCGCGCCAGGAAATCGATGAACTCGTGTCGAAGGCGAAGCAGGCCGTCGATGCGACCGCCCAGCAGCTGGGTCTTTCGTAACGGCTTTGCCTACGGGCCGCGGCGTGCGCACGGTGCGGCGCGGCGGCTCACCTTACCAGGGGAACTCCACCATGCGTGCTCGCACTCTTCGCCAAGCCTGTTCAGCCGCCGCCCTCGCCGCCGCGGCCGCGTTCACGTCGGTCGCCAGCCCGCCGGCGCAAGCCGCCGACGAGCTGAACGTCTACAACTGGTCCGACTACATCGCGCCCGACACGATCCCGAACTTCCAGAAGCAGACCGGCATCCACGTCAAGTACGACAACTACGACAGCGACGACACGCTGCAGGCGAAGCTGCTCGCCGGCAGCTCGGGCTACGACATCGTCGTGCCGACGTCGAACTACATGGCCAAGCAGATCCAGGCCGGCGTCTACCAGAAGCTCGACAAGTCGAAGCTGCCGAACCTCGCGAACCTCGATCCGCTGCTGATGAAGATGATCTCGGACGCCGACCCCGGCAACCAGTACGGCGTGCCGTGGGCGTACGGCACGGACGGCCTCGGCTACAACGTGCAGGCGGTGAAGAAGGCGCTCGGCGAGAACGCGCCGGTCGACAGCTGGGCGCTGGTGTTCGACCCGGCGAACATGTCGAAGCTCAAGAGCTGCGGCGTGTCGTTCCTCGACCAAGCGGTCGACGTGTTCGCCGCGACGCTGCAGTACATGGGCAAGAACCCGAACAGCACGAACCCCGCCGACTACCAGGCGGCGTTCGAGGTCCTGAAGAAAGTCCGCCCGTACATCACCCAGTTCAACTCGTCCGGCTACATCAACGACCTCGCGAACAACGACATCTGCGTCGCGCTCGGCTGGTCGGGCGACGTCGGCATCGCGCACCGCCGCGCGTCCGAGGCGAAGCGTTCGTACGACATCAAGTTCGCGAATCCGAAGGAAGGCGGGCTGCTGTGGTTCGACGTGATGGTGATCCCGAAGGATGCGCCGCACCCGGAGGCCGCGCTGAAGTGGATCAACTACATCTCCGATGCGAAGGTCAACGCGGCGATCACCAACACGGTGTTCTACCCGACCGCGAACAAGGCCGCGCACGCGTTCGTGACGCCGGCCGTCGCGCAGGACCCGACCGTGTATCCGGCCGAGGACGTGCTGAAGAAGATGACGCTGATGAAGCCGATGCCGGCCGACATCCTGCGTCTCGAGAACCGGCTGTGGGCGCAATTGAAGACCGGCCACTGATCGCCCTGCGCGCCGCGTACTGACCGTCCGCCCGCGCGCCCCGCTCCACCGGCACGAGCCGTTTTCCGCGAGTCGCGTCCTGCGCCTCGCGCGGGAACGCTCACGCCTGCAATCCGTGACGAACGAATGGTGAACCCCATGCAATCGATTCCCTCTTCCGCGGCTGCGCGCCATGCGCAGCCGGCCACCGCGGCCCGCACGAAGCACGACGCGTTCGTGCGCATCGAGAACGTCGTGAAGAAGTTCGGCGACAGCACGGCCGTCGACAACGTGAACCTGACGATCGCGAAAAACGAGCTGTTCGCGCTGCTCGGCAGCTCGGGCTGCGGCAAGTCGACGTTGCTGCGCATGCTCGCCGGGCTCGAAACCGCGACCGCCGGCAAGATCACCGTCGACGGCGAGGACCTCGCGTCGCTGCCGCCGTACCGCCGCCCGGTGAACATGATGTTCCAGTCGTACGCGCTGTTCCCGCACATGACGGTCGAGTCGAACGTCGCGTTCGGCCTGAAGCAGGAAGGCACGCCGAAGCACGAGATCAAGGAACGCGTCGCCGACGCGCTCGCGCTGGTGCAGATGAGCAAGTACGCGAAGCGCAAGCCGCACCAGCTTTCCGGCGGCCAGCAGCAGCGCGTCGCGCTCGCGCGCTCGCTCGTCAAGCGCCCGAAGCTGCTGCTGCTCGACGAGCCGATGTCCGCGCTCGACAAGAAGATCCGCCAGAAGACCCAGCTCGAGCTCGTGAACATCATCGAGAAGGTCGACGTGACCTGCGTGATGGTCACGCACGACCAGGAGGAGGCGATGACGATGGCGAGCCGCCTCGCGGTGATGAGCGAAGGCAAGATCGTGCAGATCGGCTCGCCCGGCGAAGTGTACGAATACCCGAACAGCCGCTTCTCGGCCGAGTTCATCGGCTCGACCAACCTGTTCGAGGGCCGCGTGGTCGAGGACGAGCCCGACCACATCTTCGTCGAGAGCGACGACCTCGAGGCGCGCATGTACGTGAGCCACGGCGTGACGGGCCCGCTCGGGATGCCGGTCGGCATCTCGGTGCGGCCGGAGCGCATCCACGTGTCGCGCGAGAAGCCGCGCTCGCCGCACAACTGGGCGCGCGGCGTCGTCACCGACATCGCGTACATGGGCAGCTACTCGCTGTACCACGTGCGCCTGCCGAGCGGCAAGACCGTCGTGTCGAACCTGTCCAGCTCGCACCTGATGCACGACGGTGCGCCCGCCTACAACGACGACGTGTTCGTCTCCTGGTCGCCCGCCAGCGGCGTGGTGCTGACGCAATGAGAACTTCCGCCCCTTCCTCCTCCGCGCCGGTGTCGTCCGGCGCCGTGGCCGCGGCAGCGGCCCCCGCGCGCAAGCGCCGCTTCGCCGCGCTGTCGCGCGTCCTGCCGTCCGGCCGCGGCGTCGCGATCGGCGTGCCGTTCGTGTGGCTCGCGCTGTTCTTCGCACTGCCGTTCGTGCTGGTGCTCAAGATCAGCTTCGCCGACCAGGTGATGGGCATTCCGCCGTATTCGGCGCTGATGCAGATCCAGGACGGCGTCGTGCACTTCGCGATCCAGCTCGGCCACTATGCGTTCCTGCTGAAGGACGACCTGTACGTCGCGACCTACCTCAGCTCGCTGAAGATGGCCGGCGTGTCGACGCTGTTCTGCCTGCTGATCGGCTATCCGATGGCGTACTACATCGCGCGCTCGGAACCGGGCACGCGCAACGTGCTGATGATGGCCGTGATGCTGCCGTTCTGGACGTCGTTCCTGATCCGCGTGTACGCATGGATCGGCATCCTGAAGGACGACGGCCTGCTGAACCACGCGCTGATCGCGCTCGGCATCATCCACACGCCGCTGCGGCTCTATCACAGCGACGCGGGCGTCTACATCGGGATGGTCTATTCGTACCTGCCGTTCATGGTGATGCCGCTCAACGCGCACCTCGTGAAGATGGACCTCACGCTGCTCGAGGCCGCATACGACCTGGGCGCGAAGCCGTGGGTCGCGTTCACGCGCATCACGCTGCCGCTGTCGAAGAACGGGATCATCGCCGGCAGCCTGCTGGTGTTCATCCCGGCCGTCGGCGAGTACGTGATTCCCGAGCTGCTCGGCGGCGCGGACACGCTGATGATCGGCCGCGTGATGTGGGACGAGTTCTTCAACAACATGGACTGGCCGATGGCGTCCGCGGTGACGGTGGCGATGGTGCTGCTGCTGCTCGTGCCGATGGCGCTGTTCCAGTACTACCAGGTCAAGGAACTGGAGGACGCGAAATGATCAAGCCGAGCAAACCGCTGTCGACGGGCGTCCTCGCATTCGGATTCCTGTTCCTGTACATCCCGATCATCAGCCTGATCGTCTATTCGTTCAACGAGTCGAAGCTCGTCACCGTGTGGTCGGGCTTCTCGCTGAAGTGGTACGCGTCGCTGTGGCAGGACGACGAGCTGCTGACGGCCGCGTGGCTGTCGCTGAAGATCGGCCTGCTGACGGCCACCGCGTCGGTCGTGATCGGCACGTGGGCGGGCTTCGTGCTCGCGCGCTTCGGGCGCTTTCGCGGCTTCACGCTGTACACGGGGATGATCAACGCGCCGCTCGTGATTCCCGAGGTGATCCAGGGCATCTCGCTGCTGCTGCTGTTCGTCGCGCTGGAGCAGATGTTCGGCTGGCCGAAGGGGCGCGGGATGGTCACGATCTGGATCGGCCACGTGATGCTGTGCGTGTCGTACGTCGCGATCATCGTGCAGTCGCGCGTGAAGGAGCTGAACAGGTCGCTCGAGGAAGCCGCGCTCGATCTCGGCGCGACGCCGCTGAAGGTGTTCTTCGTGGTCACGCTGCCGCTGATCTCGCAGGCGCTGCTGTCGGGTTGGCTGCTGTCGTTCACGCTGTCGATCGACGATCTCGTGCTGTCGGCGTTCCTGTCGGGCCCCGGCTCGACCACGCTGCCGCTCGTCGTGTTCTCGCGCGTGCGGCTCGGCCTGAATCCGGAGATGAACGCGCTCGCGACGCTGTTCATCACGGCCGTCACGATCGGCGTGATCGCCGTGAACCAGATGATGATCGTGCGCGAACGACGGCGCGTGGCCGACATGAAGGCGGCGTTCGCGGCCGCGTGAGTTGCGTTTCCAGCTGTTCATAACATGACCGCGCGCCGCGCGATGCGGCGCGCAATACAGATCACACATTGACAGGTGCACGACAAGGAGAGTCCGCAATGAAGAAGAAACTGATCTGCCTGCTGGTGGCCGGCGCGCTGCCGGGCATCGCGCTGGCTGACTCGACGTCCGCCCAGATCAAGGCGCTGCAGGCGCAGGTCGCCGCGCTGCAGAAGCAGATGAAGGCGATGCAGGCGCAGCTCGCCGCGCAGCCGGGCGGCGGCGCGGGCGCGATCGCACAAGGCGGCGCGCCGGCCGGCGGCAGGCCGGCCGCGGTGGCCAAAGTGGCCGCCGATCCGGCGTCGCCCGACTACGGCAAGTCGCAGGCGCTGCTGACCAACGACGACGTGACCGAGATGAAGCAGCAGATCGCGAACCAGCAGCTCAAGGTCGACTCGCTGACGGACGCGGCCAGCACCGGGCCGATCGCCGGCCTGTCGGTGACGGGCTACATCGATCCAACCTATATCTACAACCGCGCGCCGGGCACGTCGTCGTTCCTGTTCGCGAACCACGAGAACGCGTACAACTACTTCAACAGCACGTTCGGCGACCTGTACCTCGACATCAAGAAGACCTTCGGCGTCGGCCCGATGGCGCCGTCAGCCGAGATCACGCTGATGCCGAACCGCGGCAACGGCATCACGCTGCTGCAGAACTCGCGCGGCTCGATCACCGACAACCTGCTGAACACGGCGGTCGTCAACGTGCCGATCACCGCGTCGACGACGCTCGTCGCCGGCCTGATCCCGAGCTTCGGCGGCTACGAGGTGCAGCAGTCGAACCAGATGCTCACGCTCACGCACAACCTGCTGTACGACTTCTCCGACCCGGGCAGCTACGTCGGCATCGGCGCGAACTACACGAAGGGCAGCTGGGCGTGGAAGTTCTTCGTCGGCAACGAGCAGTACCGCACGTATGGCTCGGTCACGCAGACCGGCACCAACGCGCTCGGCGACCCGATCACGACCAGCAACAAGGTGCCGACCTTCACCGCGCGTGCGGACTACACGTGGTCGAGCGCGCTCGGCCTCGGCGGTTCGTTCAACATCGGCCGCCAGACGCTCGCGAGCGCGATCGACTCGAACGGCGTGGTCCACTACGGCCCCGGCGGCAACGCGCCGAGCGCGTACGGCACGTTCTTCTTCGGCGAGCTCGACGCGACCTACACGCTCGCCGACGTGCAGTACAACGCCGAAGTCGATTACGGCCGCCAGGAGCATGCGGCCTACAACGGCGGGCTCGCGCAGTGGTACGGGCTGTCGCTGCTCGCGCACCGCAAGTTCAACGCGCCGGTGGTCGGCCGCATGGGCGTGACGCTGCGCTACGATCTGCTCGCGAATAGCAAGAACGGCGGCGGCGGCGGCGGCATCGCGCTGAACGGCAACGGGATGGACCCGAACAACGGCTTCGGCGTCGACGCGGACTGCCTCGCGATGTCGAAGGCCGGCGGCGGGCTCGGCTTCGAGTGCAAGGGCGCGGTGCGCCAGGACGTCGCGCTCGACCTGCTGTTCTATCCGACCCAGCAGATCACCGTGAAGGTCGAATACCGGCACGACTGGGCGAACAACAAGGTGTTCCTGCGCCACGACGGGTCGTACGGCAAGTCCAACGACCTGCTCGCGACGCAGTTCATCTACTCGTTCTGATGCCCGCCGCGCGGGACGCCGTGCAGCGCGCGCGGCTTCCCGCGCGACGCATCGAGCAGGATTCCGGCGCCTCGCGCGCCGCATGGAGGAAATCGGTTTCATGAGCCAGTCTTTCACCCGCCGCGCCGACGCGCTCGCGCGCGACTCGTACTACGAAGCGAGCGCCGCGCGCGCCGCGGGGACGACCCGTCGCTCGACGGCGCGCTCGACGTCGACGTGTGCGTGATCGGCGCCGGCTTCGCGGGCCTGTCGACCGCGCTCGACTGCCGCGCGCGCGGCTTGTCCGTCGCCGTGATCGACGCGCACCGGCCCGGCTGGGGCGCGTCGGGCCGCAACGGCGGGCAGGCGATCGCCGGCTTCGCGAAGGACGACGCGATCGAGCATCAGCTCGGCGCCGACGGCGCGCGCGCGGCGTGGGCGCTGTCGCTCGACGGCGTCGCGCTGATCGCCGAGCGGATCGCGCGCTACGGGATCGACTGCGACTTCACGCGCGGCTACCTGACCGTCGCGACCCGGCCGCGCCGCGTCGGCGACCTGCGCGCGTGGATGGACGCGGCGAGCTCGCGCTGGGGCCATCCGTCGCTATCGTGGCTCGACACCGACGCGATCCGCGCGCGCATCGCATCGACGCGCTATCTCGCAGGCGTCCACGATCCGCTGTCCGGCCACCTGCATCCGCTCAAGTACTGCCTCGGCCTCGCCGACGCCGCGCGCCGCGAAGGCGTCGCGCTGTTCGCGCACACGCCGGCGCTCGACGTCGCGCGCGGCGCGCGGCCCGTCGTGCGCACGCCGTCCGGCGAGATCCGCTGCCGCTTCGTCGTGTCGTGCTGCAACGCGGGGCCGGGCGGCGTGCTGCCCGCGGCGACGGCCGCGCGCATCGCGCCGGTCGCGTCGTACATCATCGCGACCGAGCCGCTCGGCAAGACACGCGCCGACGCGCTGATCGCGCGGCGCGAAGCGGTGTGCGACAACAACTTCTTTCTCGACTACTTCCGGCTGTCCGCCGACCACCGGATGCTGTTCGGCGGCCGTGCGAGTTCCGCGGGCGCGTCGCCCGCCGCGCTCGCCGGCGCGATCCGGCGGCGCATGACCGGCGTGTTCCCGCAGCTGGCCGACGTGCGCGTCGACTACGCATGGGGCGGCTTCGTCGACGTCACGCGCAACCGCGCGCCGGACTTCGGCGCGATCGACCCGAACTTCTTCTACGTCCAGGGCTTCAGCGGGCATGGCGTCGCGCTCACCGGCATCGCCGGGCGCGCGGTCGCCGGCGCGATCGCGGGCGACGCGCGCGCGTTCGACCTGTTCGCGCGCCTGCGCCATCGCCGCTTCCCGGGCGGCGATGCGTGGCGGCAGCCCGCGCTCGAACTCGGGATGCTGTATCACCGCGTCCGGGAATTGTTCTGAGCCATTCATTCGTGTTTCCTGACCATGAAGAATTTCGCGAACCAACCGCATGCCGCGTCGTACTACGCGGCCACCGCCAACGATGCGACGCGTCATCCGCCGCTCGCCGGCGCCGCCGACGCCGACGTGTGCGTGATCGGCGCGGGCCTGACCGGCCTGTCGGCCGCGCTCAATCTCGCCGAGCGCGGCCATTCGGTCGTCGTGCTCGAGGCGTCGCGGGTCGGCTGGGCCGCGAGCGGCCGCAACGGCGGGCAACTGATCGGCGGCTACGCGTGCGACATCGACACGTTCGCGCGCTACCTGCCGGACGCCGACGTGAAGCGCATCTGGGAGATGGGGCTCGAAACGCTGTCGCTCGTGAAGTCGCGCATCGCGCAGCACGGCATCGAATGCGCGTTCACGCCGGGCTACGTCACCGCCGCGAACACCGCGCGCGACGCCGATGCGCTCAAGCGCTGGCGCGACGAAGCCGCGACGCGCTTCGGCTACGACCGCCTGCGGTTCGTCGAAGCGGACGACATCGGCGGCTACGTGCAGTCGTCGCGCTACCGCGGCGGCCTGTACGACCCCGACAGCGGCCACCTGCATCCGCTGAACTACACGCTCGGCCTCGCGCGCGCGGCGACCGGGGCCGGCGTGCGCATCCACGAGCAGAGCTGCGTGACGCGCGTGCGCGACATCCCGGCCGGCCATCTCGTCGAGACGGCGCAGGGCCATGTGCGCGCGCGCTTCGTCGTGCTCGCGTGCAATGCGTATCTCGGCGCGCTCGCGCCGGCGCTCGCGAGGAAGATCATGCCGGTCGGCACCTACGTGATCGCGACCGAGCCGCTCGGCGAATCACGCGCCGCCGCGCTGATGCCGGCGCGCGCGGCGGTCTGCGACAGCCGCTTCGTGCTCGACTATTTCCGGCCGGCGCCGGACACGCGGCTCGTGTGGGGCGGCAAGGTCAGCTACTCGACGCGGCAGCCGCGCCATCTCGCGCAAGCGATGCGCGCCGACATGCTGAAGACGTTCCCGCAGCTCGCGGACGTGAAGGTGGAATACGCGTGGGGCGGCTTCGTCGACATCACGATGAACCGCGCGCCGCATTTCGGGCGGGTCGCGCCGACGCTGTATTTCGCTCAGGGGTTCTCGGGGCACGGCGTGAACACGACCGCGCTGGCGGGCAAGCTGATCGCCGAGGCGATCGACGGGCAGGCGAGCCGCTTCGACCTGTTCGGCAAGATCCCGCATCGCGATTTCCCGGGCGGCGCGCTGTTGCGCACGCCGGCGCTGGTGCTCGCGATGAGCTGGTATCGGCTGCTGGATGCGTTCGGCGTGCACTGAGCGGCGCGTGCGGCACGCGCTCGCGCTGCAACGCAAAACGGCCGCGCATGCGCGGCCGTTTCATCGGCTATCGCGGCTTCCGCGCAACGGGCAAGCGGGGTTGCCGAGGTGCGGAAGCGCCCCGCTTAGTCGGTGCCGTACTTGCGCGAACGCGGGCCGTACAGCAGGCCGGTCGGCGGGCCGGCCGACAACAGGCGATTGCTGGTCAGCGCGGCCACGTCGTGGGCTTCATCGGTCAGCGAATGCGCGATCTGCTTGACGGCGGCCTGCACGAGCATGCCGACGATCCCGAACCCGCCGACGTTCACGTTGTTGCCGAGTTCCTTGCCGCTCGCGCTGCCTTGCCCCTGCCACAGCACGTCGCCCGTTTTCAGGTCGACGAGCTTGGCCGACGCGGTCACCACCGTCGTGCTGTCGATGACCTGGTACACCGAGCCGTACTTCGAGACCTTCGCATACAGCGCGGCATCCGCGCCGAAGATTTCGCGCAGCTTGGCCGGCGACGTCTCCTGGATCTCGGCGGCGTTGGTCAGGCCGTTCTGCTTGAAGGCCTCGTCCATCACCGCGACCGGCACCACGTAATAGCCGGCCTCGGCGAGCGGCAGCGTCATCTGCGACAGCATCCCGTAGGTCGCCGCGACGTCGCTGGTTTCGTTGAGCGGCGGCAGCACGAGGATCGAGCGCGGCTGGCTCTTCTTGAACGCCGTGTAGTCGGCGTGCTTCACCGGCTGCGCGCAGGCGCTCAGCAGCGCGACGATCGACAGCACGGACAGCAGCTTGAATGAAATGGTCTTGAACATGGCAGGTGCGTCACTGTTTGGCGGTGTTCTGATCGGCCGGCTTCTGCTCGGCCGTTTTCTGCTCGGCCGGCTTCTTCGCCGCCGGCTTGTGCTTCATCAGGAAGTCCATGAACGGCGACGATTCCGGAAACAGCTGCTTCTCCGCCTGCAGTTCCTGTTCGGCCTGCTGTTCGCTGCCGATGCTCGCGTACAGCATCCCGAGATGCGCATGGAAGCCCGGCGGCGGCGTGTTGCCCTTCGCCCGGATCTGCTGCAGCGCCTTTTCGAGCGCGTCGATCTGCTGCTGCGGCGACGTCTTGCCCTTGAAGTACTCGTACACCTGCGGCTGGTAGCCGTTCCATTGATAGAGCGGCGGCGTGGTCGGTGCCGCGCAGCCCGCGAGCAGCAATGCGGCGGCCGTCGCCGGCAGCCAGATACCCCGTTTCATGGTCGTTTCTCTTCTGGTTGATGTGGTGAATCGGTGAAGCCGCGATGCTTACTTCGCCGGCTTCAGCGCGCCGGCGTCGACCTGGTCGACGAGATGGTTGACGGCCTCCTGGATCGCGAGGTCGAGCACCTTGCCGTTGAGCGTCGAGTCGTAGCTCGCGGTGCCGCCGAAGCCGATGATTTCGCGGTTGGACAGGCTGAATTCGCCCGCGCCCTGGCTCGACGCGATCACTTCCGACGTCGTCGTGTCGACGATGTTCAGGTTGACCTTCGCGTACGCGACCTGCGTCTTGCCGCTGCCGAGGATGCCGAACAGCTGGTGATCGCCGACTTCCTTGCGGCCGAACTCGGTCACGTCGCCCGTCACCACGTAGTTCGCGCCCTTCACCGCCTGCGCCTTCTTCATGAAGCCGGCCTCCTGCTTGATCTCCTCGAGGTTCTCGCGATCGAGCACGTTGAAGCGGCGGCTCTGCTGCAGGCGCGTGACGAGGATCGTCTTCGCCTGGCCGCCGAGGCGGTCGATGCCGTCCGAGAAGATGCCGCGCATGTAGCTCGAACGGTTGTCGAACTTGCCGACCGCGATCGCGACCGGCTTGCCCGAGTACGGGCGCTGCGCGCTGCTGACGGCCGGCACGTCGAGCGTGCGCGACGATTCGGTCGCGCAGCCGGTCAGCGCCGCGACGAGCGCCGCGGCGACGAGGACGTTGCGTCGTGTCTGGATGTTCACTGCTGATCTCCTTGCGTGGAAAGAATGCCCATGACGGGCGCGCCGGCTCGCGGGCGAGCCGGACTTCAACGCGGCCCGGCGACGTGCACGCGCGCACGCGCGCGCACCGATGCGTCGCTCGACGCGACGGGCGTCACGCAACGCGGCAGGCGTCGCGTTGGGCGCTATGCGGGAAATGAATGCGGATGCGCGCGTGACGGACGCGTCACGGCGAATGGCGGTCGGGCGGCGCAATCGTCACGATTCGCGCGCGGCGTGGTTACCCCGTTGTTCTGAATGCTGCGCTGTTGATCGCGCATGGTCGGCCCCGTATTTGGTTTTGGCGGATGATACCAAACGCGTTGTCGAATACGCTCCATCGTGAATCGAAAGCCGTCGTTCGGAACCTTGCTGCTCGTTATATCGGCAATCGGGCCGCATTCTGTAGGGGCCGTGCGGTCGCGGCACGCCCGGATCGAGCACCCGCGCGCGCGTCCTGCGGCCGCACGCGCCGGCACGCACCGCAGGTCAATCCGCCGCCTTCTGCCGCATCGTGACGAATTCCTCGGCCGCGGTCGGATGGATGCCGATCGTGTCGTCGAACTGCGCCTTCGTCGCGCCCGCGCGGATCGCGATCGCGATGCCCTGGATGATCTCGCCCGCGTCGCGGCCGACCATGTGCGCGCCGACCACGCGCTGGCTGTCGCGCGCGACGACGAGCTTCATCAGGGTGCGCTCGTCGCGCCCGGACAGCGTGTGGCGCAGCGCCTTGAACGACGTGCGGTAGACGTCGACGTCGCCGTGCACGTCCCGCGCGCGCGCCTCGGCGAGGCCGACCGTCGCGACCTCGGGCTGGCTGAACACCGCCGACGGCACCCATTCGTGATCGGCCGCGACGCGCCGCCCGCCGAACAGCGTCAGCGCGAGCAGGCCGCCGTCGCGCGTCGCGACCGGCGTGAGCTGCGGCCGCGACGTCACGTCGCCGATCGCGTGGATCGATGCGACCGACGTCGCGGAGTACGCATCGACCGCGATCGCGCCGCGCGCATCGAGCGCGACGCCCGCCTGCTCGAGCCCGAGGCGCTCGACGTTCGGCACGCGGCCGGTCGCGTAGAGCACCGCGTCGTACGGCCCGTGGTGCGCGCCGCCGACGCGCACCGCGAGCGTGCCGTCGTCCGCGCGCTCGATCGCATCCACCTGCGCGTGCGGATGAATCGTCACGCCCTGCTTCGTCATTTCGTCGGCGAGGAACTGCCGGACGTCGTCGTCGAAGCCGCGCAGGATCTGCGCGCCGCGATAGAACAGGTCGACGCGGCTGCCGAGCCCGTTGAAGATGCCCGCGAACTCGACCGCGATATAGCCGCCGCCGACCACCGCGACGCGCGCCGGCAGCGTCGCGAGCGACAGCGCCTCGCGCGACGTTATCGCGTGCTCGATGCCGGGCAGCGGCGGCAGCGACGGGCGCGAACCCGTCGCGATCGCGATGTGGCGCGCGGTGACGCGGCGCTCGCCGAGCGCGACCGTGTGCGCATCGACGAGCGTCGCGCGCGCCGCGTGCATCTCGACGCCGGACTGCCGCAGCAGGTTCACGTAGATGCCGCTCAGCCGGTTGATCTCGCGATCCTTCGCGGCGATCAGCGCGGGCCAGTCGAGCGCGCCGGCGCCGAAGGTCCAGCCGAAGCCCTGCGCATCCTCGACTTCATGCGGGTAATGCGACGCGTAGACGAGCAGCTTCTTCGGGATGCAGCCGCGCAGCACGCAGGTGCCGCCGATCTGCTCTTCTTCCGCAATGCCCACGCGCGCGCCGTATTGCGCCGACATCCGGGCCAGCCTGACGCCGCCCGAGCCGGCGCCGATCACGAACAGGTCGTAGTCGAATTCCATCGCATGCCCTCATCGAGTTCGGATGACGGCACGATAGCAAGATTCCGGTTTTCCTGCGGCGCACGGCGCCTGCGCAAAAAAAACGGCGAGAGACCATGCCTCTCGCCGATCAATCCGGCTGCCGGGTTCGCCATGCGTCACCGATCGACCGCATGCCCGGCCCGCCGGCTGCGCGACGCCGGCTCGACCGTCCGCGCGGATTGCGCCGGCGCGGCCGAGCCGGCCGCCATGCTCATGCCTGCGACGTGTCGCCGCCGTCGGTCGCCTGCGTGTCGTCCGCGGCCTGCTCGGGCTTCTCTTCCTTCTTCTCGAGCATGCCTTCGAGCGCTTCCGCGCCCTTGAAGCCCGCGACGGCCGCCGCCGCCTTGGTCAGGAGACCCGCATCCGGATCGACTTTCTCCACCGCCTCGACGGCCGCCACGGCGCCCACGATTTCGCCAACGGTGTTCAGGATACCCATCGCCTTCTCCTTTCAGGAAACTCGTGAAGCGCATCGTTCCACGAAAAAAAACCGGCTGACAGCGTTTGTCATCACCGGATACACAATTTACCCACCAGGCCGGCCGCGCGCGAACCCGCGCGCCGGAACGACGCCCGCGCACACCGCGGACCATGCGCGCAGCGTAGCGCAAACGCGTCGCGCGCACTGTCAAAGTATGTTCTGGATTGCCGACGGAACGCTTACGGGCAGCACGAGCGCCCGCGGCGCGGCGCACGGGCAAAAAAAGAGGCTCCCGCAGGAGCCTCCCGGATGCGCGCCGCGCGTGGCGCGGCACAGCTGCGACGGTTCTCGTCAGAAGATATTGCGCAGGCCGATCGCGATGCCGGTCTGGTTGCTGCGGCCCGGCAGCTGGACGTTGGCCGCGCCGTTCGTCTTGTTGAAGTCGACCGTGCCGTAGACTTCCGTGCGCTTGCTCAGCGCGTACTCGGCGATGCCGACGATCGCGTAGCGGTTGCCGCTCGCGAGCGTGCCGTTCGCGGTCATCGCGTTGCGCATGTGGTCGTAGTAGAACGCGCCCGTCAGCGTCAGCGGCGCGGTGACCTGCCAGCTCACGCCCGCGAACGGACCGTCGTCGATCCGGCCGGTGCCTTGCGCGACCGTGATCTTCTGCTGCGCGAGCAGCCCGTCGACGAAGCCCGTGTCGTCCTTCGAGCGCAGGTAGCCCGCGTAGACCTTCACCTTGCTGAACGCGTAGACGACGTTCGCGTGATAGATCGTCTGCTTGCGCGCCGAGTTGTTGCTGTTCTGCTGCGCGCCGGCCGCGATGCTGAGCGGGCCCATCACGTAAGACAGCGAGAAGCCCCACGCATTGCCCTTGCCGAGCGAGCCGGGGATCTGGCCGGAGAAGCCGCCGGGGCCGGTCGACTCATAGTTCGTACCGGTCGAGTACATCGCGGTCGCGGTCAGGCCGTTGAACGTGCCCGTGTACTTGATCTGGTTGTCCGCGTACAGCCCGCCGCCGAGCGCGACCGGCAGCCACGCGTTCTCGAGATAGTTACCGACGGTCAGCGGATCGTAGGTGTCCGACAGCAGGTCGAACAGCGGCGTCTTCTGGCGGCCGAGGGTCACGGTGCCGTACGGGCTCGACAGGCCGACGTATGCGGCACGGTTGAAGATGCGACCACTATCCGCGAACGCACCATTCTGCAGGTTCACGCCGCTCTCGAGCTTGAACAGCGCCTTCAGCCCGCTACCGAGGTCTTCCGTGCCGTAGATGCCGAAGCGGCTGTTCGTGATCGCGCCGTTCGACATCGACAGCAGGCCGTCGTTCTTGGCGTTCGCGTTGGTCAGGTAGCGGACGCTGACATCGGCGACGCCCCACAGCGTGACCGAGCTTTGTGCTGCCGCGTATTGGCTGGCGAAGGCCAGCGCGGCGCCCCCTGCGAGTGCTGCGAGTCTGGTGGTCTGCTTCATGAGCGATCCCTTATTTGTTGGTGTCTCCGTACATTGCCGGCCGCGTGCGCAGCCGGGTGGCAATCGCGGGCGCTCATGGCGCCCGCGATGTCGGCAGAATCATAAGACCAGTACGCGGAACGAAAGAAATTGAAACGTCCGCGCACGCGCGATTGTCGTCAGCGAACAACGGTCGATTGGGCGGGCGGGGATTGCGCCGGCGGGAGGCCGGGCGCGGCGCGGCGAGGACCGTGCGGGGTTGGAGGCGATGACGCTGCGTCGGGGCGCGCCGTCGTGCACGTGCAGGAGTGCTGCGGTTGCCGGTATCGGAGGCGGCGGGCCAGGGCTCGGGCAATCGGGTGCGGCGGCTGATCGGTGGCGCGATGAGTGCGCTGCAGCAACGTACCGAGACGGCTGCTCGCTGCGACGCCCCGGGGTGTCACGCCCGCTGCGATGTTACGTACTCCGACTCCGGTGCGGCGGCGTTGGTGGCGTTGGTGGCGTTGGTGGCGTTGGTGGCGTTGCCGCCATCGCTGCCGTTACCTCCATCCCCGCCCGCGCCGCCTGCCGGATCCCCCGCCCGCTGCCGCGCGCGCCGCACGATTTCGGCGAACGCGCCCGCGAGCAGCAGCACCGCGCCCCACAGCGCGACGTCCGGCACGAGCCGCGTGACGAGGCCGCCGGCCACGGCGCCCGCGAGAAAGCAGAAGCTGATCGTCGCGAGCAGCGCCGAATCGTGCAGCGCGCCGGCGTCGTAGCGCGGAATCAGCCCGACGAACAGCTTCTGCGCGGCGCGCCGCAGGTTGCCGGTCGTCATCACGGACGTGTACGACAGCGCCTCGAGGTGCGTGAACGACAGCGTCTGCAGCGTCGCGACGAACGAGATGCCGGGAATCAGCCACGCGCTCGACGCGCCGACGACGCCGCTCGCGGCGATGCCGAGAAACGCGATCTCGACGACCAGGCTCGCGAACGCGGTGTGCCGCATCCAGCCGCGCTGCGCGGCGAGCCCGAGCAGGTGCGCGACGAACACCGCGATCACGAAGCCGACGAGCGGCGGCACGTGGTGCAGCGCCGCGGCCCACTCGCCGGCCGACAGGTTGATGCCGAGCAGCGCGACGTTGCCCGTCATCGTGTTCGCGAACACGTGGCCGTGGCCGACGTACGTGTACGCGTCGAGATAGCCGCCGGACAGCGTCAGCAGCGCGGCGACCGTCAGATTGCGGCTGGCGCCGTCGAGATCCATCGATCCTCCATGTGGTGTGCCGCCCGGCCGCATGCCGCGCACGGCGGGCGATTCATCGGCGTCGGCGCGGCGGCCGGCCGCCCTTCACTGGCCGATGCCGGTGAGCCCGATCAGCGCGCCGGCCGCGAGCAGCCACAGCGGATGGATGCGCGTGCGGTAAGCGAGCACCGCGCATGCGGCGGTGATGCCCCACTGCACGGCCGTGTGGTTCGACGCGTCGGCGATCAGCACCGCGCTCGCGACGACGAGCCCCGCCGTGACGGGCACCATGCCCTGCTGCACGTAGCGCCGCCACGGCCGGTTGCGGAAACGCTCCCACGCGTGCAGCGCGAGCACCGTGACCACCGACGACGGCCCGAACTTCGCGAGCGTCGCGACGAGCAGCCCCGGCCAGCCGGCCACGTGCCAGCCGACGAGCGACACGATCATCATGTTCGGCCCCGGCGCCGCCTGCGCGAGCGCGAACAGCGCGGTGAACTCGGGCGCGCTCATCCAGTGGTGCACGTCGACGACCTGCCGCTGCATCTCCGGCAGGATCGTATTGCCTCCGCCGAACGCGAGCAGCGACAGTTGCGAGAAGATGGTCGCGAGCGCGAGCAGCGTGTCGTTCATCGCGCGCCTCCGTCATGCGGGCCGCGCTGCTGCGCGTCGTGCGGCGCGACGGCGTCGGCTGCCCCCGGCGGCGCAGCGGGCGCGGCGGCCGGTGCCGTGGCCGGTTCGGCGCGCCGCGCGGCGAGCCACACGCTGAGCGGCGTCAGCACCAGCATCGTCGTCAGCAGCGGAATGCGCAGCACCGCGATCGCGACGAACGCCAGCGCCGCGATGCCCGCCGCCGCGCGCGCGTGCCGCAGCGGCTTCGCGACCTTCACCGCCATCGCCGCGAGCAGGCCGGCCGCGGCGGCCGACAACCCGGCGAACAGGTGCCGGACGGCCGGCTCGTTCGCGGTTTTCGCATACAGCACGCCGAGCGCGACGACGACGAGCGTCGGCCCCGCGATCAGCCCGAGTATGCCGGCGAACGCGCCCGGCACGCCGCGAAAGCGCATCCCGACCGCGACCGACAGGTTGATCACGTTGCCGCCCGGCAGGAACTGGCACAGGCCGAGCAGATCGGTGAACTCGTCGGCGGAGAGCCACTTGCGCTCCTCGACGATCGTGCGGCGCGCGAACGGCAGCGCGCCGCCGAACGACATGAGGCCGAGGGACAGGAAGCCGGTGAACAGCTCGGCGACGCCGACGTCGCGCGGCGCGCCGGCGGGCGGCGGGGAAACGGATTGCATGGGAGTCCTCGATAAACGACAGGTCGAGATTACCGCCGCGCGGCCCGCCCGCAAAACGATTTTATCGGCTCTCGCTTGTGATCTAGAATCACAAGCATGGCACGCGACCTCCCGCCCTTTTCCGCGCTTCGGGCCTTTGAAGCCGCGGCACGACACGAAAGCTTCAGCGCCGCCGGCGACGAGCTGCATGTGACTCATGGTGCCATCAGCCGGCAGATCGCCGGGTTCGAGGCGTGGCTCGGCCGGCCGGTGTTCCACCGCATCGGCAAGCGCGTGAAGCTCACCGACGAAGGCCGCCAGTACCTGGACACCGTGCGTGCCGCGTTCGACAGCATCGCGCTCGCGACCGAGCGGCTGCGGCGCACCGGCGCCGCGCGCGTGCTGCGCATCAACGCGCTGCCGACCTTCGCGATGAAATGGCTGCTGCCGCGCCTGTCGCGCTTCCAGCGCGACGTGCCGAACGTGGAGCTGAAGCTGTCGACGTCGAACGTGCCGCTCGACATGCTCGACGGCTTCGACGTCGCGATCCGCCGCGGCCCGGGCCACTGGCCGAACTGCGCGAGCGGCCGCTTTCTCGACGAAAGCGTGATCCCGGTCTGCAGCCCCGCGCTGGCGAAGCGCCTGCCGATCGCGCGCGCCGACGACCTGGCGCGGCACGTGCTGCTGCATTCGGATACGCGCCCGGAAGGCTGGCGCGACTGGTTCGCGGCCGCCGGCGCGACGATGAAGGGCCGCAAGCGGCAGTCGTTCGACCACTTCTACCTGGCGCTGCAGGCGGCGGTCGACGGGCTCGGCGTCGCGCTCGGCCCGCTGCCGCTGATCGACGACGAGCTCGCGAGCGGCCGGCTCGTGATGCCGCTCTCCGGCCCGCGCATCGCGACGCGCAGCTACTGGTGGATCACGCCGCGCGAGCACGCCGGCGAGCCGGTCGTCGCGCAGTTCTGCGCATGGCTGGAAGCGCAGGCGAACGCCGGCGCGTGACATGGGGTGAAATGGCGTGACGCGGCAGGCAGCGTGGCGCCGCCCGCGCCGTGATTCGTCCCCGTCCATGACGGGCAAGCGCCGGGCGTCAGACCACCGGCCCCGGCTCCTTTTCCTTGCGCAGGATCGCGTAGAGGAGGATCGCGCCGAACGTCGCGGTGCCGATCCCGCCGAGCGCGAAGCCGCCGAACTTCAGCGAGAAGTCGCCCGCGCCGAGCACCAGCGTGACGGCCGCGACGATCAGGTTGCGGTTGTCGGAGAAATCGACCTTGTTGACGACCCAGATGCGCGCGCCCGTCACCGCGATCAGCCCGAACACGACGATCGACACGCCGCCGAGCACCGGCCCCGGAATCGTCTGGATCACCGCGCCGAACTTCGGCGAGAAGCCGAGCCCGATCGCGATCAGCGCGGCCACGACGAACACGAGCGTCGAGTAGATGCGCGTGACGGCCATCACGCCGATGTTCTCCGCGTAGGTGGTCACGCCCGTGCCGCCGACGCTGCCCGACACGATCGTCGCGAGCCCGTCGCCGATGAACGCGCGGCCGACGTAGCGGTCGAGGTTCTGGCCCGTCATCGCGCTCACGGCCTTGAGGTGGCCGAGGTTCTCCGCGACGAGGATCACCGCGATCGGCGCAAGCATCAGCATCGCGTGCGGATCGAACACCGGCGCATGGAAGCTCGGGACGCCGAACCACGCGGCATGCGCGACGATCGCGAAGTCGATCGGCTTGCCGAGGCCCATCCCGTTGGTCGCGGCCGCGTAGATCGCGTAGGCGATCACGAGCCCGACGAGGATCAGGAGGCGCTGCATCATCCCGCGCGCGAACACCGCGACGCCGCCGACGGACAGCACGGTGACGAGCGCCATCGCCGAGTCGAAGGTCGACGCGGACACGCCCCTCACCGCGATCGGCGCGAGATTCAGCCCGATCACCGCGACGATCGCGCCCGTGACGACGGGCGGCATCAGCGCCTCGATCCAGCGCGTGCCGACCGCCGACACGATCGCGCCGAGCGCGACGTACACGACGCCGCACGCGATGATGCCGCCGAGCGCGACCGGGATGTTCGGGTTCGGGCCGCTGCCGCCGTAGCCCGTCACCGCGATCACGAGGCCGATGAACGCGAAGCTCGAGCCGAGGTAGCTCGGCACCCGGCCGCCGACCAGCGCGAAGAACAGCAGCGTGCCGACGCCGGACATGAAGATGCACAGGTTCGGGTCAAAACCCATCAGGAGCGGCGCGAGCACGGTCGAGCCGAACATCGCGACGACGTGCTGCACGCCCATCGCGATCATCTGCGGCCACGACAGGCGTTCGTCGAGGCCGACGACGCGCGCGGCCGCGCCGGGCGGTTGCACCCGCCAGCGCGGGAAATAGGAATCGGACATCGGGACACGCTCCTGTCTTGTCGGTCGCCGGCTGCGGGGGATGCGCCGGTCTGGAATCTGGCGCGCAGTGTACGGAGCGGAAATAGGGCTGGCAAGCGCGCCGCCGCACGCGCGGCAATGGCGCGCCGGGAGCGGGCTTGCGGTATGACGGGGGAACGAGTCGGCCGGGCGGCCGTGGGTCACCGCGCCGGTCGCCGCGCGGGCGACCGGCACGCGCACCGCGCGACGTGAGCGAAGGCTCACATCGCACGATGCTGCGCGCCGATCAAGGATTGACGTACTGGAACAGCGACAGGTTCTGCATTTGCACGAACGCCTTCTGCGCGCCGGTCAGCGCGTTCTGCAACTGCGTGAACTGGCTGATCGTCGACACGATGTTGGTGCTCGTCAGGTCTGCGAGATTGCTGGAAACCTGCAGCGAGTTGGTCTGCGTGACCGCCTGCATTGCCTTGATTTCCTGCTCGCGGCCGCCGACGTCCGCCTGGATCGTCGTGACGTTGCGCATCGTGTTGCCGACCTTGATCGAGCCGGTCATCATCGCGTTCGACAGCGCGGCGGCCGCGACGGGATTGCCCGTCACCGGCGTCTTCAGCGCGGCGACGATCGAATCGAGCGTCGAGAACACGTCGGCGCCGCCGGTTGCCTGCGGGCCGGGCGTGACCGAGAACGAGTCCCCGGCCGACGGCGTGCCGGACACCGCGACCGTCATGCCGCCGCCGAGCGATATCGCCGCGCCGGCCGTATACGGCTGCGCGGCCGTCGTGGTCGGCGGCTTGGCCGACGAATCGGTGACCGTGTAGGTCGGCGCGGCCGGCGTGCCGCCGAACGTGATCGCGAAATGATGGCCGTTGGTCGCGGCCGACGGGCTCGTCACGGTCACCGCGGTAATCCGGCCGGTGCCCGTGTTGGCGGCGTCCGCCGCCGGCACCGGGACGCTGCCGAGCGACTGCACCGACATGAACACGGCGGCGCCGTTGTCGCCTTGCGCGACGCTGCTCGAATCGCCGATCTGCACCTGGCGCGTGCCCGAATCGCCGACATACGACACGGTGCCGTTCGGGCTGCTCGTAAACGGCGCCGACGAATTGTTGACCCCGGCGAACAGATAGTTGCCCGCGCCGTCGTCCGAGTTCGCGATCGTCAGCAGCTGGTCGCGATAGCCTTGCAGCTGGGTCGCGAGCGCCGCACGGTCGCTGTCGGCGAGCGAACCGTCGCCGGCGCGCACGGTCAGCGTCTGCACGCCGGTCAGCACGGTGCTCACGCTTTGCAGCGTCTGGTCCTCGGCCTGCAGCGACGCCAGCGCCGCGCTCTGGTTGCTCGTGTACTGCGACAGCGTCGCCGACGTCATCGACAGCTGCACCGCCTGCGCAGCGCCGACCGGGTTGTCCGCGGGCGTCGTCAGGCTCACGCCGCTCGACAGCTGCTGGTACAGCTGCGCGAGCTGCGCCTGCTGGTCGTTCATCGTGGCGACGTTCAGCTGGAAAAACTGGGCGCTGGAAATTCGCATCGCTTCAATCCTCGAAATCCGGTCAGTTGAACAGGCCAAGCACGGTCTGGAACAGCGTCGACGCCGTCTGGATCACCTTCGCGTTCGCCTGGTAGAGCTGCTGGTACTGCATCAGGTTGGCCGCTTCCTCGTTCTGGTTCACGCCCGACACCTCCTGCTGCGCCTTCGTGATCTGGCCGACGAGCGCGGTCTGCGCGGCGTTCGACGACTTCAGCTGGCTCGCGGTGTTGCCGATCCCGTTCACGTAGTTCGCGTACGCGCCGGTCAGCGTCGTCGTGCCGTTGCCGAGCGTCTTCGCGGTCACGAGCTGCGAGAGCGCGAGCGCGTTGCTGCCGTCGCTGGTGCCGCCCGAGTACGGGCCGATCTTGAAGGTGTCGCCGGTGCTCGGCGTGCCCGACAGCGTGATCGTCACGCCGTTGATCGCGCCCGCCGCGGTGCCCGTCATCGTCATCGTCGCGCCCGTCGCCGGGGTGTACGGCACCGTCGTCGTCGGGCCGGCGATCGGCACCGTGGTCGGCGGCGTGCCCGCGATCGTCACCGTCGTGCCGGCAGGGAAGCCGGACAGCGTGTTGGTCGTCGCGTCGTAAGTCAGCGTCGTGCCGCCGGCCGGAATCTGATAGCCGGCGGTCACCGCGCCTTGCGTGATCTTGCCGGTGCCCGTGTTGGTCCCCGACGCCGACACGGCGACCGGCGACGCCGCCGCGATCGCCGAGCCGTTCGCGGTCGCGAGCGAGAACCCGCCGAGCGCGCCGCGCGTCGGCAGCACCGTGAACGAATCGCCGGCGTTCATCGTGCCGGACGAGAACGAGAAGTTCAGCCCGCCGATCGAGCCCGGCATCGACGTCGACGTGCCGACCACCGAGCCGTTCGCGCGGTCCGTCAGCGTGTACTTGGCGCCGTCGTACGACAGCGAGTAGTCGCTCGTCGTCGGCTGCGAAGGGTTCGCGAACGACACGTTGAGCGTCGCGTTGCCGGTGTTCGCCTGGTTCGCGAACACGGTCGGGCTGCCGGTCGAGAACAGGTTGCCGCCGGGATTGCCGGACAGGTCGACGCCGAGCGCGTTCTGCGCGTTGACCTGCGCGGCGAAGCTGGTCGCGATCGCGCCGAGCTGCGCCTGCGCGGGGTCGAGCGTCTGGCGGCGGAACGCGAGCAGGCCGCCGAGCGTGCCGCCCGACAGCGACGCATCCGGCAGCGCCTGGTTCGGTCCCGGCGGGTTCGCGCCGGCGATGCCCTGCGACACGATGGTCAGCTCGCTCGGGTCCGACGACGACGTGACGGCCGCGAGCGTATAGCTCTTGTCGGCGACGACGAGCGGCTGGCCGCCGGCCATGAACACGCTGTAGCCCTGGTCGTTGCGCACGACCTGGATGCCCGCGAGGCTCGACAGGTTCGACACCGCCTGGTCGCGCTGGTCCATCAGCTGGTTCGGCGGCTGGCCCTGGCTGCCCGCCGTCGCGATCTGCTGGTTCAGCTGCGCGATCTGCGTCGTATACGTATTGATCTGCGCGACGGTGGCGGACAGCTGCGTGTTCACGCTCTGGCGCAGCGCATCGTATTGCGCGCCGGCCGCCTTCAGCTGGTCGGCCAGCACCTGCGCGTTGCTCATCGCGGTCTGCCGCACCGACGTGTCGGCCGCCTTGTTCGCGACGTTCTGCAGCCCGGTGAAGTAGTTGGTGATCGCGGTCGAGATCCCGGCCGTCGGGCTGCCGACGTAGTTGTTCAGCTGCGCGACGAGCGTATTCCAGGTCGACAGCGCGCCGCCCTGGGTCTGCGCGCTGTTCAGCTGGTCGCTCAGGTACTGGCTGTACTGGCGCTGGACGGTGACGGTGTTCACGCCCTGCGGCAGGTAGCCGCTGCCGGTGTACTGGCCGCTCGCCTCCGCGTAGACCGGACGCTCGATCGTGTAGCCGGGCGTCGCCGCGTTGGCGATGTTGTTGCTGGTCGTCGTCAGGCCCCAGATGGCGGCGTTCAGGCCGCTGATACCGAGGTTCATGAGTGTATTGGACATGCGCGATCCTGAAGGGTCGGCCGCGCTGCGGCCGCCGGGTTGCGTGACTCCCGGTATAACGGCCGCGGATCGAAAAAATTGAGGGGAAAATGCGGGCCGCCGTGCGCAATCGCAGCGGGCGGCCGGGGCGCGCCCCGCCGACCGGCGGGCGCGGCGAACGACGTCAGGCGCGCGCGAGCTGGCGGCGCTTCATCTCGAGCTGGGTGATCAGGCGCTGCAGCGTGTTCTCGGCGCTGCCCGGCAGCGACATGAAGCGAAAGCCGAGCTGGTAGCGCCGCGTGCCGTTCGGCACCTCGGTCGAGCGCTGCGACACGAGCTGCAGGTCGAGCGACAGCTTGCCGTGCCCGTTCAGCTCCAGCTCGACGTCGGGCAGCACCGTGCCGAGCTCGAGCGCCGCGACGCGCTCGTCGGCCGTGCGCAGCCCGACCCCGCCGAGCGACAGGTTGTGCACCTCGAACAGGAAGCTCTCGCCGTCCGGCAGCTTGCCGCGGCACAGGTACGGATCGATGATCGGCGCGTCGACCCGGAAATATTCGCGCCGCTGGATGCAGTACAGCACGTCCGGAAAGTCGGCCTCGAACGCGGGCAGCCCCTCGTAGCGGGTCTCGCGCGGCGCGCCGGTGCCGAACTCGACGCGCACGCCTTCCGGCGAGGCCGAGAACTTGCAGTGCGCCGCGGCGAGGATGCCGCTGTTCTGCTCGGCGAGCGCGCCCCAGTCGAACGTGAAGGTGCGCGCGCCGACGTCGACCTCGAGCAGCCGGGTGACGAGCTGGCCGCCCGGGTACTCGACGGTCAGGAAATCGCCGCGGTTCACGAGGTTGCGCAGCTGCACGCCGATTTCCAGCGGATTGCGGCGGGCGTAGTCGGGCCCGGAGTGCCCCGCGTCCTGGCTCGGGTCCATCGACAGTTCGATATTCATGGCTTGCCGGTCTCTTTCTTGTCATGAGCGCCCGGGAACCGGTGCGCAAAAAACCGGGCCAGATCGTTGGCCCGGTCGCAGGTCTCTCACACTTAGCGGCAGTGCTGCCCGAAAGTTTAGATCGATTTTCCGATATTTTTCGCGCAAACGTTCAAAACCGCGCGCGGCGGGGCCGGGCGCGGTCCGAAAACAGGAGCCGGCAAGGGGGACGGCGGCGGCCCGGTCAGCCGATCTGCTGCATGATCGAGATGAGCTTCTTCGCGTAGTTCGGGTCGGTCGCGTAGCCGGCCTTCTGCATCCCGTGCGCGAAGCCCTCGACGCTGCGGCTCGCGCTCAGCACGCCCGCGTAGCGCGGATTGTTCTTCAGCAGGTTCGCGTAGTCGGTCATCGCGTGCTCGTAGGAGTCGTACGCGCGGAACTTCGCGACGACGCGGCGCGGCTCGCCGTTCACGTATTCGGTCGTCAGCGCCGACACCGTGCGGCCGGTCCAGCCCTTGGTCGCCTTGATGCCGAACACGTTGTAGCTCGTCGAGCCGTCGGCCGCGCGGATCTCGCGCTTGCCCCAGCCCGATTCGAGCGCGGCCTGGCCGACGATGAAGCGCGCCGGCACGCCGGTCGTCGCGCTCGCCGCCTGCGCCGGGCCGGCGAGCCGGTCGACGAATGCATCGGCGTCGGGCGAGCCGCCCGCGCCCTTCACCGGCGGCGTCAGCGCGCTGCCCGCGGAATAGCCGCGCCCGCTCGCCAGCGCGCCGTTGTTGCCGGCCGCGCTCGCGTAGGCGCGCGCCATCGCGTTCATCGCGGCCATGCCGCCCTCGTTGCCGGCGATGCCCGCGCCGGCCATCCCGAGCCCGGCCGCGCCGGCGTCGGCCGAACCGGCCGCGCCCGCGCCGAGGTTCGCGTTGCGCATCAGCTGCTTCATCAGCGCGTCGGCCACGCCGATCCCGCGCGACGACATGTGCTGCGCGAGCTGCTGGTCGAGCATCGACGTGTACATCTTCGACGTGCTCGAGTCGAACAGCCCGCCGTCGGGCGTCGCATCGCGCATGCTCTTCAGCATCATCTGCGTGAACATCGCGTCGAACTGGCCCGCGACGAGCTTCATGCCGGCCTGCGGCGACTGCTTGACCTGCGCGCGCAGCGCGTCGAAGCCCTGCACGTCGAGCGCGAAGCGCTGCGACAGGTCGTTCGCGTTGGAGAAGTTCGCGGAATTCGCCATTTAGATGATCTCCAGGTCCGCGCGCAATGCGCCGGCCGCCTTCATCGCCTGCAGGATCGACATCAGGTCCGCGGGCGTAGCGCCTAGCGAGTTGAGCGCCTTCACGACGTCGGCGAGGTTCGCGCCCGCCGTCACCATCTTCAGCGCGCCGTTGTCCTGCTTCAGCTGGATCTGCGACTGCTGCGCGGCGACCGTCTGCCCGTTCGAGAACGGCCCCGGCTGCGACACGACCGGCTGCGTGTTGACGACCACCGACAGGTTGCCGTGCGCGACCGCGCAGCTTTGCAGCGTGACCATCTGGTTCATCACGATCGAGCCCGTGCGCGCGTTGAGGATCACCTTCGCGGCGGCCTTGTCCGGGCTCACGTCGAGGTTCTGCAGGCGCGCCATGAACGCGACCTGCTGCGCCGAATCGGCCGGCGCCGCGAGCTGGATCGTGCGGCCGTCGAGCGCGGTCGCGGTGTTCGGCCCGAAGCTGCCGTTGATCGCCGACACGATGCGCTGCGCGGTGCCGTAATCCATGTCGTTGAGCTGCAGCTGCAGCATCCCGTTCATCTGCGCGACCGCGTTCGGCACCGAGCGCTCGACGATCGCGCCGCCGGCGATGCGGCCCGACGCGAGCTGGTTCACCTGCACGCGGCTGCCGTTCGCGCTCGCGCCCGCGCCGCCGACCGCCATGTTGCCCTGCGCGAGCGCGTACACCTGCCCGTCCGCGCCCTTGAGCGGCGTGAGCAGCAGCGTGCCGCCGCGCAGGCTCTTCGCGTTGCCGAGCGACGACACGGTGACGTCGACCGCCTCGCCCGGCCGCGCGAACGGCGGCAGCGTCGCGGTGACCATCACCGCCGCGACGTTCTTCAGCTGCATGTTCGACAGCGACGAGCCGCCGCCGTTGGCCGAGCCGTTGTTGATCGAGATGCCGAGGTTCGCGAGCATGTTCGCGAGCGTCTGCGTCGTGAACGGCGTCTGCATCGTCTGGTCGCCGGTGCCGTCGAGACCGACGACGAGGCCGTAGCCGATCAGCGGGTTGTCGCGCACGCCCTGGATCTGCGCGAGGTCCTTCAGGCGCTCGGCGCGCGCGGCCGCCGGCACGAGCGCCAGCACGCAGCAGGCGGCGAGCGCGCAGCGCACGGCGGCCGATCGGTTCGATCGGGCGAGGTGGCGCATCACGCGCACGAGCATGGTACGCATCGTCATCACCACGGCGAAATGTTGAGGAAGAAGCGCTGCAGCCAGCCCATCGTCTCGGCTTCGTTGATGTAGCCCTTCGCCGAGTATTCGATCTTCGCGTCGGCGACCTGCGTCGAGAAGACCGAGTTCGCGCCGGAGATCGTGTTCGGGTTCACGACGCCCGAGAAGCGCACGAACTCGTTGCCCTGGTTGATCAGCATCTGCTTCTCGCCGCTGACGATCAGGTTGCCGTTCGGCAGCACGTTGGTCACGGTCACCGTGATCGTGCCGTTGAACGTGTTCGCCGCGCTCGCGCCGCCGGTCGCGGTGAACTTGTTGCCGCCCGCCGCCGACAGGTTCGCCTTGGCGAACAGCCCGCCGAGGAAGCCGGCGGTCGGCACGTCGAAGTTGGTGTTGCCCGCGCGGTTGGTGTTCGCGCCGGACGACTTCGTCGCGTTGATGTTCTCGGCGATCACGATCGTCAGGATGTCGCCGACGTTGCGCGGGCGCTGATCCTCGAACAGCGGCCGGCCCGCATAGCCCGGGTTGTAGATCGAGCCGGGCGCCTGCATCGACGGCGGAATCGGCGGCTGCGCCGACATCGGCTGCTGGATGATCGGCTCGCGGGGAATCTGCGCGCAGCCCGCGAGCGCCGCCGCCGCGAGCACGCAGGCGGCGCGGGCGGTGGCGAACGGGAAGTGACGAACCTGCTTCATTGCTGCGGCGACGAGTGATTCCGGTTAGCTCTTCATCTGCGTGACGTTCTGCAGCATCTGGTCGGAGGTCGTCACGGCCTTGCTGTTGATCTCGTACGCGCGCTGCGTCTGGATCATGTTGACGAGCTCCTGCACGACGTTCACGTTCGACGCTTCGACATAGCCCTGGTTGAGCGAGCCCGCGCCGTTCAGGCCCGGCTGCGACACGTTCGGCGCGCCCGACGACGTGGTCTCGGCGAACAGGTTCTCGCCCTTCGCCTCGAGGCCGGCCGGGTTGATGAAGGTCGCGATCTGGATCGAGCCGATCTGCACCGCGTTGTTCGAGCCCGCCTGCTTGACCGACACCACGCCGTCCTTGCCGATCGTCAGCGCCGTCGCGTTCTGCGGCACGGTGATCGCCGGCAGGACCTGGTAGCCGCTCGACGTGACGAGCTGGCCCTGCGCGTTGGTCTGGAACGAGCCGTCGCGCGTGTACGCGTTCGTGCCGTCCGGCATCAGCACCTGGAAGAAGCCCGCGCCATCGATCGCGAGGTCCTTCGAGTTGCCGGTCTGCTGCAGGCTGCCCTGCGTGTACAGGCGCTCGGTCGCGACCTGCTGCACGCCGGTGCCGAGCTGCAGGCCCGACGGCAGCTCGGTCTGCTGCGTCGAGTTCGCGCCGGGCTGGCGGATCGTCTGGTACAGCAGGTCCTCGAACACCGCGCGCGAGCCCTTGTAGCCGTTGGTGCTGACGTTCGCGAGGTTGTTCGAGATCACGTCCATCTGCGCTTGCTGCGCGTTCATGCCGGTAGCGGCGATGTAGAGCGAACGGTTCACTTTGAATTGACTCCTTCGTTGGCTGGCGTCAGCTGAAATTGAGCAGCTGGTTCGCCGACTGCTCGTTCTGGTCGGCGGTCTGGATCATCTTCGACTGCAGCTGGAACGCACGCGCGTTGTCGATCATCGCGACCATCGCGTTCACCGGGTTGACGTTGCTGCCTTCGAGCGAATTCGGCACGACGACGACGTTCGGGTCGGCGTCCGCCGGGTTGCCGTCGGTGGTGCGGAACAGGCCGTCGTTGCCGCGCGTGATCGTCGCCGGATCGGGATTGACGAGCTTCATCCGGTCGATCATCGCGACCGCGGTCGGCGGGTCGCCCGGCATCAGCGCGGACACCGTGCCGTCCTTGCCGATCGTCACCTCGGCATTCGGCGGCACCGAGATCGGGCCGCCGTTGCCGACCACCGGCAGGTTGCTCGCGTTGACGAGCTGACCGTCCTGGTTGACGTGCAGGTTGCCGTCGCGCGTGTACGCCTCGCTGCCGTCGGCCAGCTGCACGGACAGCCAGCCGGCGCCCTGCACCGCGACGTCGAGCGGATTGCCGGTGCGCGAGATCGGCCCCGGCGCGAAGTCCGAGCCGGGCGTCGACGACAGCACGTAGGTGCGCGTCGTCGTCGGGTCGATGGTGCTGCCGTCGCCGAAATTCATCGGCACCGCACGAAAGGTCGCGAGCTGCGCGCGAAAGCCGGTCGTCGACGCGTTCGCCAGATTGTTCGCGACGATCGCCTGCTGGTCGAGCGCCTGCGACGCGCCCGTCATCGCCGTGTATATCAGTCGGTCCATGGCTGCCGGTTATCCGCGCGTCAGAGGTTGATGACCGCCTGGTCGACGGCCTGCTGCGTCTTGATCGTCTGCGCGTTCGCCTGGTAGTTGCGCTGCGCGGTGATCAGGTTGACGAGCTGGGCCGTCAGGTCGACGTTCGAGTTTTCCAGCGCGCTGCCCTGCAGCACGCCGTGGTTCGTGCTGCCCGGCGCGGAGATCTGCGGCACGCCCGACGCGGAGGTCTCGGCGTACTGGTTGCCGCCGAGGTTCATGAGGCCGTTCGGGTTGTTGAAGTTCGCGAGCGCGATCTGGCCGAGCACCGCCGTCTGGCCGTTCGAGTAGTTGCCGGTCAGCTTGCCGTCCGCGCCGATCGAGAAGGTCGTCAGCGTGCCGCTCGCGTAGCCGTCCTGCGCGAGGTTGTTCACGCCGTCCTTGCCGCCGTACTGGGTCGTGCCGGTCAGGTCGAGCGTCAGCGGCTGCGGCGTGAAGGAGCCGCCGGTGGCCGGGATCGTGAACTGGAACTTGCCGGTCGAGCCGGTGACGGGCGCCAGGGGCGTCGTGCTCGCGATCTGGCCCGACGTGTTGAACTTCACCGAGCCGAGGTCGGTCGGCGTCTGTCCCTTGACGCCCGAGTAGACTTCCCACTGGCCGGCCGTCGCGCTCTTCACGAAATACATGTCGACCTGCTGCGCGCCGCCGAGCGTGTCGTACACCTGGATCGACGTCGAGTAGTTGTACGACGTGTTGTCGGTCGCGGAGAACGGCGTCGTGGCCGGCACCGCGTCCTGCGAGTTCAGGTTGAACTGGCCGGTGATCCTGGTCGTCGCGGTCGGCGCGAGGTTGGCGGTCGGCGCCTGCAGCGGCACGGTCGCCGCGGTGTTGATCACGCCGCCCGCGGTCGCGTTGTAGCCCATCAGGTTGCGGCCCTGCGAATCGACGATGAAGCCGTTCTTGTCACGCTGGAACGTGCCGTCGCGCGAATACGTGACCACGCCGTTGTTCGACATCTGGAAGAAGCCGTTGCCGTTGATCGCGACGTCGAGCGCGTTGTTCGTCGTGTTGATCGTGCCCTGGCCGAAGCTCTGCTGCACCGACGAGATCCGCGTGCCGATGCCGATCTGGGTGTTGACCGACGTCGCGACCGAGTTCGCGTACATGTCCGCGAACTGCGCGGTGCTCGACTTGAAGCCGACCGTGTTCGCGTTCGCGATGTTGTTGCCGATCACGTCGAGCGCGTTCGACGCACCCGAGAGGCCGCTCAGACCCTGTTGATAACCCATTTCGGTCTCCGTTTCGTGGAAGCTGAATCAGTTGGTGGTGGTGCCGCCGGTCGACGACGACGCGTTCGGGAAAATCGACGCGACCTGGGTGAGCCCCACCGTCGTGCCGTTCGACAGCACGAGCCCCGCCGTGCCGTCCGCCTGCTTGATCACGCTCTGGACCTGCGCGGCCGTCAGCGAGGTCGCCGTATACGTCTTGCCGTCGCTGCCGACGTACTGCGCGGTGACCGTGTACTTGCCGTCCGGCAGCGTGTTGCCCGCCGCGTCGGTCGGCTTCCAGTTGAACGGCACGGTGCCGGCCGACTGCCTGCCCGCGTTGATCGAGTTGACGACGACGCCCGCGTCGTTCTTCACCGTGATGGTCAGGTTCGACACGTCGTTCGACAGCTGCACGCCGAACGGCGACGCCGCGCCGCCCTTCACCGCGACGCCGTTGCCCGGCGCGAGCACATTGGTGCCGATCAGCATCGCGGCCTGGGTCTGCTGGCCGGCCGTGAGCTGCGTCGACAGCGACGTCAGCGACGAGTTGAGCTGCGCGATGCCGCTCACCGTGTTGATCTGCGCGAGCTGCGAGGTCATCTGCGAGCTGTCGACCGGGCTGGTCGGGTCCTGGTTCTTCAACTGCGTGACGAGCAGCTTCAGGAACGTCGACTGCAGGTCGCTCGCCGACGTGGTCGACAAGGTGCCGGTGGTCGACACCTTGTTCGTGTTCATCGTGTCGGTCGGCAGCGTCGACGTGCTCGTGCCGTTGCCGCCGATCGTCGTGTTGGAGGATGTCATCCTGGTGGCCTTGGGTCGGAACTGTCGGAACTGTCGAATCTGGCGCGGCGCGCGGCTTACGTGCCGATCGTCAGCGTCTTCAGCATCAGTTGCTTCGCGGTGTTCAGCGTCTCGACGTTGGCCTGGTACGAGCGCGACGCCGAGATCATGTTCACCATTTCCTGCACCGGATCGACGTTCGGCATCTGAACGTAGCCGTTCGCGTCGGCGGCCGGGTTCGCCGGGTCGTAGGTCGACTTCATCGGCGACGGATCGTCGATCACCTTCGCCACGCGCACGCCGCCGACGCCCTGGCCGGACGCGGTGCGCGCGCGGCCCTGCGGATCGGCCGCGAACACGACCTGCTTCGCCTTGTACGGCTTGCCGTCGGGGCCGGTCGCGCTGTCGGCGTTCGCGATGTTCGACGCGGTGACGTTCAGGCGCTGCGACTGCGCGGACAGCGCCGAGCCGGCAACGCCGAAGATGTTCATCAACGAGGGCATGGAGGCTCCTTATGCTCGATGCGGATTGCGGTCACGAGTTCGACGTGATCGCGGCGATCATCGCCTTGATCTGCTGGGTCATCACGGTCATCCCGCTTTCGTAGTGCAGCGCGTTGTTCGCGAACTGCACGCGCTCGACGTCGAGCTCGACCGTGTTGCCGTCGAGCGCCGGCTGCGTCGGCTGGCGGTATTGCGGGCGGCCGTAGTCGTCGGCCGGCCCGCCGGTCGGGATCAGCTTCGCGTTGCCGGCCATGTGGCCGGGCGCCGTCGACGCCATCGTCATCCCGCTCGTCACGCCGGCCGGCTGCGCGAGCGGCAGCTGCGCGGCGTTGCTCGGCGCGACGCCGCCGTTCACCTGTTTCAGCGAGCGGGCGAGCGTCGACGAGAAATCGACGTCGCGCGCCTGGTAGCCCGGCGTGTCCGCGTTCGCGATGTTCGACGACAGCAGTTCCTGCCGATAGGCGCGCACGTCGAGCGCCTGGCGGCCGAATGCGAATTCGGCATCGAGTCTGTCCAGCATGTGTGCGTCTCTCCGTTTGAAGCGCTGCACCGCTCTTTCGCCGCACGGCGGCCAAAGAGGCTTTTTTCCATGACACGCATGGTAGGCGGCGCCCGCAACCGGCAATCGGGCGAATAACGCGGCAAAGCCCCCCTCTATTCATCGTTTGCGCGGCGGCCCCGCTCCCTAGAATGCCAATCGGATCAACGGATCGAGGACACGACGATGACCGGCAGCGCACTTCGCAACGACGGCGCACGCGGCAAGCGCGTGCGGCGTGCGTTCGCGCTCGCCGCGGCGTTGTGGCTCGCGGCGCCGGGCGCGCACGCGGACGACGGGATGATCGTGATCCCCGGCCGCGGCGAGTCGGCCGAGACCGCGCTCGCCCATGCGAGCGCGGCGGGCGTGGCGGGTGTGGGACAACCGGGCCGCGGCGGCGCAGGCGGCGCAGGCGTTGCGACGGTCGCGGGCAGCGGCGGCGCGGCGCCGGTCGGGAATGCCGGTGCCGGCATGGTCGGCGCGGGCACGGTTGCACCTGCCGCGCAGCCGGCCGGCACGATGGTCGTGGTCGACGTCCCGGCGCCGGCTGCGGTGCCGAGCGCCGCCCCGCGCGCCGCCTACGCGGACGCGCGCGCCAATTCCGTCAGCAGCGCCTATGCCGCGCACGCCGCTACTGCCGCTACCGCCTCCAGTTACGCCGCTCCCCGCTACGCGGCACCGCGCGCTGCCGATCCGGGCGCCGTCGCGACCGTCGTCGCCGGCGCGCCCGAACCGGCGTCGAACGCGCCGCGGCCGGCCTTCGCCGCGCGCGCGGCCGCCGTGCGCACCGCGTACGCCGCGCCCGCGCCCCAGCCGGCCGCCGCGGCGCAGCCTGCGACCCCGCCCGGCCAGCAGGACCCCGACACGATCCGGCGCACGGCGCTCGCCTTCCTCCAGCAGCAGATCGCCGGCCTGCCCGGCAAGCCGGCGGCGAGCGTCGCGCCCTCCTTTCCGCGCGGGCTCGCCGCGTGCACGACGCTCGAGCCGTTCCTGCCGACCGGCGCGCGCCTGTGGGGCCGCACGACGGTCGGCGTGCGCTGCGCGGGCGAGCGGCCGTGGACCGTCTACCTGCAGGCGAAGGTCACCGTGCAGGCCACCTATTACACGGCCGCGCGGCAGATCGCGCCGGGCGAGGTGCTCACCGCGGCCGACCTCGTCGCGCGCGACGGCGACCTGACCCTGCTGCCGCTCGCGGTCATCACCGATCCGGCGCAGGCGGTCGGCTCGACCGCGCTCGCGCGCGTCGCCGCGGGGCTGCCGTTGCGGCAGGACATGCTGAAGAGCGCGGCGTCAGTGTCGGCCGGCCAGACCGTGCGGGTCGTCGCGGCCGGGCCGGGTTTCACGATTTCCGCCGAAGGCAGCGCGCTCGCCAACGCGGCGCCCGGCCAGTCGGTACGGGTGCGGATGGCGGCCGGGCAGATCGTCACGGCGATCGTCAAGGACGCCGGCACGGTGGAGATTCCGCTATAGGGACCGGACCCACCGCAACATTGCAAAGAATTGTTTATTCGGAGAATTTCGCACCCGCGATGCTAAAGTTCGGGCCGGACCGGCCGTTATCTGGGTCAAACCGCACAGGAATGCCATCGTGAAAATCGATTCCACTCCGAACCCGAGCCCACTCGCGCCCACCGGCAACGGCGCGACCCGCGCGCAATCCGGCGCGGCTTCGTCGTCGTCCGCGCAGGCCGGCGACGCTGGATCGACCGGCGGCGACACGAGCGTGAACCTGTCGGGCCTGTCCGGTCAGCTGCGCACGCTGTCGGCGTCCGGCAACGCGGACATCGACACGGGCCTCGTCCAGTCGATCAAGGACGCGCTGAGCAACGGCACGCTGACGATCGACGCGAGCAAGATTGCCGACGGCGTACTGAATACCGCCCGCGAACTGCTGCAACGGCAGCGCTCGCAGAGCAACTGAGCCGGCCCGGGGCCCGTCACGCCCTGACCGGTCCCCTGGATGGCCGGCATGCGGGAACGCGTGCCGGCGCGACGAGCATGACGCGATGAGAGACGAGCTGCTGGCCACGGTCAACGACGAACACGCGACGGTCGAAGCGTTCGCGTCGCTGCTCGCCTATGAGGAAAAGGCGCTGACGACGCCCGAGCCGCTCGAGGCGCTGCCCGACATCATCGAGAAGAAAACCGTGCTGATCGACCGGCTCGCACAGCTCGAGCGCACCCGCGACACGCAGCTGTCCGCACTCGGCTTTCCCGTCGGCAAGAAAGGGATGGACCAGGCCGCCGAGCGCGACGCGCGCCTGTCCGGCAGCTGGCAATTGCTGCAGCAGGCCGCCGATCGCGCGCGCCGCGCGAACGCGAACAACGGCATGCTGATCCGCATCCGGATGGACTACAACGAACGCGCGCTCGCGGTGCTGCGCGACGCGCCCGCGCGGGTCGGCTTCTACGGCCCCGACGGCCGCGTGTCGGCGCTGGTGCGCTGAGCGCCGCGCGCGCCGCAGCGCCGGCGCCCCGTCGCACCATGCGCGGCCGCGCCGCACTCCCCTTCCTTTACAGCAACGGACACGCGGTGACCTGCGTGCCGCGTTGCGCGCAAAGCCGTTCGTAGTCGCGCAGATACGCGCGCTCGTCGTCGTCGAGCAGCGCGACGTCGATCAGGTCCCAGTCGTAGCCCACGGTGACGAGGTTTTCGAACGCGACGGTGCCCGCTTCGGCGTCGTCCGCATGGATGATCACGATGTTCTCGATCCGCACCCCGCCCTTGCCCGGCACGTAGATGCCCGGCTCGACCGAGATCACCGCATTCGGCACCAGGCCGTACTTCGACCCCGGCGCGAACCGCACCCCGCCTTCGTGCACGTGGATCCCGACGCCGTGCCCGGTGCCGTGGCCGAAATCATGGCCGTGATCGCGGCACACCTGCCGCACGGCCGCATCGACGTCGCCGCCCGTCGCGTCCTTCGGGAACGGCGTGACGAGCCCCTTGATGCACGCCTTCAGCGCGACCGTGTAGATCTCCCGCTGCCACGGCTGCGCGACCGTGTCCGGGCGGGTCCGGCGCAGCACGACGCGCGTGCAGTCCGTCGCGAAGCCGCCCTCGTAGTACGCGCCGCTGTCGAGCAGCACCAGCTCGCCCTCCGTCAGCTCGACCTCCGGGCTCGCCGCCGTGTAGTGCGCGGACGCGCTGTTCGCGCCGTTCGCCGCGATCGTCGTGAACGTCAGCGCCACCGCCGAGCGCGCGCCGTATGCGTCATTGATCACGCGGGCCAGGTCGTATTCGGAATGCCGCTGCCCCGGCTCGCCCGTCTTCGCCCAGCGCATCGCGTCGGCGATCGCCGCGGAGCTGCGCGCGAACGCGTCGCGGAACTGGTCGAGCACTTCCGGCGTCTTCGCGGCCCGCATCGCCTCGACCGGGCTGAAATCGGCATGCCCGGCCTGCGGCCACACGCGGCGCACCGTGTCGACGAGCGCGCAGTTGACCGACTCGAAGCCGTAGCACACGTGCTCGGCCACGAACTGCGCGAGGAAGCGCTCGAGCTCGTCGAAGTCGCGCCGGATCACCTGCAGCACCGGATACGATTCGAGGTCGACCGGGCAACGGTCGCAGCCTTCCGGCAGGAACAGCACGACCTGCGCGCCGATCACGAACAGGAAGCCCAGGTGCGACGACGCATTCGGGATGTGATAGCCGCGGCTGTTCAGCAGATAGCCGAGGTCGTCGGACGCGCAGGTGACGAAGGCGGTCGTGGGGGGCGTCGTGTCGGTCGTCGTGTCGGTCGTCGTGTCGCTCGTCGTGTCGCTCGTCGTGTCGCTCGTCGTGTCGGTCGTCGTGTCGGTCGTCGTGTCGGTCGTCGTGTCGGTCGTCGTGTCGGTCGTCGTGTCGCTCGTCGTGGCGGTCGCCGTGGCGGTCGCCGTGTCGCTCGCCGTGGCGGTGTGCGCGGCGAGCCGGCCGTTCAGCGCGTCGAGGTTCTGCGCGACGCTCACGCCGGTCATCGATTCCGGCAGCTCGAAGATCGGCCGCTCGACCACCCAGCCCGGCAGCGCGATCGCCCGGTCGATTTCGCGGCCGACGAGGCTCGTCCAGTCGAACCGCGCCGCCTGCGTGCGGTCGAGCAGCCGGTCGCGCTGCGCGACGCTGATCCGCAGCCCGTCGTAGCCGACCCGCTTGAGCCGGCCCGCATGGGCGACGAGCCAGTCGGCCATCGCCGCCCAAATCGACACGTTCAGCCCGAGCTTCTCGACGTGCACGCGCGCCGGGTTGCACTGCTGCTCCGCCTGCAGGTGATAGCGGCCGTCGACGAACAGCACGAACTGCGGCACGCCGAGCGCCTGCGCCGCCGCCGCGCCGAGGAAGATGCCGGAGCCTGCCGAGCCGTCGAAGCCCGACAGCGCGTAGCGCTGGTTGTTGCGACGCGGCACGTACTCGGAAATGAATTCGTCCTGCGACGTGATCACGACGGCGTCGAGCTGCGCGGCGTCGAGCAGGCGCGACAGGCCGGCCTGCGTGTCGGCGACGCGCGCATCGTACGCGGCAAGGCCGGAGAAACTGTATTTCAGTCGATCGATCATCGGATACCCGTCATTGATTGTTGTCGACGGCCGGCGGCGGCGTGGCGGCGAACGCCCCGACGCTGCGGCTCAATTTTTGTCCTACTTAACTTTGTTTGATGAGGGACAAAATCTAGAGCACGCATACAGGGCGGTCAAGCGCAAATTTTCGTAGGGCTAAAATTACCGATCGTGACGCGGCGGCCCGCTCGGCGACCACCGACGGCTACGGGCGGCGTCACGATGCCGCGGGTACAATGCGCCGGCATCGTCGCCCGAACGGCCGTGCCGCGGGCGATGCGCGGCATGCTGGGGCGCGGCCGCCGCGCCGCGTGTTGCGCGCTTTCCGGTTCGTTGCCACGAGTTGCCACGAAAGAGATTCATGGATTCAGACATCATGCGTATCGGCCAGCGCATCCGGCGCCTGCGCCGGGAATCGAAGAAAACGCTGCTGGAAATCGCGACCGAGGCAAAACTGTCGGTCGGGTTCCTGTCCCAGGTCGAACGCAATCTCACCGGCATTTCCATTTCGTCACTCGTCAACGTCGCCAAGGCGCTGAACGTGCCGCTCGGCGCGCTGATCGACCAGCCCCGCCAGCCGCAGCCCGATTCGCATCAGGGCAACCGGGAGTCGTATGCGGTCGACAGGGCGTCGCAGCGCTACGAGCGGCTCTCCACGACCTTCGACGGCAGCCTCATCAACGCCGTCAAGGTTCAGATGATGGAAGGCTACTGCTCGGAATGGGTCGCGCACGGCGGCGACGAATTCGTCTACGTGCTCGCCGGCCGCGTGTGCTACACGATCGGCAAGCGCGATTACCCGCTGTCGGCCGGCGATTCGCTGCATTTCGATGCGAGGAAGCGCCATCGCGTCGCCAACGTGGGCGCCGGGCCTGCGGAGCTGATCGTGGTCGGCACGCTGCCGCTGTTCGACGACGGTGCGGAATTGGGCTCGGCGGCCATGAAGATCAGGCTGCTCGCGCGCGAGGCCGGCGCGACGCCCGGCGAGCCGCGCGTGAGCCGGCGCGAATCGGTGTCGAATGGCGTGCGGGCCGAGGACGAGCCGGCCGCCTCAGCCGCTGGCACACCGGCGCGTGGCACGACACAGCCGGCCGGCGGGAAACCACGCGCGGCCGCGGGCAAGGGCCGGGTTGCCGCGGCACGCGCGCGGACGAAGCAGTGAATCGGCCGGGCTGGGATTGACGAGACGCGACAAGCCGGCCGTGACTGGATGGGCCGCGATTAACCGGGCCACGATTGGCCGGGCCGGGATTGGGCGGGCTGGGATTCAACGGGTCGAAATTCGTTGGGCCAGGATGCGCCGGGTCGTGATCCGTCGGGCCAACACACGCATGACCCAGACGGGCCGAGCCTCAACAAGCCGCGCCGCGCTCATCCGGGCGTAACCGGCCGCGCCGTAATCGACCCGGCCGCGATCCCCCCCGCCGCGACGAGCCACCCGGCCCCCACCCCACCACCCGCCCCTCGCCTATTCCGCGATCGCCAGCGCCTGCTTGACCGCGTCGATCCGCGCGCGATGCACCGCGTCCTTGATCTGCATCGCATCGTTGCCGATACCGCGCGCGATCGCGCCCGCATCGACGCCGCGCGCCGCCACCAGCGCCACGCGCAGCCGCTCGGCCTGCGGATACGGCTGCGTCTGAAGCCCGAGCCGGCCGCGCGCATCGGCTTCGCACGCCTGCACCATTTCGGCGAAGCGCGCCGGCTTGCGCAGCGCGTCGGTGCGCTCGAACAGCCGCACCAGCGCCGCCGCGCCCATCTCCATCACGCGATGCAGGTTGCCGTGCTCGCGCGCGACGACGAGCGCGAGGTCGCGGCACTCGTTCGGCACCCGCAGCCGGTCGCACAGCGGCTTCAGCAGGTCGACGCTGCGGCCTTCGTGGCCGATGTGGCGCGGCAGCACGTCCTCGGGCGTCGTCGCCTTGCCGAGATCGTGGGTCAGCGCCGCGAAGCGCACCGCGAGCGAATAGCCCTGCTTCGCCGCGTGGTCGACCGCCATCATCACGTGCACGCCCGTATCGACTTCCGGGTGATAGTCGGCGCGCTGCGGCACGCCCCACAGCGCATCGACCTCGGGCAGGATGCGCGCGAGCGCGCCGCACTCGCGCAGCGCGTCGAACATCCGCGACGGCCGCGCCTCCATCAGCCCGCGCGCGAGCTCCTGCCACACGCGCTCCGCGACGAGCGCGTCGACTTCGCCCGCGTCGACCATCCGCCGCATCAGCGCGAGCGTGTCGTCGGCGACGGCGAAGCCGGTGAAGCGCGCGGCGAAGCGCGCGATGCGCAGGATCCGCACCGGGTCCTCGACGAACGCGTCGCTCACGTGCCGGAACACGCGCGCGCGCAGGTCCGCCTGCCCGTCGAACGGATCGATCACGGGCCCGGCCAGCGAGCCGTCCGGGCTCACCTCGCGCGCCATCGCGTTGATCGTCAGGTCGCGCCGCGCGAGATCCTCGTCGAGCGTCACGTCCGGCGCGTAGTAGAACTGGAAGCCGTGGTAGCCGGCCGCCGTCTTGCGCTCGGTGCGCGCGAGCGCGTACTCCTCGTGCGTCTGCGGATGCAGGAACACCGGAAAATCCTTGCCGACCGGCTTGAAGCCCTGCGCGACCATCTGCTCCGGCGTCGCGCCGACCACCACGTAGTCGCGGTCCTGCACCGGCACGCCGAGCAGCTCGTCGCGGATCGCGCCGCCTACTGCGTAGACCCTCATGCGCAGCCCCTCACGCGCAGCCCCTCACGGCGTCGGCTCGTAGTCGGCGATCACGTGCGTCTCGCGGCGCGCGCCGTCGATCCACCGCTGCACCGCCGGCAGCGCGGTCACGCGCTCGACGTAGCCGGCCGCTTCCGGCGACAGGCCCGGCGCATACGTGTTGAAGCGCATCACGACCGGCGCATACATCGCGTCGGCGATGCCGAATTCGCCGAACAGGAACGGCCCGCCCGACGCTTCGAGGCATTCGCTCCACAGCGCGTCGATGCGCGCGACGTCGGCGAGCGCGTCGGGCGTCGCGCCGCGGCCCGGCATCGACGCGCGCACGTTCATCCCCATCTGCTCGCGCAGCGCCGCGAAGCCCGCATGCATCTCCGCCGACACGCAGCGCGCATGCACGCGCTCGAGCGGATCGGCCGGCCACATCGGGTACTGCGGATAGCGCTCGGCGAGCGTCTCGGCGATCGCGAGCGAATCCCAGATCGCGACGCCGTGGTCGTCGATCAGGCACGGCAGCTTGCCGGACGGCGCGTGTTCGAGGATGCGCGCCTTCGTGTCGTCGCGGCGCAGCTCGATGACGATTTCGTCGAACGGGATGCCGAAATGTTCGAGCAGCAGCCAGGGCCGCATCGACCACGACGAGTAGTTCTTGTCTCCAATGACGAGTCTCATGGCGGTGTTCCGATTAGCACGAGGTTGGACGACGGAAAGCGACGGCCGGCGGCGCCTAGCGGCGCGAGCGGAACCAGTCGAAGCGGGACCGCAGCGCCGCGTCGCCGAGATACGCGGGCACGATGCTCTCGAGGCTCACGGGCTGGATGCCGAGCTCCGGCGCGAGCGGGCCGGACAGCACGTTCGGCACCGACATCGACGCGAGGTTGTCGCGCGTGATCACCGGCTCGCCCGGCAGGCATTCGAAGAAACGCCGCCTGCAGCCGCGCGATCGCGTCGGGCAGCCGCACGATCGGCGCCTCGCGGCCGGCCAGCGTGCCGCAATAGCGGACCAGCGCCTCGAGCGTATAGACCTTCGGGCCGCCGAGCTCGTAGGTCTTGCCGCGCGCGGCCGCGAGGTCGAGCGTGTTGACGATCGCGCGCGCGACGTCGCCGACGAACACCGGCTGGAACTGCGCGTCGGGCATCGCGAGCGGAATCGCCGGCAGCGTGCGGTGCAGCCGCGCGAACGTGTTGAGGAACGCGTCGCCCGGCCCGAACACGACCGACGGCCGGAAGATCGTCAGCGCGAGCGAATCGGTGGCCGCGACCGCGTGCAGCGCGGCCTCGCCGTCGCCCTTCGAGCGCTGGTACATGCTCGCGCCGTGCGAATTCGCGCCGAGCGCGCTCATGTGCAGCAGGCACCGCACGCCGGCCTCGATGCACGCGCTCGCGAGCGCGGCCGGCAGCGCGACGTGCGCGCGCTCGAAGCCGGCGCCGTACGGCGTGCCGTGCCCGCCGTGCAGCACGCCGACGAGATTCACGGCCGCGTGCGCGCCGGCGACGAAGCGGGCCAGGCTGCGCTCGTCGAGGCTTTCGAGCTCGACGATCTCGACCGGCAGCATCATCAGGTGGCGCGCATGCTCGCGGCGGCGGGTGCCGATCCGCACGTGCTTGCCGGCATCGATCAGCGCACTCACGAGCCGGCTGCCGATGAAGCCGGTCCCGCCCAGCAGCGCGATGGTCTGATCCATGTTCGACCCTCCATCGGGCCCGCCCGCGCGCACGCGGATCGCAGGCCCCAAAAGCGCACTGCCGCGTCTCGCGCGGCAGTGTGCAGGTTGCAGATCAGGGCGAGATCATGCCTAGCCGCTTCTTCAGCGACTGCGGCTTCCCTTCGAAGAGCGCCGCGTAATACGTCGTGTTCGACAGCACGTTCTTCACGTAGTCACGCGTCTCGTTGAACGGGATCGTCTCCGCAAAGATCGCGCCTTCGACCGGCTGCGTCAACACCTGCCGCCACTGGCGCGGCCGGCCCGGGCCCGCGTTGTAGCCGGCGGTGGCGAGCACCGGCGAGCTGTCGAAGTTGTTGTAGATGTCCGCCAGATACCAGGTGCCGAGCTGGATGTTCGTGTCGATGTCGTGCATCTGCGCGCGCGAGATCGTGCCGAGCCCGAGCTTCTTCGCGACGAGCTGCGCGGTCGCCGGCATCAGCTGCATCAGGCCGCCCGCGCCGACCGACGAACGCGCGCTCGTGATGAAGCGCGATTCCTGGCGGATCAGCCCGTACGCCCATTCGACGTCGAGCCCGGTCGACTGCGCGTAGCGCTCGACGATGCTGCGGTACGGCGACGGGTAGCGCAGCGTGAAATCGTGCTCGGCCTTCGTGCGGTCGGCCGTGTTCACCGTGCGGTCGAGCAGGTCGACGCGCTTGCCGTACTCGGCGGCCGCGAGGAGCTGCCGGTCGGTCATCCCGCGCAGCGGCCAGTTCCATTCGCGGTTGCCTTCGAGGCGCAGGTTCAGCGCATAGAAGCGCTGCGCGAGCGCGAAGCCCGGCACCTTGGCCATCTCGCCGATCTCGGCGTCGGAGACCGTGGTGCGCGGCGGGATCTTCGTGCGCTGGCCGAGCTCCTCGCCGGCGAGCTGCCCGTAGAAGTTGAACTGCCCGGCGATCTGCTCGAACTCCTGGTTCGCCTGCAGCGTGTCGCCGCTCTGCTTGAGCGCGCGCGCATGCCAGTAGACCCACGCCGGATCGTTGCGCAGCGACGGCGGCATCTGTTCGATCGACCAGCGCACCATCGGCCAGTTGCCGACGAGCAGCGCGCTGCGCGTGCGCCATTCGTACGCGGCGTTCGACAGCGGCGCGTTCGCCGATTTCGCATACCAGACCGACGCGAGCGCCGAGCGCTTCACCGCGCCCTGATAGCCGACCGCGCCCCACGCGATCGCCTGCTCCTGCTTCGTCAGCGACGACGCGAGCGACGTGACCATGCCGGCCGCCTGGTCCGGATCGTTGCGCGCCATGCGGCCGATCGCGATCAGCGCGAGCTGGTGCGACACCGCGTCGGGGCCGACGCCGCGCGCGAGGAACAGCGGCGGCGCGCTCGTCGCCTGGTCGAACGCGACCGGGCGCGGGCCGAGCGCATCGGCGATCTTGCCGCCGAGCGTCGTGTAGTTCTGCTCGAACGCGAGGCGCACCTGCTGCCACACGTCGTCGCTCGAGAACTGCTGGTTGACGGTGAGCGCGGTGATCAGGTCGACGCACGCGTCGCCGTAGTTCTTCGGCTCGACGAGCAGCGCGCGCGCCGCGTCGGCGACGTTCTCGCCGCGCGCGGCCCGCGATTCGAGCGCGTAGCACTTCACCTGCGTGTCGTCGTCGAGCACGAAGCGCTTGTACTGCTCGTCGAAATTGCGCCAGTCGTGGCGCGCGCCGAGCACGAGCAGGTAGTCGTTGCGCATGCGGTCGGCGATCGCCTGGCCGTCGTAGCGCTGCAGGAACGACAGCACGGGCGCGTCCGGCGCGTCGACGCGCGCGCGGCCCGTGGCATCGAACAGCTGCGGCTTGATCTGGAAATACTCGAGGTACGACGGGACCGGATAGTTCGGGATCATCGCGGCGAGCTGCGCGGCCTTCGCGGCGTCGTTGCGGCGCGCGGCTTCGCGGAGCTGGATGAAGGTCTGGTCGTCGTCGTCCCCGGCGAGCGCGTCGCCGGACGGCGCGGCGCACGCGGCCGTGCCCGCGACGACCGCGGCGGCCGAAAGCGTCAGCGCGACCGCGCGATATACTCGAAAAAGGCTGTTCGACATCGTTTTGAATGGAGCACGGAGTGAGCGAAAGCATAGCACGCAACCATCTGGCCGAACGGAAGCAGGCATTGCGCCGGGCGCTGTCCGAGGCCCGCCGCGACGCCGCGTCGCGCCCCGCGGTGAACGACGCGCTCGATGCGCGGCTGCGTGCGTTGCTCGATCGGCTCGCGCCGCGCACGGTCGGGTTCTACTGGCCGCTGCCAGGGGAATTCGACGCGCGCGCGGCGGTGCTCGCGTGGCGCGCGGCGCAGCCCGGCCGGCAGGTGGCGCTGCCGGTGATCCGCGAGCAGCGCACGCCGCTCGAGTTTCATGCGTGGGACGACGCGACGCCGATGCGCGAAGGGCACCACCGGATTCCGGAGCCGGCGTCCGGCGTGGTCGTGGTGCCGGACCTGCTGCTGATTCCGTGCGTCGGATTCGATACGTGGCTGTACCGGCTCGGGTACGGCGGCGGGTATTACGACCGCACGCTCGCCGCGTGGCCGGGCGGGTCGCTGCCGGTGACGGTCGGCATCGCGTACGAGGCGTGCAAGGTCGACGCGCTGCCGGCCGAGGATCACGATCTCGCGATGCGCTGGGTCGTGACGGACGAGGAAACCTACGTGGCCGACGCGTAGGTGTTTAGTCCCGCGCGCCCGGCTACAGCGACGCGGCCGCCCGCGCGGCCGTGTCGTACAGCCCGGACGCGTGGCGCAGCAGCTGCGCCGCGTCGCCGATCTGCTCGTTGGTGAGGCCGCTGTCCTTGAGCGTCTCGATCAGGCAGTGTTCGCGCACCTCGCGATACTTCAGGCACAGGTCGCGCCCGGCCTCGGTCGCGAAGAAGAAAACTTCCTTGCCGCTTTTCTCGCTCTTGACGTAGCCTCGGGCGATCAGCTTTTTCAGCGCGTAGGTCGCGACGTGCGTATCCTCGATATTGAGCACGAAGCAGATGTCGGCGAGCTTCTTCTGGCGTTCGCGATGGCTGACGTGATGCAGCAGCGACACCTCGACCGCCGTCATGTCCTTCGCGCCCGCGGCCGACATGCACCGCACCATCCAGCGGTTGAACGCGTTGCCCGCCATGATGAGCCCGTATTCGAGCTCGGACAGCTCCGCGCTCGAATCGGAAACCAGGTGTTCGGAAGAGACGATCTTGGTCGGATGACGCTTCATGGGACAGTTCGGCGCACGCAGGATGTCAGGGTGTGCCGAGTGTACGTCAGAAGCCTGCGCGCACCAGCTAGGCAAAAACGCGCACTGGCAAGTTATCGATATCTTCTTGACAATGTACGTTAATATTGCCGCCCGAACCGGGCCAGACCGATGACGCATCCACGCATCTATCCGCTCGGCGACGCCGCGCTCGTCTGCGAGGTGCCGCCCCCCGCCACGCTCGATTGCCAGCGGCGCGTCTGGGCCGTTGCCGAGGCCGCGCGCGCGTGGCCGCACGTGATCGACGTCGTGCCGGGCATGAACAACCTGACGATCGTGTTCGACGTGCTTGCCGCGTCCGCCGGCACGCTGTCGGACGCGCTGCTCGACGCCTGGGAAACCGCCGACGTCGAGCATGCGCCCGGCCGCGAGATCGAGATTCCGGTCGAATACGGCGGCGCGGCCGGCCCCGACCTGCAGGCGGTCGCCGCGCATGCGGGCCTGTCGGCCGACGAGGTGGTCGCGCGCCATGCGGGCGCCGAATACGTGGTGTTCTTCCTCGGCTTCCAGCCGGGGTTCGCCTATCTCGGCGGCCTCGACGCCGCGCTGCACATGCCGCGCCGCGCGGCGCCGCGCCTCGAGGTGCCGGCCGGGTCGGTCGGCATCGGCGGCGCACAGACCGGCATCTACCCGGCCACGTCGCCCGGCGGCTGGCAGCTGATCGGCCGCACGGCGCACGTGCTGTTCGATCCGTCCCGGCAGCCGCCGACGCTGCTCCTGCCCGGCGACCGGGTGCGCTTCACCATTGCGGGAGTCCACGCGACATGACCCAGAGCAAAGCGCCTGGCAGCATCGAGGTGTTGCGGGCCGGCCCGCTGTCGACCGTGCAGGATCTCGGCCGCCAGGGCGCGCGCCATCTCGGCGTCGCGCAGGGCGGTGCGCTCGACAGCCTCGCGCTCGAGGTCGGCAACCGGCTCGTCGGCAACCGCCCGGACGCGGCCGCCGTCGAGATCACGATCGGCCCGGCCGCCTTCCGTTTTCCGCGCGCGACGCGCATCGCGATCACCGGCACCGAATTCGGCGCGACGCTCGACGGCAAGCCCGTCCATTCATGGTGGAGCCTGCCCGTCGAGGCCGGCCAGACGCTGGCGATGCCGGCCGCGAAGCGCGGGATGCGCGGCTATCTGTGCATCGCGGGCGGCATCGACGTGCTGCCGATGCTCGGCTCGCGCAGCACCGATCTCGCGTCGCGCTTCGGCGGCCTCGGCGGCCGCGCGCTGCGCGACGGCGACCGGCTGCCGGTCGGCGTGCCGCCGGCGACCCTCGGCTGCCTCGCGGCCGACGCGCCCGAGTTCGGCGTCAAGGCGCCGGCGTGGTGCGGTTTCGCGCGCGTCGACGAGCCGCCGCGCCGCCACCGGCCCGCCCATGCGCACGCGCCGTGGGCGATGCCGGTGCGCGTGCTGCCCGGCCCCGACTACGCGTCGTTCGGCGCGGAATCGCAGCAGGCGTTCTGGGATGACGAATGGCTCGTCACGGCCAACAGCAACCGGATGGGCTACCGCCTCGCCGGCGTCGAGCTGACCCGCGAACGGCCGGTGGAGCTGCTGTCGCACGCGGTGCTCCCCGGCACGATCCAGGTGCCGCCGAACGGCCAGCCGATCGTGCTGATGCACGACGCGCAGACGACCGGGGGGTATCCTAAGATCGGAACGGTAATTCGCGCGGACCTGTGGAAGCTTGCGCAGGCGCGGCTGAACCTGCCGATCCGCTTCGTGCGCACGACGCCGGACGCGGCGCGCGACGCACTGGCCGCGGAGCGGGCCTACCTGCGGCAGATCGACGTCGCGATCGCGATGCGCGAGGAGGCGCGCCAGCGCGCGCAATCGCGCGCAGCGTGACAATGGCGCAAGCAGTACGCAACACGGCCCGCGCAGCCCGCGGGCGAGGAACATCATGGAAATCGATCTGAACGCCGACCTGGGCGAAGGATACGGATCGGACGAGGCGCTGCTCGACCTCGTTACGTCGGCCAACATCGCGTGCGGCTGGCACGCGGGCGGCGCGAACGCGATGCGCGACTGCGTGCGCTGGGCCGTGCAGAAGGGCGTGTCGATCGGCGCGCATCCGAGCTTTCTCGATCCCGAGAATTTCGGCCGCAAGGAAATGCAGCTGCCGGCGACCGACATCTACGCGGGCGTGCTTTACCAGCTCGGCGCGCTATCTGCGATCGCGCAGGCCGAAGGCGGCCGCATCGCGCACGTGAAGCCGCACGGCGCGCTGTACAACCAGGCCGCGCGCGATCCGCTCATTGCCGACGCGGTGGTGTCCGCGATTCACGATTTCGATCCGTCGCTCGCGGTGTTCGGCCTCGCGAACAGCGTGTTCGTCGCGGCCGCGCGGCACGCGGGGCTGGCGGCGATCGAGGAGGTGTTCGCCGATCGCGGCTATCGCGCGGACGGTACGCTCGTGCCGCGCAGCGAGCCGGGCGCGCTCGTCGACGACGAGGACGAGGTGATCGCCCGCACGCTCGACATGGTGCGCGACCGGCGGGTGCGCGCGGTCAGCGGCGAATGGGTGCCGCTCAATGCACAGACGGTCTGCCTGCATGGCGACGGACCGCATGCGCTGGCGTTCGCACGGCGGATTCGCGCGGCGCTCGAAAAGGCGGGAATCGACGTCGTGGCGCCGGGCGCGCTGCACGCGGACGAAGGCGCGTGACGTGCGCCGCCGAGTCGGCATATCCGAAGAATGAAGAACGCGGAACCGTAGCGGGACCGGAAAGAAAAAAGCGCCCTGGAGGCGCTTTTCCGTTGGCCGAACCGCATCGCCGGATGCCGGTTCGCCCAGCTGAAGCCGTCTGTCGACGGCGCCCGGAAAGACCCGCTCCGGATCAAAGTACGTCCGCCGCCGCCCGCTGTTGCATCCCCCGGTCGGACGACGGAACGTTGCTTATCCGCAAGTCGGCCCGCATGCGATTGAGATCGGACGATGGTTGGCCCCGCCGTGCATGCAGACACTCCGCGGCCGGCACGCGATACACGTGCCGGCGACGCTCACCCCGCGCTTTTTTTGCTACCCCGTAGAACTTATCTGTTCTTTTCAATTTTTCAACTTGTGGGATGAAGAATAGAGATTGCCCGAACGAGATGTCAATCGTTTGAAACGCTATTTTCTGACGAATCGAGGGTTTTCCTTAGACGACGTGCGGCACGCCAATCGTCGATCAAACGGGGAAGGATAGGCACGCCGCATCGGCGCGATCAGTTCGCGTCGACCCGGTAACCGTGCTGGCGCAACAATTCGAGCACGCCGCGCGGGCCGCCCAGATGCAGCGCGCCAATCGCGACGAACAGCGGCCGGTTCGGCGCGGCGATTGCCGTCATCCGTGCAACGAAGCGCCGGTTGCGCTCATACAGGATCTTGTTGTCCATCGACGCGGACAGCGCCTTCGAACGCGACAGGCGCTCGCTCTTCGCGACCGCCCACGCGGCGAGCGCATCGGCGTCGCCGATCCGCCACAGCCGGTGCAGCGCCTTCACGTCGGCGGCGTTCTGCGCGGGCGTCTGCACCATGTCCTGCGCGAGCATCTCGCGCTGCTCGGCGAGCGTGAGGCCGGTGAACGCGCGCATCTGCTCGGCGAGCGTCTCGAGCCCGACCACCCGGCCGCCCTTCTTCTTCAGGTACACGTTCTGCAATTGCGCCTCGGTGCCGTACTCGGTCTGCAGGCCGGCCGACAGCGAATCGTAGGTCTCGACGACGAGCGCGGCGAGCCACGGCCGCATCTTGCGGATTCCGGCGAGCGCGGCCGAATTGCCGCGCAGCCGGCCGGCGAGCTGCTGCCACAGCGGCTCGGGCAGCAGGCGCGGCAGGCACGCGTAGTTGCAGATGCCGTACTTCGACACGTCGTCCTGCGATTCGAGCAGGTCGTCCGGCGACAGCTCGAGTGCGAGCGTCGGCGCCGCGGCGAGCGCCGCGAGGATGCGCGGCCGGAACGGCTGCGCGCCCGGATAGTCGGACGGATCGCCGAGACGTGCAGCGTGCCGAGCACGTAGATCGTGACCTTGCCCTTGGTCGCGACGTAAAACGGCATCCGTGCCGGCTGCGCGCGCACCGCGCCGCTCGCGACCGTGCCGTTCGACACCGACGGCGGCGGATGGAAGCCCGGCAGGGTCATGCCGGGCGGCGGCACCTGCGAAGGATGGAGCGGCGCCGTCGCCGACGCGCGCGCCTCGGCCCGCGCGAGTCCGACGGGTACGGCAAGGCCGGCCACCGCGCACGCACCGGCCAGCGCCGCGCCGGTCACGGTGCGCACGCTCCAGCGGCGTGCGTTGCGGTACGCGCGACGCACGCGCATACCGCCGATGCGCTCACGGCGCGCAGTCGAAGCGCGCGCCGCCAGGCCTTCAGGCATCCTCCTCCCCCACCTCCTCGGCGCGATGGCAGGCAACGCGCCGGCCATCGACGTCGCGCAGCTGCGGCTCCTCGGCCCGGCAGCGCGCGACCGCATACGGGCAGCGCTGATGGAACGCGCAGCCCGACGGCGGATTGAGCGGCGACGGCAGCTCGCCCTGCAGCTTGATCTGCACGCGGCGGTCTTCCTCGAAGATCGCCGGCGTCGCCGACATCAGCGCGCGCGTGTACGGATGCCGCGGGCGCGCGTAGATCGTCGCCTTGTCGCCGAGCTCCGCGACGCTGCCGAAGTACATCACCATCACGTCGTCGGCGACGTGCTCGACCACCGCGAGGTTGTGCGAGATGAACACGTAGCTGGTCTTGAACTGCTCCTGCAGGTCCATGAACAGGTTGAGGATCTGCGCCTGGATCGACACGTCGAGCGCGGACACCGGCTCGTCGGCGACGACGATCCGCGGATCGAGGATCATTGCCCGCGCGATCGCGACGCGCTGCCGCTGGCCGCCCGAAAACATGTGCGGATAGCGCTTCGCATGCTCGGGCCGCAGGCCGACCGTGCGCATGATCTGCGCGACGCGCTGCGCGCGCTCGGCGGCCGTCAGGTTCGTGTTGATCTCGAGCGGCTCGGCAAGCGTCTGCTCGACGGTCTTGCGCGGGTTCAGCGACGCGAACGGGTTCTGGAACACCATCTGCACGCGGCGGCGCAGCTCGGCGACCGTCCGGCGGTCCGCACCGGCGACGTCCTTGCCGTCGATCGTCAGGTGTCCGGAGGTCGGCGTCTCGATCATCGTCAGCTGGCGCGCGAGGGTCGACTTGCCGCAGCCGGACTCGCCGACGACCGCGAGCGTGCGGCCGCGCTTCAGCGTGAACGACACGCCGTTGAGCGCCTTCACGGTGCCCTGGCCGAACATCCCGCGCTTCACCTGGTAGTGCTTCGCGAGCTGGTTCGCGACCAGCACCGCATCCTCGTCGTGCGCCGTGCGGCGCGTTTCGTTGACAGCATTCATCGTGCGCCTCCCGTCAGGTCGAGGTTCGTCAGATTGAGCGGCTTGATGCAGCGCGCACGCATCGCATCGTTGCCCGGCACCAGCGTGTCGAGCGACGGACGCGCCTTGCGGCAATCGTCGACGACGTACTTGCAGCGCGGCGCGAACAGGCACCCGGACGGGCGATCATCGCGGCCCGGCACCATCCCCGGCAATGCGGCAAGCCGCCGCGCCCCCTTGTTGTGCTCGGGAATCGCCGCGAGCAATGCTTCGGTGTACGGATGATGCGGCTGCGCGAAGATGTCCGGCACGCGGTTGGTCTCGATGATCTCGCCCGCGTACATCACCGCGACGCGCTGCGCGACCTCCGACACCACGGCGAGATCGTGCGAGATCAGCACGAGCGCCATCCCGCGCTCCTTCTGCAGCTTCACGAGCAGATCCATGATCTGCGCCTGGATCGTCACGTCGAGCGCGGTGGTCGGCTCGTCGGCGATCAGGAGCTTCGGGTTGCACGCGACGGCCATCGCGATCATCACGCGCTGGTTCATCCCGCCCGACATCTGGTGCGGAAACGAATCGATCCGGCTCTTCGGGTCGGGGATGCCGACCTGGTCGAGCAGCTCGAGCGCGCGGCGGTGGAGCGCATCGCCGCGCAGCCCTTCGTGCAGCTTCAGCACTTCCTTGATCTGGTAGCCGACCGTGTAGCTCGGGTTCAGACTCGTCAGCGCGTCCTGGAACACCATCGCGACGTCCTTGCCGATGATCCTGCGCCGCGCCTTCGGCGACGCCTTCAGCAGGTCCACGCCGTTGAACGTGACTTCGTCGGCCGTCACCTTGCCCGGCGCGTCGATCAGGCCCATCAGCGCCATCATCGTCACGCTCTTGCCCGAGCCCGATTCGCCGACGACGCCCACCACCTCGCCCGGCGCGATCGACAGGTTGATCCGGTCGACGGCGGGCAGGCCGTTGAAATTGACCGCGAGATTGCGGATGGTCAGAAGGTTCTCGCTCATGTTCAGGCCATCCGTTTCAGTTTGGGATCGAGCGCGTCGCGCAGCCCGTCGCCGAGCAGGTTGATCGCGAGCACCGAGATCAGGATCGACAGGCCCGGCATCGTCACGATCCACCATGCGTTGTCGATGTAGTCGCGCGCGGAGGCCAGCATCGCGCCCCATTCGGCGGTCGGCGGCTGCACGCCGAGGCCGAGGAAGCCGAGCGCGGCCGCGTCGAGGATCGCCGACGAGAAGCCGAGCGTCGCCTGCACGATCAGCGGCGCCGTGCAGTTCGGCAGCACCTGCGAGAACATCAGGCGCAGCGTGCCGGCGCCCGCCACGCGCGACGCCGTCACGTACTCCTTCTGCAGCTCGCCGAGCGCCGATGCGCGCGTCAGGCGCACGTACGCGGGCAGCGCGACGATCGCGATCGCGAACATCGTATTGGTGAGGCCCGGGCCGATGATCGCGACGACCGCGACCGCGAGCAGCAGCGACGGCAGCGCGAGCAGCACGTCCATCACGCGCATCACGGCCGTGTCCGCCCACTTCTGGAAGAACGCGGCGACGAGCCCGAGCACGATGCCCGGGATCAGCGCGAGCACGACCGATACGAAGCCGATCCAGAACGACATCCGCGCGCCGTACATCAGCCGGGACAGGATGTCGCGGCCGGCTTCGTCGGTGCCGAGGATGAACTGCCAGTTGCCGCCGTCGAGCCACGCGGGCGGGATCTTCACGTAGTCGCGGTATTGCTCGACCGGGCTGTGCGGCGCGATGAGCGGCGCGAACAGCGCGATGACGATCAGCACGAGCACGACGATGCCCGCGCCGACCGCGCCGCGGTTGCGCGAGAAGTTGGCCCAGAATTCGCGCAGCGCGAGCGTGCGGCCGCCAGCCGGCACCGATTCGCTCGGCAGGGTGTTTTGCAGGTTGCTCATGATTTACCTCGTGTGGCGGATGCGCGGGTTCAGCACGCCGTACAGCAGGTCGACGGCCAGGTTCACGACGATCACGAGGGTCGCGATCAGCAGGATGCCGCCCTGCACGACCGGATAGTCGCGGCGGCCGATCGCGTCGATCAGCCACTTGCCCACGCCGGGCCACGAAAACAGCGTCTCGGTCAGCACCGCGCCGGCGAGCAGCGTGCCGATCTGCAGGCCGATCACGGTGACGACCGGGATCAGCGCATTGCGCAGCGCGTGCACGACGACGACGCGCACGGGCGACAGCCCCTTCGCGCGCGCGGTGCGGATGTAGTCCTCGCGCAGCACTTCGAGCATCGACGAACGGGTCATCCGTGCGATCACCGCGAGCGGAATCGTGCCGAGCACGATCGCCGGCAGGATCAGGTGGCTGACCGCCGACTTGAACGAGCCTTCGTCCGGCGCGAGCAGCGCGTCGATCAGCATGAAGCCGGTCGGATGCGGGAAGTCGTATTCGACGGCGATGCGGCCCGACACGGGCGTCCAGCCGAGATACGACGAAAACACCATGATGAGGATCAGCCCCCACCAGAAGATCGGCATCGAATAGCCGGTGAGCGCGGTGCCCATCACGCCGTGGTCGACGATCGAGCCGCGCCGCAGTGCCGCGACGACGCCGGCCGGCAGGCCGACGACGAGCGCGAAGACGAGCGCGCACAGCGACAGCTCGACGGTCGCCGGGAAGCGCGCGAAGAACTCGCCCGCGACGCTCGTGTTGGTGATGATCGACGTGCCGAGGTCGCCCGACAGCGCGCGGCCGATGTAGTGGACGTACTGCACGGGCAGCGGCTGGTCGAGCCCGAGGCGCTTCATCGCCTCCGCGTGCATGACGGGATCGACGCCGCGCTCGCCCATCATCACTTCGATGGGGTCGCCCGGAATCAGGTGAATCAGCGCGAACGCGAGGATGGTGATGCCGATGAAGGTCGGGATCACCATCCCCACGCGGCGCAATACGAATCGGAGCATGATGCGTCTCGTATTTTCTTGTGGGAAATGTGCGACCGGCGACGAGGAGCTCGTGGCCCCTCGCCGCCGGGTGTTTTCAAGCCGGTTTTCGTGACAGCTTACGCTCGTCGCGTCACTTCACGCTCACGCCGTCGAAACGTGCATAGCCGAGCGGCTCGATGCGCATGTCGACGACGTTCTTGCGCACCGGCTGGTAGACGGTCGAGTTCGCGATCGGCGAGAACGGCACCTGCTGCGCGAAGATCTGCTGCGCCTGCGTGTAGATCTTCGTGCGCGCATCCTGGCCCGTCGTCGAGCGGCCCTTCTGGACGAGGTCGTCGAACGGCTTGTAGCACCACTTCGAGAAGTTGTTGCCCTTCACCGCCTCGCAGCCGAGCAGCGTGCCGAGCCAGTTGTCGGGGTCGCCGTTGTCGCCGGTCCAGCCGATCAGCATCGTGTCGTGCTCGCCCGCATGCGAGCGCTTCATGTACTCGCCCCACTCGTACGTGACGATCTTCGCCTTCACGCCGATCTTCGCCCAGTCGGCCTGGATCATCTCGGCCATCAGGCGCGCGTTCGGGTTGTACGCGCGCTGCACCGGCATCGCCCACAGCGTGATCTCGAAGCCGTTCGGGAAGCCGGCCTTCGACAGCAGCGCCTTCGCCTTCGCGGTGTCGTACGCGGGCATCTTCAGGCTCTTGTCATACGACCATTGCGTCGGCGGCATCGGTGCGCTCGCGGCCTGGCCCGCGCCCTGGTACACCGATTCGAGGATCGCCTTCTTGTTGATCGCCATGTCGAGCGCCTGGCGCACCTCGAGCTTGTCCATCGGCTTGTGCTCGACGTTGTACGCGAGGTAGCCGAGGTTGAAGCCCGCCTGCGACGGCATGTCGACGCCCGAATCCGCTTTCAGCGTCGCGATGTCGGCCGGACGCGGATAGGTCATCACCTGGCACTCGTTGCGCTTGATCTTCTGCACGCGCACGCCCGGATCGGGCGTGATCGAGAAGATCAGCTTCGCGATCTTCACTTCGCCCTTCTTCCAGTAGTCGGGATTGCCGTCGAAGCGAATCGTCGCGTCCTTCGTATAGCTGCGGAAGATGAACGGGCCCGTGCCGATCGGCTTCTGGTTGATGTCGGCAGCCTTGCCGGCCTTCAACAGCTGGTCCGCGTATTCGGACGACAGGATCGACGCGAATTCCATCGCCATGTTCTGGATGAACGGCGCGTTCGGTTCCGCCAGCGTGAATTTCACCGTGTACGGATCGACCTTCTCGACCTTCGTGATCAGCTTGTCGAGGCCCATGTCGGTAAAGTACGGGAACGACACCGGGTAGGCCTTGCGGAACGGCTGGTTCGGGTCGAGCATGCGCTGGAACGTGAACACGACGTCGTCCGCGTTGAATTCGCGCGTCGGCTTGAAGAAGTCGGTCGTGTGGAACTTGACGCCGTGGCGCAGGTGGAACGTGTAGACCTTGCCGTCGGGCGACACGTCCCACTTCTCGGCGAGGCCGGGCTCGACCTTGGTGCCGCCGCGCTCGAATTCGACGAGGCGGTTGTAGACGGTGAACGTGGACGCCGTGAAATCGACGCCGGTCGTGAATTGCGCGGAATCGAAGCCCGCCGGGCTGCCTTCTGAGCAGTAGACGAGCGTTTTGTTCGGGATCTGTGCGAATGCAGAGCCCGCGATGCCGAACGATGCCGCTGCCACGCCTGCCATGGCGGTAACACGCAGGGTGTGCAACAGACGGTTGTATTCCATGTTTCCTCCAGGTCTCCAGATCGGAACCGACCCTTCAGCAGGGGCCGGCGTACGCGGATATTACTTGAGCTAGCGATTGCACAACAAGCTGGAGAAAAAACCCGTCTCCGCGCGCCGCAGCGGGTGTGCGCGGATGTTGCCGACGCATGACGGCGGCCCGGGCGCGCGCGAGCGGCGGTTCCGCTGATGCAGCGCGTGTTTCCTTCGTCAACTAAACACCCTCCGCGCTGCGGCGGACGGGGCGCGACGCACGGCGGCTCAGCGGCGCGCGTCGAGATCCGCGCTGCGCGCCGGCACGAACGCGACCGCGACGATCGACAGCGCGAGCCCCGCCATCACGTACCAGGTCGGCGCGAGCGGCGAGCCGGTGGCCTTGATGAGCCACGTGACGATGAACTGCCCGAAGCCGCCGAACAGCATCACCGCGACGTTGTACACGATCGACAGGCCGGTCGAGCGCACGTTGGCCGGAAACAGCTCGGCGATCATCGCGCCGAACGGGCCGTAGTAGCCCGCGAGCGTCACCGACAGCACGGCCTGCACGGCGATCAGCCGCGCGATGCTCGGCGCGGCGTCGAGCCACGCGAACAGCGGGTACATCAGCGCGCACGTGATCGCGAGCGACCACAGCGACAGCCCCTTGCGGCCGATGCGGTCCGACCACGCGCCCGCGAGCGGCGACAGCGCGACGAGCAGCACGTTGCCGACGATCACCGCGTAGAACGATTGCGCATACGGCAGCTTCAGCTGCTTCACCGCGAAGGTCGGCAGATAGCCGATCAGCACGTAGATCGTCACCGTCAGCGCGATCACCGCGCCGAGCCCGCACAGCATTTCGCGCGAATGGCGCGCGAACACTTCGCCGAGCGTCGCGCGCCGCGCGCTCTGCTGCGCATGCAGGAAGGCTTCCGAATCGGCGAGATGGCGGCGGATGTAGACGCCGATCGGCCCGATCACGAGCCCGGCGATGAACGGCACGCGCCAGCCCCACGCGCGCAGCGCGTCCTGCGACAGGCCGTGCGTGACGGCCGCGCCGACGAGCGCGCCGATCAGGAGCGCCGCGGCCTGGCTCGACATTTGCCAGCTGCCGTAGAAGCCGCGCTTCGAGAACGGCGCGGCTTCGATCAGCAGCGCGGTCGCGCTGCCGAACTCGCCGCCCACGGAAAAGCCCTGCAGCAGGCGGCCGAACACGATCAGCAGCGGGCCGCCGATGCCGATCGCCGCATACGGCGGCGCGACCGCGAGCAGGAAGATGCCGGCCGTCATCAGCAGGATCACGAGCGACAGCGCGGCCTTGCGGCCGGCGCGGTCGGCATACAGTCCGAGCACGACGCCGCCGATCGGCCGCATGAAGAACGCGACGCCGAACGTCGCGGTGGCCAGCAGCAGCGACGAATATTCGCTGGTCGTCGGAAAGAACAGGTCGGCGATCACGACCACCATGAAGCTGAAGACCGTGAAGTCGTACCACTCGAGCGCGTTGCCGATGACCGCCGCCGCCACCGCGCGCCGGTTCAGCGCGCGCTCGGGCCCGACCGCTTTCGTTGAACGCGCAATCGTCGCCATGCGTGTCTCGCCCTCGTGAATTCGCCGTGTCGGGCGGTCGCGGATCGCACGGGAGCGTTCGCGGCGCGCTGGTGTGCAGCGAGTGTAGAAAGCGAAGAAACCGATTTCAAGCGATAAAAAACGCCCGCCATCGAACGATGGCGGGCGTTTTGCGGTTTTCGCCACATTGCGGCATCGCACGATGCCGCCACCGACGTCAGCCCATCTTCGAGAACGCGTTGCACCAGCCCTTGGCCGACACCTGCTTGCCGGGGAACGCGCCGCACGGGCCGGACGCCGAACCCGGCTTGCCCTGGTACAGCATGCAGGCCGCGCAGTCCTGGCCCGCCGCGTATTTCGGGAATTTCGCCTTGTCGACCTTCGTGGCGTCCATCTTGTAGCCGAGCGCCTGCGCGGCCGGATCGCTTTCGGACAGCATCGGCAGGTCGGCGGCCAGCGCTTCGCGCGACAGCGCCATGGCCGAGACGACGCCGACGCTCGTGATCAGGAAACTCCGACGGGAAGTTTTCATGGGGACTCGCTCCAATGTTATCGATTTGAAAGCCGTTCTGGCGACGGCCGCTCGACAGAATAACCGCGCGGCGAACAAATGTGCGCGCCGAAATGCCGGAGATAACGGATTTCGCAGGCGCAGCGAAGCCGCGTCGGGCGGCCCGCGCGCGGACGCTACGCGTGAGGTGCGCGTCAGGTGCGCGACGCGATGTCGCCGACCCGCTGCGCGAGCGCGAGCGCCGCGGTCAACCCCGGCGACTCGATGCCGAACAGGTTCACGAGGCCGCGCACGCCATGCTGCGCCACGCCCTGCACGATGAAGTCGGCGGGCGCTTCGCCCGGCCCCGCGAGCTTCGGGCGGACGCCCGCATAGGCCGGCTGCAGCGCACCGTCGGGCAGTGCCGGCCAGTACGCGCGGATCGGCGCGTAGAACGCCTCCGCGCGCGCCGGGTCGACGTCGTAGCGCGGCGCGTCGATCCACTCGACGTCCGGCCCGAAGCGCGCCTGCCCGGCGAGGTCCAGCGTCAGATGGATGCCGAGCCCCGCGCGGTCGGGCACCGGGTAGACCAGGTGCGAGAACGGCGCGCGCCCGGACAGGCTGAAGTAGTTGCCGCGCGCGAGATAGAGCGGCGGCACCCAGCGCGGATCGAGGCCGCGCGTGCGACGCGCGAGCGCCTGCGCGCCGAGCCCCGCGCTGTTGATCACGCACGCCGCCTCGATCTCGGCCGGCGTGTCGCCGCCGGTGCGCACGACGAAGCGCGCGCCGCGCAACACGTCGATCGATTCGACCGGGGACTTCAGCGCGCACACGGCGCCGTTGCGTTCGGCGTCGCCGAGCAGCGCGAGCATCAGCTGATGGCTGTCGACGATGCCCGTGCTCGGCGAGAACAGCGCCTCGACGCATTCGAGCGCGGGCTCGAGCACCTGCGCCTCGCCGCGCGTGAGCGGCATCAGGTCGAGCACGCCGTTCTCCTCGGCGCGCGCGGCGATCGCCTTCAGCTGTTTCACCTGCGCGGCGGACGTCGCGACGAGCAGCTTGCCGACGCGGCGATGCGGGACGTGATGCGTTTCGCAGAATTCGTACAGCAGGTCGCGGCCGTGCACGCACGACATCGCCTTCAGCGAGCCGCGCGGATAGTAGAGGCCTGCGTGAATCACCTCGCTGCTGCGCGCGCTCGCGCCGGTGCCGATCGCGTCGGCCGCCTCGAGCACCAGCGTCTCGCGGCCGCGCGCGGCGAGCTCGCGAGCGATCGCGAGCCCGACGACGCCCGCGCCGATCACCACACAGTCCGTCTGCTCCATGGCTTTTCGCGTCGTTATCGCGTCGAGGGAGAGAAGACGATTGTACGTCCCGGTCCACACGCATGCAGGACACATGTGTAGCCGGATGTTTCTCGCCGATCCCGCGTCGCCGGCAGCGCCTCTCCCTGGTATCCCGAGTGATCCCGAGTGTCAGAACCCGATCGGGCGGCGCTTCGTCGCGCCTTCGTCCGCGCGGATGTCGCGCGCCTCGATCGCATCGCGCCCGTCGAGGCGCGCGGCGCCGAACGCGTGCAGCAGCGCACGCCGCATCGTGCGCGGCGGCGTCGCGGCGAGCACGTCGAGCGCGTCGTCGCCGAGCGCGTCCGGAAAGCGCCGGCCCCACGCGTGCGACGTGCGGATCTCGTCGTAAATCGTCTGCGCGATGCGGCGCGCGCCGGCCGCGTCGGGCGGCGCGATCTCGTACACGTTCATCCGGTTGAGCAGCGGCTCCGGAATCGCCTGCGCATCGTTCGCGGTCGCGACCCAGATCACGTTGCCCGCATCGATCGGCACCTCGGCGAATTCGTCGACGAACGCGCGCGCGGTGTCATGCTCGAGCAACGCATAAAGCGCGCCGAGCGGATCGTATTGCGCGTCGCTGCCCGCCTTGTCGATCTCGTCGACCGTGATCACCGGGTTCGCGTAGCTGCCGTTGACGAGCGCATCGAATACCTTGCCCGGCTTCGCGTTCTTCCACTGCGACGACGCGCCCGAAAGGATCCAGCCCGCCGTCAGCGAACTCATCGGCACATAGTGATACGACGTGCCGAGCAGCTGCGCGAGCGCCTTCGCGAAATAGGTCTTGCCGATGCCCGGCGGGCCGAGCAGCAGGATCGGCATCAGTTCGAGCCGGTCGTCGGTTTCGAGGCACAGCGCGACCTGCTTGCGCACGTCGCCGAGCGGCTCCGTGAAATTTGGCAGCGCCTCGCCGAGCGCGTCGAACGACGGCATCCGGTTCGGCTTCACGCAAAAGCGCAGATTGCCGGTCTTGAGCATCCTCTCGTAGGTGGCGCGCAGCGCGTCGCTCGCGCCGTCGTTCAGGTCGTTCAGCGCCGTCTCGACCTGCTCGAGGTCATACACCGTGCTGAAGGACGCCACCGCCAGTTCCTGTTTCACCATCGCCGTCGTCATACCAACCTCGCACCCGCTTGCATGCCGCACCATCAGACCCCTTCGATTTCAGTGTAGCGATCCAGAATCCCGGTGCAAGCAAGCAGCCGCGCGCGTGTGCTGCTGACAGCCGGCGCGCGCGGCAGGTTCGCGCGACGCGCAAATGTGACCGACGCGCGCCGGTCGAGGCGTTCACGCGTTTTTTTGCTTGAAAACGCGTGACGCGCACTTACCTTTCAAGCAGGACCGCATCGCGTGACACACGCGTCGCGCCACCTCCGGTCGCATCGCCGTCGATGCCGATCGGGCGTAAGATGTGCGTCCGTTTCCCGCTACACCGCGATTCCGGAGAGGCTTCATGCTGAAACACGGCCTGGCCGTCCTGCTGGCGAGCGTCGCGCTCGCCGCCCATGCGCAGAGCCCCGCGCCCGCCGTCGTCGCATGGGAGATCCAGGTGGTGCGCGACGGTCAGACGATCGACACGTTCCAGCAGAAAACCACCGTGGGTCAGACCCGCACCGACACCCATCGTTATCCGTCCGCCGTGCCCGTCGGCTGCGGCGACCAGGCGCGCGTCGTGCCGACCGAGCGTTCGCGCTCCGTCACCGTCGCGCCGCTCGCGGTCGACGCGAACGCGATCTCGCTCGCGCTCGACGTGCAGGAAACGCTCGACGACCCGGGCGCGAAGCCGCGCGATCCATGCCTGCCGAGCTCGCCGCGGCAAATCGTCGCGAGCCATCCGGGGCTGTCGATCGGCGGCGACAACTGGACCGACTGGACGCTCGTCGACCAGCATCCGCACCTCGTGTACCGCCTGCGCGCGCACGTCAGCAAGGACTGAGCCGACATGCAAGCGCACGATGCCCTGTCCGTCCCGTTCGCCGAGCCGCACGCCGCGCCCGACGAACTCACCGCGGTGAGCTGGAACCTGCACAAGGGCCGCACGCCGCTCGGCTTCACCGCGTGGAACGCGATGCGCGACTGGATGCGCTCGACGCACGCCGACGTGTATTTCCTGCAGGAAGCGATGGCGCGGCGGCTGCCGCGGCCCATGCTCGCGCCCGGCTTCGGCGCGCCGATGAACGATGCGTACGACGACGTCTGGCATTGCCAGGCCACCGAAATCGCGCATGCGCTCGACTGGCAGATCGCGCTTGGCCCGAACGTGTTCAAGCCGTCGTGGCGGCACGGCAACGCGATCCTGTCGCCGCATCCGCTCGACCTCGGCGGACGCTGGGACATCTCCGCGCACCGCTTCGAGCGGCGAGGCCTGCTGGTCGCGCGCGCGACGCTGGCCGGCGCGCGCCCCGTCACGCTGCTGTGCGCGCATCTCGCGCTCACGCGCGCCGCGCGGCTGCGCCAGATGCACTGGATCGCGCACTGGATCGTGCGCCACGCGAAGGACGGCCCGCTCGTGCTGGCCGGCGACTTCAACGACTGGCGCAACGATTCGATTCCGCTGTTCGGCGAGATCGGCCTGACCGAGGTCGCGACGCTGCTCGGCGAGTCGGGACGCACGTTCCCCGCGTTTTCGCCGGCGCTCGCGCTCGACAAGATGTTCGTGCGCGGGATGACGCCGCTCGAATGGAACGCGCCGTCCGGCGAGACCGCGTGGCTGTCCGACCACCTGCCGTACATCGCCCGCCTGCGCCTCGATCCGCCGCAAACCTGAGCGGCGCGGCGGCGCCCGCGCGCGTCGGCCTCGGCGCGAAGCTCGCCGCCGACCGATGAAAGCGAATCGAAAGGCAACGTTGCGCCAAATCCGCGCCTGTGCCGGGGGCAAGCGCGCGATTGGCACAGTCAAGGTAAAATAAGCAGTTCTTCAAACGTCTGTCATCGAGAAGGCGCGTGTTCGGCGCGCCGGCCGGCCGATCCCCGGATCGGGTCGACGCCCTCGTTTTTCGCCCATTGCACGCGTCTGCTACGCGCGTCCGTTTTCACAGTCATGAGCAAATACGACACCGCCACCGTCCAATCCGTCCACCACTGGACCGATACGCTTTTCAGCTTCACCTGCACCCGTGAGCCGAGCCTGCGCTTCAACAACGGCGAATTCACGATGGTCGGCCTCGAGGTCGACGGCAAGCCGCTCGCGCGCGCCTACAGCATCGTCAGCCCGAACTACGAGGAGCACCTCGAGTTCTTCAGCATCAAGGTCCAGAACGGCCCGCTGACGTCGCGCCTGCAGCACCTGAAGGTGGGCGACACGGTGCTGATCGGCAAGAAGCCGACCGGCACGCTCGTCGCCGACAACCTGCTGCCCGGCAAGACGCTGTGGATGCTGTCGACCGGCACGGGCCTCGCGCCGTTCATGTCGATCATCCGCGATCCGGACATCTACGAACGCTTCGACAAGGTCATCCTGACGCACACGTGCCGCCTGAAGGGCGAGCTCGCGTACATGGACTACATCAAGCACGACCTGCCGGGCCACGAGTACCTGGGCGACATCATCAAGGAAAAGCTCGTCTACTACCCGACGGTCACCCGCGAGGAATTCGAGAACGAAGGCCGGATCACCGACCTGATCTCGACGGGCAAGCTGTTCGCCGATCTCGACGTCCCGCCGTTCTCGCCGGAGCACGACCGCGTGATGCTGTGCGGCAGCACCGCGATGCTCAAGGACACGACCGACCTGCTGAAGCAGGCCGGCCTCGTCGAAGGCAAGAACAGCGCGCCGGGCCACTACGTGATCGAGCGCGCATTCGTGGACTGATCTGCCCCTGAAACTTGCGCACCATCAAGGACCGGAGCTTTCGCTCCGGTTTTTTTTCGTCCGCGCTTGGCGAATTCGTAACAATCGACGACCATCTATCTCAAATAGTTACATTTGGGCACGGCGCAGGTGGCGGCTCGTGTGTCAGTGTTTTTCCTACAACAGGTTCGTTCAGATTGTTCACAAAAACCCTTAAATGTCCCGCCCGTCATGACTTTTCAAGAATTTTTGAGATATTATGCGCGGCGCGCGGCTGCAATTCGGATGCGCATTGAAGGGTCGGATCTATGTGTTACAAGATGTAACTTTTGTTACTCTGGCCGGTGACAAATTCCGTCAGGGAGCCGCGCTTTCGGCGGCTTCCGGCACACGTCGCCGACCGGTGTCTGAATCGCCTTCTGAGAGCAGGGAGAGTCATGGATACGTCGCTTAACGCGCCCGAGAGCGCCCACGCCCCGTTCCCGTCGCAGCAGCCGTCGCCGGCCTGCGCCCCCGCCCCGTTGCCTTGCACGACCGCCGCCGGCCGCGATGCGCTCGCCGCGCGGATCACCGAACTGTCCGCCGCACTGTTCGCCGCCGACGAAGCGGCGCGCCGCCATCTGGCCGGCGAGCTGCACGACGGGCTCGGCGCCGAACTCACCGCCGCGCGCTTCGCGCTCGCGAACATCGACACCTGGCTGCCCGCCGACGCGCCCGAAGGCTGCCGTCGCGCGCTCGATCTCGCGCAGCGCGCGCTCGACGCCGCGACGGACGCGAATCGCCGGCTGATCGCCGAACAGGACACGCCGGCGCTCGACGGCGGGCTCGTGCGCGCGCTGTCGGCCTGGATCGACAGCCATGCGGAACACACCGGCCTGCGCACGAGCTTCGTGTGCGCCGCCGACGCGCGCCTGCCGCAACTCGCCGGCCCGGGCGCGCTCGCGATCTTCCGGGTCGCGCAGGAAGCGCTGTCGAACGTCGCGAAGCATGCGCGCGCGACGTCGGTCGACGTGCGGATCGACGCGGACGGCACGCACCTGTCGCTGATCGTTGCCGACGACGGAATCGGTTTCGCGCGCGCTCACCGCCATGGCTACGGCGTCGCCGGCATGCGCGCCCGCTGCGAGGCATTCGGCGGCGGCTTCGAACTGGCCTCGCCGGCCGCCGGCCGCGGCGCCCAGCTCGCCGCGCGGTTCGCGTGGGACGCGCTGTTCGCGGCGCCGGCAACGGCGCGCCGCGCCTTCCCGATTTCGTGAGGGCGCCATGAGTCTGAACATCCTGCTCGTCGACGACCACGCGATCGTCCGGCAAGGCATCCGGCACCTGCTGATCGACCGCGGCGTGGCCCGCGAAGTCACCGAGGCGGAAACCGGCGGCGAAGCGATGGCGGCCGTCGACAAGCGCGAATTCGACGTGATCCTGCTCGACATCTCGCTGACCGACATGAACGGCATCGAGGTGCTCAAGCGCCTGAAGCGCAAGCTGCCGCGCACGCCGGTGCTGATGTTCTCGATGTATCGCGAGGACCAGTACGCGGTGCGTGCGCTGAAGGCCGGCGCGGCCGGCTACCTGTCGAAGACGGTCAACGCCGCGCAGATGATCTCCGCGATCCAGCAGGTCGCCGCGGGCCGCAAGTACGTGAGCCCGGCGATGGCCGAGGCGCTCGCCGAATACGTGTCGTTCGAGAACGAGCCGCTGCCGCACGAGAAGCTGTCGGACCGCGAATACCAGACGCTGTGCATGCTCGCGTCCGGCAAGCGGCTCACCGACATCGCTCACACGCTGTCGCTGTCGGTGAAGACGGTGAGCGTCTACCGCACGCGGCTGCTCGAGAAGATGCGGCTGTCGAACAACGCGGAACTGACCTTCTACGTGATGAGCAACCAGCTCGTCGACATGGCGCCCGCGTCCGGCGCCTGATACGCGCGCCGGCACGCCGGCCGGCGTGCCCAAGCGCTTGTTTTGCCTGACGATCCCGCCGCCCGGTGCTGCACCGCGGCGAATCGCCCCGGCCAGATCGGTTAAAATTTCAGGTTTTTCACTCAGTCGACGCGACGCGCACGCGCGCGCCGGCGATCCATCCGCAATGTCTCTCTTCCGCAAGAAAAACGTCGATCGCATGATCGCCGGCGCGCACGCCGCCGGGCTCAAGAAAGCGCTCGGCGCGATCGACCTCACCTTCCTCGGCATCGGCGCGATCATCGGCACCGGCATCTTCGTGCTGACCGGCACCGGCGCCGTGCAGGCCGGCCCCGCGCTGATGCTGTCGTTCGTGATCGCCGCGATCGCGTGCGGGCTCGCCGCGCTGTCGTACGCCGAGTTCGCATCGACGATTCCGGTCGCCGGCTCGATCTACACGTATTCGTATGCGACGCTCGGCGAGCTCGTCGCGTGGATCATCGGCTGGGACCTGATGCTCGAATACGGGCTCGCCGCGTCCGCCGTGTCGGTCGGCTGGTCCGGCTACCTGCAGTCGCTGCTGCAGGGCTTCGGCCTCACGCTGCCGACCGTGCTGAGCGCCGCGCCCGGCGCGGTGCCGGGCGTCGTCACGTGGTTCAACCTGCCGGCGTTCCTCGTGATGATCGTGATCACGACGCTGCTGTCGATCGGCATCCGCGAATCGACCCGCATCAACAACGTCATGGTGTTCATCAAGGTGTCGGTGGTGCTGCTCGTGATCGCGGTCGGCATCTTCCACGTGACGCCGGCGAACTGGCAGCCGTTCATGCCGCACGGCTGGAACGGCGTGTTCGGCGCAGCGGCCGTGATGTTCTTCGCGTTCATCGGCTTCGACGCGGTGTCGTCGGCGGCCGAGGAAGTGAAGAACCCGAAGCGCGACCTGCCGATCGGCATCATCGCGTCGCTGGCCGTCTGCGCGTTCCTGTACGTCGCGGTCGCGGCGGTCGCGACGGGCATCGTGCCGTCCGCGCAGTACGCGAGCATCTCGCACCCGATCTCGTACGCGCTGCAGATCGCCGGCGAGAAATGGGTCGCGGGCTTCATCGACCTCGGCGCCGTGCTCGGCATGCTGACCGTGATCCTCGTGATGAGCTACGGCCAGACCCGCATCATCTTCGCGATGTCGCGCGACGGCCTGCTGCCGGCGACGCTGTCGCGCGTGCATCCGCGCTTCGCGACGCCGTTCCTGACGACCTGGCTCGTCGGCCTGTTCTTCGGGCTGATCGCCGCGCTGGTGCCGCTCAACGTGCTCGCCGAGCTGATCAACATCGGCACGCTCGCCGCGTTCTCGATGGTGTCGATCGCGGTGCTGGTGCTGCGCCGCACCCATCCGGAGCTGCCGCGCGCGTTCCGCTGCCCCGGCGTGCCGGTCGTGCCGATCCTCGCGGTCGCGTCGTGCCTGTTCCTGATGCTGAACCTGGCGCCCGTCACGTGGGCCGCGTTCGGCGTGTGGCTCGTGATCGGCCTCGCGATCTACTTCGTGTACTCGCGCCACCACTCGAAGCTGGCGCGCGGACAGCACGACGCGCACTGACGCCACGCGCACGTGCGTTCGCACGTGAAATGGCAGATGCAGCCGCGCACCCACGCAGCGCGTGCGGCTGCAACGCCGCACCGGGCCGCCCGGCCCCGTGCGGCGCGCAGCGCCTCCGCCTCCGCCTTCCTCCTCCGCCACAACCGCGCCGCGCCATTGCCGCGCGCGGGCGCTGCCTGATCGTCCCGATCTCTTGCCCGATCCTCGCCATTTGCGCCCCACACGCGCACGCTGGCAGCACGCGCGCGCGGTGCGGTTCATAATTCCGCCATCGAACGACGGTTGGGAGCCGCAGACCGTCCGGCAACGGGAAAACATCATGGAAAGCGTCGATCTCGATGTACTGAAAACCAGCGCGCGCTGGATCGAAGAAGGCCGCCGCGTGCTGCTCGTGACGGTCGTGAAGACGTGGGGCTCGTCGCCGCGCCCCGAAGGCGCGATGCTCGCGGTGCGCGACGACGGGCTCGTCGTCGGCTCGGTGTCGGGCGGCTGCATCGAGGACGACCTGATCGCCCGCGTGCATGCGAGCGGCATCGCGCCCGACGCGCGGCCGGAAGCGGTGAAGTACGGCGTGACGGCCGAGGAGGCGCACCGCTTCGGGCTGCCGTGCGGCGGCACGATCCAGCTCGTGCTGGAGCCGCTGACGCGCGACAGCGGCGTCGCCGCGCTGTGCGCGCAGGTCGAGGCGGGCCGCCTCGTCACCCGCACGATGACGCTCGCGACGGGCCGCGCGTCGCTGTCGCCCGCGCAGGCGACCGACGGCGTCGCGTTCGACGGCGAACGGCTCGTGACGATCCACGGCCCGCGCTACCGGATGCTCGTGATCGGCGCGGGGCAGCTGTCGCGCTACCTGTGCCAGATCGCGGTCGGGCTCGACTACCAGGTGACGGTGTGCGATCCGCGCGACGAATACACGGATGCGTGGGACGTGCCGGGCACGCGCGTCGTGCACACGATGCCCGACGACACGGTGCTCGACATGAAGCTCGACGCGCGCTCGGCGGTGATCGCCCTCACGCACGATCCGAAGCTCGACGATCTCGCGCTGATGGAAGCGCTGAGGACGCCCGCGTTCTACGTCGGCGCGCTCGGCTCGCGGCGCAACAACGCGGCGCGCCGCGAGCGGCTGCGCGAATTCGATTTGAGCGACACGGAACTGGCGCGGCTGCACGGGCCGGCCGGCATCTACATCGGCAGCCGGACGCCGCCGGAAATCGCGATCTCGATCCTCGCCGAGGTCACGGCCGCGAAGAACCACGTGTCGCTGCCGACGATCCTGCAGGTCGAAGGCGCGAAGGCCGCGCGCGAGATCGCGGCGAGCAGCGGCGCGACCTGCGGGTCGTGACGCCGGCGGGCGCGATGGGCGGTGTGCGCGCACGCGCTGCAGCGTCGATCCGGTCGCCTTACGCGAATCCCGCGGCAAGCGCCGCCGCGACCGAGCCGGCCACCAGCACGACGCCGACCGTGCGGCGCTTGTTCAGCTCGGTCCACAGCAGCACGCCCGTCAGCGACAGCAGGATCAGCGAGCCGGCGATCGTATCCATCAGCAGCACCCAGCCGAGGTTCATCCCGACGCCGCGATGCAGGTTGTTCAGCGTCGTCAGGAACGAGTTGCCCGTGCGCTTCACCGATACGTAGCCGTTGCCGACCCAGTATTCGGCCTGCAGGTTCTGGTGCGGCCCGAACAGGCCGAACTGCCAGTGCTCGGGCTGCATCACGCGCCGGTCGCCCCATGCGACGGGCTGCGCGGGGTCCTTGCGCACCCGGCCCGGGCGGCCGTCGAAGTGCAGTTCCTGCTGCAGCCAGCGGGTCATCGCCGCGGGCGAGCGCGGCGCCGGGTTCGGCAGCGCGAGCTGCATCTCCTCGACCTGCGGCTCGCCGGTCGGGATCTTGAGCGGCGGCGCGCGGTGATTGAGCACGATGCCCGTCACGCCGAACAGCAGCCCCAGCACCGCGCCCCACAGGCCGACCCAGCCGTGCACCTTTCGCAGCCACTTGATGAAGGTCGCGCGGCGCGAACGCTGGCGGCGCGCCGCCAGCTCGGCGTCGCTCGCCGGACGCACGGCCGGTCGCAGCACGGTGACGCCCGCGGCGGGCTGGTCGGCCCGCAGCGGGGCGATCGTTTCAGGCGCGTTCACGCAATAGCTTCCATTCGTTCGACACGACGAGCGGCGCCACGTGGAACGTGCGCCGCCCGGTCAATATGATAATGAGAATGGATATCATTACATAAAGCGGGATGCAGCTCAATCCGTCTGCATCGCACGGCGCGCGCGGAACGAGGAGCGAATAGACGGGAATGCCCACCGATCGGCGGCTGATCGGGCAGATTTACGGCGAGATACGGGAAGAAAGCCCGCGCCAGCCGACACCGACGCAACAGCGCAGGCAAGCAACGAAACGAACGAGCGAACCCGCGCGACGCTCAGCGTCGCAGTGCCGGCAGCGGAAAGTGCGCGGCGCCGTCCGGCTCACGCTCCGGCTCGGCGCGCTCGAGCGCGTACAGCCATGCGAGCAGGTCCGCGACCGCCTGGTACAGCTGCGGCGGAATCCGATCGTCGAGATCGACCTGCATCAGCAGCGACACCATCTCCGGCGCGGTGTGCACGTAGAGCCCCGCATCGCGGGCGCGGGCGACGATCATCTCGGCAACCGCCCCGTAGCCCTTCGCGATCACGCGCGGCGCGGCGTCGCCGCCCTTCGCGTCGTAGACGAGCGCGGCCGCGCGCTTGCGGGAACCCATGCTCATCGCGGCACCGTTTCGTCGACGTCCGGCGTGCCGCCCGCGCCGCCGCGCGCATAGGCGGCCGCGGCCGCCTTCGCGGCGACCGCGTCGAAACCGTCCGGCGCGCCGTCGACCGCGCGGATCGACAGCCCGCCGAGCTGCAGCCCCGACGCCTCCAGCCGCTGCCGCAGCGCGCCCTCGTGCCGCGCGAGCCGGCCGGCGCCGGCCTCGTTCGCGCGCAGCCGCGCGACGAGCTGCTCGCCGTTCAGCACCAGCTCCGCATCGACCGTGCCGAGCGACGGCAGCGTGAGCGTGAGCCGCGTGCGCCACGCGATGCCGTCGCCGGCGTCGTCGCCGCGCGCCGCGTGCCCGCCCGAGTCGTCGGGCTCGATCGTCCAGTCGAGCCGCGCGCCCGGCCACGCTTCGCCGATCCAGCGGAACTGATCGGTCGCGAGCACGTCGAGCTGCTGGCGCACGAGCGGCACGGCGGCCGGATGCACGGCCGCCGACGACTGCGGCTGCGCCTGCGGATCGGCCGACGCGGCGGCCAGCGCGGCGCGCGCGGGTGTCGCCCAGTGCGCGTCGGGCAGTTCGCCGAGCGGATCGGCCATGCCGGCCGTGCCCGGCGCACCACCGCGCGCGGCCGCCGACGCGTTCGGCATCGATGCATGCGGCGCGGCGCTGCCCGTCGCCGACGCGCCCGCCGGCAAGGCGGTGCGCGACGCAGCCGGCAGCGGCGCGCGCTGCGCGAGCAGTTCGTCGAGCGGGTCGGGTGCGTCGTGCTGCGCGGCGTCGGCGGCCGTCTGCACCGGCACCGTCGCGAGCCGCGCCTGCGGCTCGCGCGCGAGCGCCGCGAGCGGCCGCTGTCCGGCCAGCCATTGCGCGAGATGGGATTCGTAGAACAGGCCGCTTTCGCTCACGGCCTGCGCGAGCGCGGCGCGCAGCGCCGCCGTGGGCGGCGCGGCGGGCGTATCGCGCACGGCCGCGGCGGCGTTCGCGGCGGTCGCGGCCGATGGCGTGGAAGAAGAAGGAGAAGAAGACGAAGCAGGCGCAGACGCCGCCGCAGCGGCCACGCCCGGCTGCGCGCCGTCGGGCGACGCGGTCAGCGCATTCAGCAGCACGGTCGGATCGGCGAGCAGCGGCGTGCGGCCGACGACCGCCGGCGTCGCGTCGCCGCCGAAACGGGAGATCGCGTCGAGCACGAGCCCGACGTCGGACAGCGCCGTCTGGGCCGAAGCGGGCGGCGCGGCCGGCTGCGCGAGCGCAGGCGCCGCCGACGCCACGCCGGCGCCCGGCGTGCCGACCTGCGCGGCGCCGCTGCCGGCGGGCGCCGTCACGGTGGTCAGCAGGCTGTCGAGGCGGCTGGCCAGCAACGCGGCGGCTACGGTGTCGATACCGGTCATGATCGGAACCTGCTCACCTCAGCCACTTCGTTGCAAATCCGGAATCGGGGCCCGCGGCAAGCGCCGCCCCGGCAAACGGGCCTTACCCGCGCGCGCGATACAGATCGGTCAATACGCGGCTCGAGCGGCGCGCCTCGAACAGCGCGGACAGCCGCGCGATCTCCGGGCTCGCGAGATCGCGAATCGCGGCGTCGTCGGCCAGAATGCAGCGAATCAGGTCGAGCTTGCGGGCGAGTTCGGCCTCGTCGAGCGCGATGCCCTGCCCGGCCTCCTTCAGCCCGTCGACGAGCTGCAGGTATTCCTCCTGCAGCCCCGACAGCGCGTTCCAGTCGGCGCCGCGCGCGGCGTGCAGCATCCGGCCGGACACGGCCGCGATCGCCTCGTAGCTAGCGAAGTATTGGGCCTTGCCGTTCATCTGGCCGCATCCGCAGCCTGCTGCGCGGCCATCCGGGCGACTTCGGGCGCAATGCCCGTCCACGCTTCCTCGAGCGTTGCGAGCAGCCCGTCGACCTCGACCAGCATGGCGTCGCTGCTCTGCGCGTTCGCCTGCAGCAGGCGCTTGCCGATGTAGCTGTACAGCGCATCGAGGCGCGCCGCGATGTCGCCGCCCGCTTCGCGGTTCAGCGACGTCTGCAGGCCGCTCTCGACGATGCTGATCGCCTTGCCGATCGCCTCGCCGCGCGCCGGGATGTTGCCCTGCTGCAGATGCATGCGCGCGAGCGCGACGGCCTGCCGCGCGCCCTGGTAGAGCATCGCGATCAGGCGATGCGGGGACGCGCCCATCACCCCCGTCTCGACGCCGACGCGCGCGTACGCATTGGCTCCAGCGTGTCCTGGGGAAAACATGCGCTTCTCCTTGTTTGATGCGTTGGATCTGGATAGCCTGCGCCCGCGACGCGGCTGACTCCCGGAGTTATCGGAAATGAAGTTAAAAGCTTTAGGCGAAACCGAGGGCTCTGTCAGACCGGCATCTGCATGACTTCGTTGTACGCGGTCACGAGCTTGTTGCGGACCTGCAGCCCGAACTGGAAGCCGATGTTCGCCTTCTGCATGTCGACCATCACGTCGTTCAGCGAGATGTTCGGCGCGCCGACCTCGAACGCGTGCGCCTCGCCGAGCGCGCGCTGCTGGTCGCCGCTGATCTTGTCGAGCGACGCCTTCATCGCGCTCGCGAAGGTGCCGGCGGTCGCCGCGCCGGAACCGGCGACCGCCGCGCTCGGGCTGGCCGCGCCGCTTGCCGCCTGCGCCGCCATCGCCTGCATCTGTTGCAATACCGAACCGATTCCGCCGACGTTCGCCGTCATGCTGTTTCCCCATCCAGAAAAGAGGGCCCGTTCGGGCCGGACCGGGCGGGCCGTCGGCGCGTATCGCACGCCCGCCATACCGGATCGCGAAAAAGCATAGCAGCGCACCGTCCGGCAAAGCCGTGAAAGTACGGGGGAAACCCGGCTCTTTTCGGGCAATCGGATCGGGGGCGGCGTCACGATAATCGCATCGTGTCATTGTCCGCCCGCTCGCCCGAGCGGCTCAGTCGTCCCGCTCCGGAGAACCTCGACGCATGGATTCGCAGGCCAATTCGCTGATCAATCCCGACGCCCGCACTGGCCTCGCCAGCCCGGCGCCCGGCGCCGCCGCGGCCGCGGCGCTGCCGGGGGCTGGCGGCGCGGGCGTGGACTTCGGGCTCGGCGGCTTCGCTGAACGGATTCCGGGCATCGCGCGGATGCGCGGCAACCCGAAGCTGCCGTTCATCATCGCCGCCGCCTTCGCGGTCGCCGTGATCGTCGCCCTCGTGCTGTGGACCCGCGCGCCCGACTACCGCGTGCTGTACAGCAACCTGTCGGACCGCGACGGCGGTGCGATCATCGCCGCGCTCCAGCAGGCAAACGTTCCCTACAAGTTCGCCGACGCCGGCGGCGCGATCCTCGTGCCGGCGAACCAGGTCCACGAAACGCGCCTGAAGCTCGCGGCGCTCGGGCTGCCGAAGGGCGGCTCGGTCGGCTTCGAGCTGATGGACAACCAGAAATTCGGCATCAGCCAGTTCGCCGAGCAGATCAACTACCAGCGCGCGCTCGAAGGTGAGCTGCAGCGCACGATCGAGTCGGTCAACGCCGTGCAAGCGGCGCGCGTGCATCTCGCGATCCCGAAGCCGTCGGTGTTCGTGCGCGACAAGGAAGCGCCGAGCGCGTCGGTATTCGTCGATCTCTACCCGGGCCGCGTGCTCGACGAGGGCCAGGTGCTGGCGATCACGCGGATGGTGTCGTCCGGCGTGCCCGACATGCCCGCGAAGAACGTCACGATCGTCGACCAGGACGGCAACCTGCTGACGCAGCCGGCGTCGGCGACCGGCCTCGACGCGAGCCAGCTCAAGTACGTGCAGCAGGTCGAGCGCAACACGCAGAAGCGCATCGACGCGATCCTCGCGCCGATCTTCGGCACCGGCAACGCGCGTTCGCAGGTGAGCGCCGACATCGACTTCTCGCGGCTCGAGCAGACCTCGGAAAGCTACGGCCCGAACGGCACGCCGCAGCAGACCGCGATCCGCAGCCAGCAGACCAGCACCGCGACCGAGCTCGCCCAGGGCGGCGCATCGGGCGTGCCGGGCGCGCTGTCGAACACGCCGCCGCAGCCGGCCTCCGCGCCGATCGTCGCGGGCAACGGCCAGAACGGGCCGCAGGCGACGCCGGTCAGCGACCGCAAGGATTCGACGACCAACTACGAGCTCGACAAGACGATCCGCCACGTCGAGCAGCCGATGGGCAGCGTGAAGCGGCTGTCGGTCGCGGTCGTCGTCAACTACCAGCCGGTCGCCGATTCGAAGGGCCACGTGACGATGCAGCCGCTGCCGCCCGCGAAGCTCGCGCAGGTCGAGCAGCTCGTGAAGGACGCGATGGGCTACGACGCGAAGCGCGGCGACTCGGTGAACGTCGTCAACAGCACGTTCACGGCCGCCGGCGACCCGTACGCCAACCTGCCGTGGTACCGCCAGCCGGACATCATCGACATGGCGAAGGAAGCCGCGAAGTGGCTCGGCATCGCGGCGGTCGCGGCGGCGCTGTACTTCGCGGTGGTGCGCCCGGCGATGCGCCGCGCGTTCCCGCCGCCCGAGCCGGCCGCGCCCGCGCTGCCGGCGCCGGAAGACGCGGTCGTGCTGGACGGCCTGCCCGCGCCGGAGAAGGCCGCCGCGCACGAAGATGCCGACGCGCTGCTGCTCGGCTTCGAAAACGAGAAGCACCGCTATGAGCGCAACCTCGACTACGCACGCACGATCGCCCGCCAGGATCCGAAGATCGTCGCAACCGTCGTGAAGAGCTGGGTGAACGATGAACGCTGAAGGCTTGACCAAGAGCGCGCTCCTGCTGATGTCGATCGGCGAGGAAGAGGCCGCGCAGGTATTCAAATTCCTCGCGCCGCGCGAGGTGCAGAAGATCGGCGCAGCGATGGCCGCGCTGCGCAACGTCACGCGCGAGGAGGTCGAGCGCGTGCTGAACGAGTTCGCGAAGGAAGCCGAGCAGCACACGGCGCTGTCGCTCGATTCGAACGACTACATCCGCTCGGTGCTGACGAAGGCGCTCGGCGAGGACAAGGCCGGCGTGCTGATCGACCGCATCCTGCAGGGCAGCGACACGAGCGGCATCGAAGGCCTGAAGTGGATGGATTCGAGCGCGGTGGCCGAGCTGATCAAGAACGAGCATCCGCAGATCATCGCGACGATCCTCGTGCATCTCGACCGCGACCAGGCGTCCGAAATCGCGTCGTGCTTCACCGAGCGGCTGCGCAACGACGTGCTGCTGCGGATCGCGACGCTCGACGGCATCCAGCCGGCCGCGCTGCGCGAGCTCGACGACGTGCTGTCGGGCCTCCTGTCCGGCAGCGACAACCTGAAGCGCAGCCCGATGGGCGGCATCGGCACCGCGGCCGAGATCCTGAACTTCATGACGTCGGTGCACGAGGAAGGCGTGCTCGAGAACGTCCGCCAGTACGATCCGGACCTCGCGCAGAAGATCATCGACCAGATGTTCGTGTTCGAGAACCTGCTCGACCTCGAGGACCGCGCGATCCATCTGGTGCTGAAGGAAGTCGAGTCGGAAACGCTGATCATCGCGCTGAAGGGCGCGCCGCCCGCGCTGCGCCAGAAATTCCTGGCGAACATGTCGCAGCGCGCGGCCGAACTGCTCGCCGAGGATCTCGACGCGCGCGGCCCGGTGCGCGTGTCCGAAGTCGAGACGCAGCAGCGCCGCATCCTGCAGATCGTGCGCAACCTCGCCGAGGGCGGCCAGATCGTGATCGGCGGCAAGGCGGAAGACGCGTATGTCTGATCCGGCGAGCGACCGCGCGGGCAGCCTCACCGCCTACCAGCGGTGGGAAATGGCGTCGTTCGACCCGCCGCCTCCCCCGCCGCCGCCCGACACCGCGGCCGCAGCCGCGGCCGCGCTCGCCGAGGAATTGCAGCGCGTGCGCGACGCCGCGCACGCGGAAGGGCTGTCGTCCGGTCACGTCGAGGGCCAGGCGCTCGGCTACCAGGCCGGCTACGAGCAGGGCCGCCAGCAGGGTTTCGAGGCCGGCCAGGCCGAGGTGCGCGAGCAGGCCGCGCAGCTCGCGGCGCTCGCCGCGTCGTTCCGGGAGGCGCTGGCCGCCGCCGAGCACGATCTCGCCGCCGACGTCGCGCAGCTCGCGCTCGACATCGCGCAGCAGGTCGTGCGCCAGCACGTGAAGCATGACCCGGCCGCCCTCGTCGCCGCGGTGCGCGACGTGCTCGCGGCCGAGCCGGCGCTGTCGGGCGCGCCGCACCTCACGGTGCATCCCGCCGACCTGCCGGTCGTCGAGGCGTACCTGCAGGAAGAACTCGACGCGCTCGGCTGGAGCGTGCGCACCGATGCGACGATCGAGCGCGGCGGCTGCCGCGCGCACGCCGCGACGGGCGAAGTCGACGCGACGCTGCCGACCCGCTGGCAGCGCGTCGCCGCCGCGATCGGCAAGGTGAGCGCATGGTGACGCCCACGCCCGAATCGTTCGCGCATGACGGCATGACGCCGCTCGAGCGCGAACTCGCGCTCGCGTCGTTCGGCCCGGACGCCCCGCGCGAGCCCGCGCCGGCCCCCGCGGCCGCCGACGCCGCGCCGCGCGCGCCGCACAACCCGCACCTCGCGCACTGGCGCACGCACCTGAACGGCCTGGCGGCGCGCAGCCGCCGCGCGCTGCCGCTGCGCCCGTGCGGCCGCCTCACCCGCGCGGCGGGCCTCGTGCTCGAGGCGATCGGGCTGCGCCTGTCGGTCGGCGCCGAATGCACGATCGAATTGCCGCCCGGCAGCACGCTGCCGGTGGCGCAGGCGGAAGTCGTCGGCTTCGCCGGCGAGCGCCTGTTCCTGATGCCGACCACCGACGTCGCGGGCGTGCTGCCCGGCGCGCGCGTGTGGCCGCTCGAACGCGCGCCGGTCGCCGATCCGCTCGCGGGCGCCAAGCGCCTGCCGGTCGGCTGGGACATGCTCGGGCGCGTCGTCGACGCATCGGGCCGCCCGCTCGACAACCTCGGCCCGCTCACGTCGAAGGTCGACGCGCCGCTCTCCGCGGCGTCGATCAACCCGCTCGATCGCGAGCCGATCCACCATGTGCTCGACGTCGGCGTGCGCGCGATCAACGCGCTGCTCACCGTCGGGCGCGGCCAGCGGATGGGCCTGTTCGCGGGCTCCGGCGTCGGCAAGTCGGTGCTGCTCGGCACGATGGCGCGCTACACGAGCGCCGAGGTGATCGTGATCGGCCTGATCGGCGAACGGGGCCGCGAAGTGAAGGAATTCATCGAGCAGATCCTCGGCGAGGACGGCCTCGCGCGCTCGGTCGTGGTCGCGGCGCCCGCCGACGTGTCGCCGCTGCTGCGGATGCAGGGCGCCGCGTACGCGACGGCGCTCGCCGAATGGTTCCGCGACCAGGGCAAGCACGTGCTGCTGCTGATGGATTCGCTGACCCGCTACGCGATGGCGCAGCGCGAGATCGCGCTCGCGATCGGCGAGCCGCCCGCGACCAAGGGCTATCCGCCGTCGGTGTTCGCGAAGCTGCCCGCGCTCGTCGAGCGCACCGGCAACGGGCCGGAAGGCGGCGGCTCGATCACCGCGTTCTACACGGTGCTGACCGAAGGCGACGACCAGCAGGACCCGATCGCCGATTCGGCGCGCGCGATCCTCGACGGCCACATCGTGCTGTCGCGTGCGCTCGCCGAGGCCGGCCACTATCCGGCGATCGACATCGAGGCGTCGATCAGCCGCGCGATGACCGCGCTGATCGACGACACGCACCTCGACCACGTCCGCCAGTTCAAGCAGATGCTGTCGCGCTACCAGCGCAACCGCGACCTGATCGCGGTGGGCGCGTATGCGCCCGGCCGCGACGCGCAGCTCGACCGCGCGATCGCGCTTTACCCGCACATCGAAGCGTTCCTGCAGCAGGGCTTTCGCGAATGCGCGCCGTTCGCATCGAGCCTCGCCGCGCTCGATGCGCTGTTCGACGAATACGGAGGCTGACGCCGATGGCACATGGATTTCCGTTGCAACTGCTGCTCGACCGCGCGCAGGAAGACCTCGACGCCGCGGCCAAGCAGCTCGGCACCGCGCAGCGCGATCGCAGCGCGGCCGCCGAACAGCTCGACTCGCTGCTGCGCTACCGCGACGAATATCACGCGCGCTTCGCGCAATCCGCGCAGCACGGGATGCCCGCCGGCAACTGGCGGAATTTCCAGGCCTTCCTCGACACGCTCGACGCGGCGATCGCCCAGCAGCGCAACGTGCTGGCCGCCGCCGACGCGCGCATCGACGAAGCCCGCCCCCACTGGCAGCTGAAGAAACGCACCGTCGGCTCGTACGAAATCCTGCAGGCGCGCGGCGTCGCGCAGGAAGCGGTCCGCACCGCGAAGCGCGAACAGCGCGAGGCCGACGAGCATGCCGCGAAGATCCTGCGGATGCGGGCCGACGCGGCCCGCTCGGCCTAACCGCTCAACGCTTTCGAACCAGAGAATCGTCATGCTCCCTCTTCCCCTGCTCGGCGCCCTGATCGACACCGCCGGCGCCGCCATCAAGGCCGTTCGCAACTCGGGCTCGTCGGCCGCATCCGCCACGCCGGCCGCGTCGGCCGGCAACGATTCCGCCAGCGGCCCGGCCGCCGTGCCGTTCGCGCAGACGCTGCAGCAAAGCGTCGCCAGCCGCCACGACGCCGCCAGCGGCGACACGTCGGATGGCGCGACTTCATCGGCCGCGTCGACGTCGGCGCCGAATTCGTCGACCTCGGCCGCCGGCACGAACCCGTCGAAGCCGTCCGGCAACCACGACGACAAGTCCACCGACGACGCGAACGCGACGCCGAACCCGGATGCGGCCGCGCTGGCCGCGGCCGTCGCCATGCAGGCGCAATTGCAGGCGCGCGTGGACAATCCGGCGCCGGCCGCCGCGGATGCCGCGGCGACGGCTGCCGGCGCCGCCGCGCTCGCCGGCACGGCGGTCGCAGCGGGCCAGCCCGACGCGACCGCCGCGCTCGCACATCAGGCCGGCACGGATGCCGCCGCCACGCCGGTCGCGCCCGCAGCGGCCCGCGATGCGCTGCATGCCGCGCTCGCGAAGCTCACCGGCGACGCGGGCGCGATCGCGCTGCCCGCCGGCGCCGCGGGCACGTCGTCGGCGGCTGCGCCGACGGCCGCAGGCGCGCAGTCCACGCCGACCGTCCCGACCTTCGACCGCACGCTCGCGGACGCGAAGGGTGCGCTCGCAACCCAACAGACGCCCGCGCAAGCGGCCGCCTCGGCGCTGCAGGCCGGCGCGGGCGGCCAGTCGGCCGCGCAGCATGGATTCGGGTCCGGCGAACAGGCCGCCAGCCCGGCAGCCGATGCGACGGCGGCCGCCGCCACCGCAGCGGCCACGGCCGCGGCTGCGGCACAGGCGAACGTGCAGGCGTCTCCGGTCGCCGGCTCGATCGCCGCGGCCAATGCGCACGTGCTCGCGCCGCACGTCGGCACCGCCGACTGGACGGACGCGTTGAGCCAGAAGGTCGTGTTCCTGTCGAACGCGCACCAGCAGAGCGCCGAGCTGACGCTCAATCCGCCGGATCTCGGGCCGCTGCAGGTCGTGCTGCGGGTCGCGGACAATCACGCGCACGCGCTGTTCGTGTCGCAGCACCCGCAGGTGCGCGACGCGGTCGAAGCCGCGCTGCCGAAGCTGCGTGACGCGATGGAAGCCGGCGGCCTCGGCCTGGGCAGCGCGACCGTCAGCGACGGCGGCTTCGCTTCGCAGCAGAACCCGCAGCAGTCGTTCGCCGGCGGGCAAGCGGCGCGGCGCGGCGGCGGCGCACCGTCAGGCGCCGATGCGACGCTCGACGCCGCGCAACCCGCGGCGACGGTCGCGACCGCAAGCCGCGCCGGCCTCGTCGATACGTTTGCCTGAGCATCCGCGCGCGCCGCTCAGCGGCCGTGCAGCGCCGCCGCAGCCGCGTGCGGCGCACCCGCCCGGCGCGCGGCGACGATGAAGTCCGCCGCGCGCTCGCCGATCATCACCGACGGCGCATTCGTATTCCCGCCGATCAGCGTCGGCATCACCGACGCATCCACCACCCGCAGCCCTTCGACGCCGCGCACGCGCAGCGCCGGATCGACGACCGCGCGCGCGTCCGTGCCCATCCGGCAGGTGCCGACCGGGTGATAGATCGTGTCGGCATGCTGAACGATCGTCGCGCGCAGCTCGGCTTCCGTCTGGTCCGGCCGCGTGTACAGCTCGCGCCCGCCCTGCGACGCGAGCGGCGCCTGCGACAGGATCCTGCGCATCGCCTGCGCGCCGCGCACCAGCAGGTCGAGATCGCGCGCATCGCTGAAGAAGCGCGGATCGATCAGCGGCGCATCGCGCGCGTCGCCGCTCGCAAGCGCCACCGTGCCGCGACTGAACGGCCGCAGCGCGCACACGTGCAGCGAATAGCCGAAGCCCCAGTGCATCTTGCGGTTGTGATCGTCGACGAGCGCCGTGCAGAAATGCAGCTGCAGGTCGGGCCGCTCGAGCGACGGATCGCTCTTGATGAAGCCGCCCGCCTCCGCGACGTTGCTCGTCATCATCCCGGTGCGGCTCGAGAAGTAGCGCGCGAGCGCGGGCGTCATCTTCGCGAGCCCGCGCACGCACACGCCGACCAGTTCCGACGAATTCACGCGCGTGTTGATGATGAAGTCGATGTGATCGATCAGGTTCGCGCCGACGTCCGGCGCATCCTGCACGACCGCGATGCCGTGCCGGCGCAGCTGGTCGGCCGGGCCGACGCCCGAGCACATCAGCAGTTGCGGCGAGTTGAACGCGCCGGCCGACAGGATCACTTCCGCGCGCGCGCCGAGCGTCTCCACGCGCCCGTTGCGCGCGATCGCGACGCCGACCGCGCGCTTGCCGTCGAAGCCGACGCGCAGCACCGTCGCATCGGTGATCACATGCAGGTTCGGACGGTTGCGGCCGTAGATATACGCGCGCGCGACGCTGCAGCGCGAGCCGTCGCGATGCGTGACCTGGTAGAAGCCGACGCCTTCCTGCGCGGCCCCGTTGAAATCGTGGTTGAGCGGATAGCCGGCCGCGTGCGCGGCCTGGATGAATCGTTCGGAGAACGGATTGCGAAAGCGCAGATCGGACACCGTGAGCGGGCCGTCCGCGCCGTGCCATGCGCTCGCGCCGCGCTCATTGCCTTCCGCGCGCCGGAAATACGGCAGCACGTCCTGCCAGCCCCAGCCCGTCGCGCCGAGCCGCGCCCATTCGTCGTAGTCGAACGGATGGCCGCGCGTGTAGATCATCGCGTTGATCGCGCTCGAGCCGCCCATCCCGCGCCCGCGCGGCTGGTAGCCGCGGCGCCCGCCGAGGCCCGGCTGAGGCACGGTCTCGTAGCCGTAGTTGGTGCCGAGCTTGAACGGCACGAGCGCCGCGATGCCGACCGGCATGTTCACGAGCAGGTTGCGCTCGGTGTGCGCGCCCGCTTCGATCAGCGCGATCGTCGCGTCGGGGCATGCGTCGGCGAGCCTGCCCGCGAGGCTCGCGCCGCCGGAACCCGCCCCGACGATGAGGTAGTCGTATTGCATGCACGTCTCCTTCGTGTCACGAATGGCGCCCGGTTCGGCCGGCTCCCGCTTGTAATGTTCGGGCATTGTAGGAACGGCCATCGCGCGCGCGGCAGGTCCATTAAAGAGCGATTCCTCTAAACGCGCGCGTGAACTAAATTTAAGATGTGTCGATCGATGCGACGCGATGCAACGGCCGCCAGACGCCGCGCCGTCGCAAAACTGGGGAGACGACGATGCAGCGCGAAGCTCTGCGAGCCGCGTGCCGACCGGATGATCCGATCGCGCCGCGCGCCGCCCGCATTTCAATTCAAACGGACGCCACCACGGCGACGTGCTGCAGCCGATGCAGCAGCAGCCGAAATCGAACGACGTCGCACACGGCCGACCGTTTGGACGGCCCGTCGAGCGAGCGGCGGGTCGCGCGTGCACACACGCATCTGCCCATGCTGCGCGACTGCGCTTCGCCGCACCGGCGAGCGCCCGACGCGGCCGTCCGCGCTTGCCACGACGATCGGCTCGCGCCGCCTGCGCGCACCGCGTCGCCCCGATTCCGCATCCGGATACCGTCGCGCGGACGCGACGCTTGCCTGCCGCTTCATGCCGTTTTCGCTCACCCGACGCATCCGGCCCCACGCCGCGTCGCGCATGCGGCCCCGACCCGACCCGCCACGCTCGCCGAGCGCACACGTGCGGCCTGACTGCTGGCCGACGCGCCACGCTCACCTGGAGAACATGCGATGAAGAACGACCTGCCCGAACTGGCCCCGCAAGCGCTGCCGTCGCTCGATGCGCTCACGTCGCTGCTGCACGACCAGCGCGCCGCCTACCTGCGCACGCCGTATCCCGACTGGGAGACCCGCGCGCAGCATCTGCGCACGCTGCGCACGCTGCTGATCGACCATGCCGACGCGCTCGCCGACGCGATCAGCGCGGACTTCGGCCATCGCGCGAAGCAGGAGGTGCTGCTGTCGGAAATCTGGATGGCGAAGGAAGAGATCGACGAGGCGCTGAAGCACGGCAAGCGCTGGATGAAGCCGATCCGCAAGCCGATGAACAAATGGCTGCGGCCCGCGCGCGCGAAGGTGATTCCGCAGCCGCTCGGCGTGGTCGGCATCGTCGTGCCGTGGAACTACCCGGTGCTGCTCGCGGCGGGCCCGCTGATCTGCGCGCTCGCGGCCGGCAACCGCGCGATCGTCAAGATGTCCGAACTGACGCCGCGCACCTCGGCGCTGTTCGAGCAGCTGATCGCGAAGGCCTTCGCGCGCGACCACGTCGCGGTCGTGAACGGCGACGCGGAAATCGGCGCCGCGTTCAGCGCGCTGCCGTTCGACCACCTGCTGTTCACCGGCTCGACGCAGGTCGGCCGGCACGTGATGCGCGCGGCGGCCGAGAACCTCACGCCCGTCACGCTCGAGCTCGGCGGCAAGTCGCCGGCGATCGTCGGGCCGAACGCGCGTTTCGACGCAGCCGTCGACGCGATCGTCGCGGGCAAGACGCTGAACGCCGGCCAGACCTGCATCGCGCCCGACTACGTGCTGCTGCCGCGCGGGATGGAAGCCGCGTTCATCGAGCGCGCGCGCATGCGGCTCGCGAAGATGTATCCGGATTTCTCCCGCAACGCCGATTACACGACGATCGTGTCGGACCGCCATTTCGCGCGGCTGCAGCAGCTCGCGAACGACGCGCGGGCGGCCGGCGCGCAACTGCACCCGCTCGCGGACGCGTCGTCCGATCCGGCATCGCGCCGCTTCGTGCCGTGCGCGCTCACGCAGGTGCCGGCCGCGTCGCAGCTGATGCAGGAGGAGATCTTCGGCCCGCTGCTGCCGCTCGTGCCGTACGAACGGCTCGACGAGGCGATCGCCTACGTGAACGCGCGGCCTCGGCCGCTCGCGCTGTACCTGTTCGACGACGACGGCGGCACGGTCGAGCGCGTGATGCGCGAAACGATCTCGGGCGGCGTCTCGGTCAACGAAACGCTGATGCACATCGCGTGCGGCAGCCTGCCGTTCGGCGGCGTCGGTGCAAGCGGGATGGGCGCGTATCACGGCTACGACGGCTTCGTGACGTTCTCGAAGATGAAGCCGGTGCTGACGCAGGCGCGCCTGAACGCGCGCAACCTGCTCGCGCCGCCCTACGGCACGCGCTTCGCCGCGCTCATCAAGCTGATGCTGAAGTTCTGAGCGACGCGGGCCGCATGCCGGCCCGCGTCCGTCACACGGGCCAGAGCGGCCCTTCCTGCATCGCGCCGATCTGCTCGCGCAGCTCGAGCACGCGCGCTTCCCAGTAACGATGCGTGTTGAACCACGGGAACGCGGCCGGAAACGCCGGATCGTCCCAGCGCCGCGCGAGCCACGCGGCGTAGTGGATCAGGCGCAGCGTGCGCAGCGCCTCGACCAGATGCAGCTCGCGCGGCTCGAATTCGCAGAAGTCCTCGTAGCCGGCGAGCAGGTCGGCGAGCGCGCGCGACGCGCCCGCGCGGTCGCCGGGCAGCAGCAGCCACAGATCCTGGATCGCGGGCGCCATCCGGCTGTCGTCGAAGTCGACGAAGTGCGGCCCCGCGTCGGTCCACAGCACGTTGCTCGGATGGCAGTCGCCATGCGTGCGCAGCAGGCGAAGCTCGCCCGCGCGCTCGAATGCCGCTTCGACGCCTTCGAGCGCGAGCGTGACCGCCGTCTCGTAGGCCGGCCGCACGTCATCCGGAATGAAATCGTGCGCGAGCAGATAGTCGCGCGGCTCGTAGCCGAACGTGCGGATGTCGAGCGTGGGGCGCGCGACGTACGGCCGGGTCGCGCCGACCGCGTGGATGCGGCCGATGAAGCGGCCGAGCCATTCGAGCGTGTCGGCGCGGTCGAGATCGGGCGCGCGGCCGCCGCGCCGCTCGAAGATCGAGAAGCGGAAGCCGTCGAACGCATGCAGCGTGCGGCCGTCGCACGCGCGCGCTGGCACCGCCGGAATCTCGCGCGCGGCGAGCTCGGCGACGAATGCGTGTTCCTCGAGGATCGCGTCGTCCGACCAGCGCGCCGGGCGATAGAACTTCGCGACGATCGGCGGGCCGTCTTCGATGCCGGCCTGATAGACGCGATTTTCGTAACTGTTGAGGGCGAGCAGGCGCCCGTCGGTGCGCAGGCCGGCCGGCATCAGCACGCTGTCGAGCGCGTCGAGCACGCACTCGGGCGTGAGGCCGGCAAACGGCGGCCCGGCCGGGGCGGAAGGAGCGGGAGTGACTTCGTTCATGCCCCGCATTGTGCCGCCAGCCGGGCCGAAAGACGAGCGTTCGGTGCGACGTGCCCGCTCAATGAACGGCCGCGCCGGCCGGCAGCACGGATTCGCCGGTGTCGATCAGGTCCTCGAGAAAGAACGGCTCGGTGTTGAGTTCCTTCGACTCGCCCGGCACGCCCGCGTACCAGGTCACCATCGCCATGTCGCCCAGGATGCGCTGGACGATGCCGCGCGCGCCCTTCGGCACCGCGATATGGGTAGTGCAGACAATCGACCCGACATGCATGATGTTTCCCCACTCGTTCTTGAATCTTGATATCCGGCCAACCTGCGCGGCCGGCCAATGCACGACACGCGCCGCCGCTGCGATGGCGGCCGCGCGTATCCCATTGTTCACGGTTTATCGAAGCGCGAAAAGCGGAAGTGGCGGGCAAAGCGCCGCGATTTCGTCGCATGTCTCCAATCAACCACTGCGCCGCCCGCGCGCTTGCACGGGCGACACCCCCATCATACCCTGTCGAGCGTGACCGTCCGGCAATCCTGCCGCCGGCGCTCCGGCGGTCGCCTCCGGGGCGCGCATGGCGGGCGCGGGCGGCGCGTGACGCCCGCGCGCCGATTGCCACTCAGGCCGCTGTTGCGGTACCTTCGACGTTCATCCGTTTTCCAGCGCATTTCGCCCACGATGCCTTCGCAACCGTCCGCCCTTCCGATTTCACGGCCGCCGCTCGACGCGCGGCCGCGGGCGGGCGCGCATCCGGCCGCGCCTCCTCCCCCTGTCGCACCGCCGCTCGTCGGCGCGGCGCCGCCTCCCCCGGCGGCGTTCGCCGGCTGACCGCCGGCGCCGTTCCGTCCTCCATTCGCCTGCCTGCCGTTCGTGCGTCGTGACGCGCGGAGCGGCGCGCGTGCGCATGGAACGTTCTCATCCGTTCGACAGGTGGATTCACATGGTCTCGTTCAAACGCGCGCTCACCGCGCATGGGGCGACGTCGCTCTTCGTCCTGCTCTGGAGCAGCGGCGCGATCTTCGCCGAACTCGGTCTGCGACACGCGTGCGCATTCGTCTTCCTCACCGCGCGCTTCGCACTCGCATCGCTCGTGCTGCTCGCATTGTCCGCCGCGCGCGGGCGCTGGCTGCCCGCGCCGGGCGAGCGGCGCATCGCGGTCGTCACCGGGGTGCTGCTGATGGGCGGCTACTCGATCTTCTATCTGCTCGCGCTCGAACGCGGGATCGCGCCCGGCGTGCTCGCGACGATCCTCGGCGTGCAGCCGATCCTCACGCTCGCGTGGGTCGAACGGCGCTGGCAGGCCACGCGCATCGCAGGGCTCGCGCTTGCGCTGGCCGGGCTTGCGCTCGTGGTCTGCCGCGGCGTCGGCGGCGCCGGCGTGCCGGTCGTGGGGATCGCCTGCGCGCTCACCGCGCTCGTCGCGCTCACCGTCGGCGCGCTGCTGCAGAAGCGCGTGCGCTCGGCGCCCGCCGACGTGCTGCCGCTGCAGAACGCGATCGGGCTCGCGCTGTGCGCGGCGATCGTGCCGTTCCGGCCGATCGCATTCGATGCGACCTGGGCGTTCGTCGTGCCGCTCGTGTGGCTCGGCATCGTGATCTCGGTGGTCGCGCAGCTGCTGTTCTATCGGCTGATGCAGCGCGGCGATCTCGTCAACGTGACGAGCCTGTTCTATCTCGTGCCGATCGTCACCGCGCTGATGGATGCGCTCTGGCTCGGCAATCGCCCCGAGCCGCTCGCGCTGGCCGGAATGGGCGCGATCATTGCGGGGCTCGTGCTCGTGTTTCGCCCGTCGGCACGTCGGCCGCGCTGCGGCCGCGCATAGCCGACACGGGCCGCTTACCAGGTCGGCATCGCCGGTCCGGACTGCGCTTTCGCACAAACCGAAAGCAACGGGAAAGGCTGGCGCAAGGCATTCGTCCGATTCGCAGCGAAACGGGCGACATTCGGGCGTTTTCCCGCTGCTTTTAATGGTTCGGATAGCGAAAAACGCGGCGCGGTTGCCTATACTCGAATTGTCCGGCCCGCTTGCGAGCGGGTCGGCCCCACATTAGAAATACCGGGCATGGGGCCGGTGCAGGCGCGTGCCTGCGCCGGCCGACTACGGAGACACGCATGACCACCTACTTCACGATTGGTGACTTCATCCTGCTGATCCCGATGGCGCTCGCCGGTGCGCTCTTCCTCGGCGCGGTGCCGTGCGCAACCAACTTCCGTCACAACCTGCTGCGCGTGCTGGGCGCGATGCTCGGCGTCGGCGTCGCGGTGCTGCTGGTCGAAGGGCTGCCTGCGCTGCTGTAGCAACGCGCCCATTGCGTGCGGTTCACGTCGCTGCATCGCAGCGACGCAGCGGCTCGCACGCAGTTGCCGCGCGCAGTTATCTGCGATACGGCGCCCGATGTTTCGGAGCCCGTATCGCGTGCCGATGCAACCGGTCAGATCGCCTGATCGGTGGACGGCTTTTCCCACAGATTGATGCCGCCTTCCGTCGCGTAGCGATCGATCTCCGCGAGCTCGTCTGCCGAGAACGCGAGGTTCTTCAGTGCTCCGACGTTTTCCCGCACCTGTTCCGCGCGGCTTGCGCCGATCAGCGCAGACGTCACGCGCCCGTTGCGCAGCACCCACGCGAGCGCCATCTGCGCGAGGCTTTGCCCGCGCCGTTCGGCGATCGCATTCAGCTTGCGCACGTGCTCGAGGTTGTCCGCACTCAGGTGGTCCTCCTTCAGCGAGCCGCCGCCCGGCCGGTTGACGCGTGCGTCGGCCGGCACGCCGTTCAGGTATTTCGATGTCAGCAGCCCCTGCGCGAGCGGCGTAAACGCGATGCTGCCCGTGCCGACCTCGTCGAGCGTGTCGAGCAGCTCGTGCTCGACCCAGCGGTTCAGCAGGTTGTAGGCCGGCTGATGGATCAGCAGCGGCACCTTGTACTGCGCGAGCAGCGCGGCCATCTCACGCGTCTTCGCCGCCGAATACGACGAAATGCCGATGTACAGCGCCTTGCCCTGCTGCACCGCGGTCGCGAGCGCGCCGGCCGTTTCCTCGAGCGGCGTATGCGCGTCGAAGCGGTGCGAATAGAAGATGTCGACGTAGTCGAGCCCCATCCGCGCGAGGCTCTGGTCGAGGCTCGCGAGCACGTACTTGCGCGAGCCGCCGCCGCTGCCGTAAGGCCCCGGCCACATGTCCCAGCCGGCCTTCGTCGAGATCAGCAGCTCGTCGCGATACGGCCGGAAATCCTCCTTCAGCAGCCGCCCGAAGTTGGTTTCGGCGCTGCCGTACGGCGGTCCGTAGTTGTTCGCGAGATCGAAGTGGTTGATGCCGAGATCGAACGCGGTGCGCAGGATCTCGCGTTGCGTCGCGATCGGCGTCGCGTCGCCGAAGTTGTGCCACAGGCCAAGCGACAGGGCGGGCAGTTTGAGCCCGGATCGGCCGCACGTGCGGTATTGCATGTCGGCATAACGTTCGGAAGCAGCTTCGTAGGCCATGAGTAATCCCGTCAGGACGTCGGAGGGCGGACGCGCGCCGGCACCGCGCGCGGCGCGCCGGCGGCGAAGGAAACGCAGGACGGATATGGTAGCGAACGCGGCCGATGCGCGCACGGCAATGGACGCGGCCGCGACGCTCGCCTACACTGCGGCGTCTCGAATCACCGTTTCAGCGAGGTTTGTATGACCCGGGTCATCTCGGTTGCGCTGCTCGTCGGCGGCGTCGTGCTGCTGTATTTCGGCGGGCAGTCGTTCCACTCGATCAACGATAACGTGTCGCGCTTCTTCACCGGTTCGCCGGCGACGAAGACGATCCTGCTGATCGCGGGCGGCGCCGTCGCGTCGCTGATCGGCCTGATCGGCCTCGCGATGCCGGGCGGCAAGCGCTGAGCACGCCGGCGCGATTCGCTCGAGCGGGTCGACCAAACGAAACGGGCGGCCAGGCCGCCCGTTCGTCATTGTGCCCGCGCGGCCGAAGCGCCGCGCCGGGGCCGGTAGCCCGACGGCCCGGCACCACGACGGGCGCGCCGGACCGACGCACCGCTAGAACCGCACTTCCGGCTTCGCTGCCGAACGCGTGCCCGGAATCGGCCGGTTGCTCTCGCCGTGATAGGTGAACACGAGCGAGAACTTGACCTGGTCCGAACGATTCTGCCCCGCCGAGTGCAGCGTGTTGCAGTGGAAGAACACGACGTCGCCGGCGTTGAGCGGCGGACACACGGCCGCGTCGATCAGCTTCCGGTTCTCCGGCAGGTCGCTGCGGAAGAACTTCGCGTCGTCGAACGCCTGCGCCCGCCGAATTCGGCGGTATGCGAGCCCGGCACCAGCCACAGCGCGCCGTTCTCGTTCGTTTCCGCCCCCAGCGCCAGCCACACCGACACCATGTCCGCACGTTCGAACGACCAATAGCGGAAATCCCGGTGCCAGCCGGTGAGGCTGCCGTACGCGGGGTGCTTCGTCATCATGCAGTTGTGATGCGCGCGCGACAGCACGGGCCGCTCGCCGAAATACGCCCGCATCCACGCGCCGATTTCCGGCGCGATCGCACGCTCGGCGAACGCCGGATCGCGCGCGTATGCATCGAGCAGCCGCCGCACCGTGTGGCCGCCCGGCGCATGCTTCGACTCGGGCGCGCCCGGATAGCGCAGGTCGGCCTCGAACTCGATCGGCTGCGCGGCTTCCTGCAACTGGCGCTCGGCGACGCGCTTCAGCGCCGCGCACTGCTCGGCGCCCACGAGCCCGCGGGCGACGACGAAGCCTTGCTCGCGCAGTTCCGCCACCTGCGCGTGAATCGAATCCGACTGCAAAGAAGACATGGGACGCTCGAAATATTTCTTGTGAATGTTTCGATTGTAAAACGGCGCCGGATGACGTGTGCAGCACCATTGTCGTGCGCAGGGAGATGCCGTTCGGCAATTTGATCCAGAGCAAGGGAACTGTGCGCGTCCGCGATGGCCTCAGCGACAGGCGGTATGTAACGCAGGCCTTGCGGCACAAGGGTTATCCGCGACTTTTGCCCGTCATGAATCCCCTGTAGCCTGACCCGGCCTGTCAGTTCTGGCGGGCGCGGCGCGCAGCCGCTTCGGTTACGATGCGCTGCGCCATCCGAGGCCGTTACATACCAGTGCGTTCGTCAAGGGCGCCATCCATTCGAGCAAAGCGTCACAATCTACATGCCATTCCGTCTGACTTCCCGTCTCAGCCGCGCTGCGAAGCGCGTCGTGCCCTCCGTTCCCCTCCGCCCGCTGCGTCATCACCGCGCGCGTGCGCAGGCGCTCGCCGTGCGCACGCAGCAGCCCGCGCGGCTCGACGGCATCCGCGCGTGGTTCCACGCGTTCTTCTCGCTGATGAGTGCGCAGGCGCTCGCGCGCCGCACCGGGCTGCGCTCGCTGCTGCAGAAGCCGTCGTCGCTGCGCGCGCTCGCGCTGCGCCGCGCCGGCGGTCCGCAGCGCCGGGTCAACCGTCCGCGCCGGCTGGCCGCCAGCACCGGCTGGTTCGCGTTCGCGGCGCGCTGATCGCAGCGCGGCAAACCGCCGCACGCAAACGTCGCCGCGCCTGCGCGCCGCGACGGCACCAATACAAAACCCCGGCATGGCCGGGGTTTTTCGTTTGAGGCGGCTGACGCTTACGCGACGCGCACCGCCGGCTCGACACCGGCCGCTTCGGCGAGCGCGAGCGCCTTGTCGGTCGCTTCCCACGAGAATTCCGGCTCTTCGCGGCCGAAGTGGCCGTAGGCGGCGGTCTTCTCGTAGATCGGGCGCAGCAGGTCGAGCATCTTGATGATGCCCTTCGGACGCAGGTCGAAGTGCTCGCGCACGAGCTGCGTGATCGTCGCATCCGACACGCGGCCCGTGCCGAACGTGTTGACCATCACCGAGGTCGGCTCGGCGACGCCGATCGCGTACGACACCTGGATCAGCGCGCGCGACGCGAGGCCGGCCGCGACGATGTTCTTCGCGACGTAGCGGCCTGCGTAGGCAGCCGAACGGTCGACCTTCGACGGATCCTTGCCCGAGAACGCGCCGCCGCCGTGCGGCGCGGCGCCGCCGTACGTGTCGACGATGATCTTGCGGCCCGTCAGGCCGCAGTCGCCCTGCGGGCCGCCGATCACGAACCGGCCGGTCGGGTTCACCAGGAACTTGATGTCGCCCTTGATCAGCTCGGCCGGCAGCGTCGGCTTGATGATTTCCTCGATCACGGCCTCGCGCAGCGCGGGCAGTTCGATGTCCGGTGCGTGCTGGGTCGACAGCACGACGGTGTCGATCGAATCCGGCTTGCCGTCGACGTAGCGGACCGTCACCTGCGACTTCGCGTCCGGGCGCAGCCAGGGCAGGCGGCCGTCGCGGCGCAGGCTCGCCTGGCGCTCGACCAGACGGTGCGACAGGTAGATCGGCAGCGGCATCAGTTCCGGCGTTTCGTCGCACGCGTAACCGAACATCAGGCCCTGGTCGCCCGCGCCCTGGTCGAGGTTGTCGTCGTGCGCGCGGTCGACGCCCTGCGCGATGTCCGGCGACTGCTTGTCGTACGCGACGAGCACCGCGCAGCCCTTGTAGTCGATGCCGTAGTCGGTGTTGTCGTAGCCGATGCGCTTGATCGTGTCGCGCGCGATCTGGATGTAATCGATGTTGGCCGTCGTGGTGATTTCACCGGCCAGGACGACGAGACCCGTGTTGCACAGCGTTTCAGCCGCAACGCGCGAGTATTTGTCTTGAGCAAGGATGGCGTCGAGAATCGCGTCCGAGATTTGGTCCGCGACCTTGTCCGGATGGCCTTCGGAAACGGATTCGGACGTAAAGAGATAATCGTTTGCCACTTTTTGAGGCTCCTTTGTGTGGTTACGGTTGGCTTCACGTAGCCATCTTCTAGCAGCCCGAAGTGGCGACGCTTTAGCGGATTACCAGTACCGGGCAGCGCGCTTCGCGCCAGCCGGCTTCGCCCCGCAAGTTGTCAGTTAACTCGGCGAAGCCCGTATTATAGCGGCTTTCCAGAATTGTCACAGAGCGTTGCCCGTGCCGCATGTCCCGCTGTCCTTCAACCCTGTTCCCCCTGTGCCGGCCCGCCGGAATCACGGAGGTTTCGCATGCTAGGCCGCCTCGGCACGCATCTCGCCATCGGCTTCCTGAAACTGCTCGCGCTGCTGCCGTACGGCTTGACTGCGCGGCTCGGCGACGGCCTCGGCTGGCTGCTCTACCAGATTCCCAGCCGGCGAAAGCGCATCGTGCACACCAATCTGACCCTCTGCTTTCCTGAATGGAGCGACGCGCGCCGCGAGGAAGTCGCCGGGCAGCACTTCCGGCACGCGATCCGTAGCTACGTGGAGCGCAGCGTCCAGTGGTTCGGCTCCGCGAAGAAGCTCGAGAAGCTGATCCAGGTCGACAGCGCGATCGACCTCACCGATCCGGACCTGCCGCCGACGCTGTTCCTCGGCCTGCACTTCGTCGGCATCGAGGCCGGCTCGATCTGGCTCAACCGTTCGCTGCAGCGCCGCTGCGGGTCGCTGTACCAGCCGTTCACGAACCCGGTGCTCGAGGAAGCGGCGAAAGAGGCGCGCGGCCGCTTCGACGCCGAGATGGTCGGCCGCGCGGACAGCGCGCGCGTCGTGCTGCGCTGGCTGCGCGACCGCAAGCCGGTGATGCTCGGCGCCGACATGGATTACGGGCTGCGCAATTCGACGTTCGTGCCGTTCTTCGGCGTGCCCGCGTGCACGCTGACGGCGGTCGGCCGGCTCGCGAAGACGGGCCGCGCGCAGGTGGTGCCGTTCATCGGCGAGGTGCTGCCGAACTACCAGGGCTACCGGCTGAAGGTGTTCAAGCCGTGGGACCACTATCCGACCGGCGACGACGATCTCGACGCGCGCCGGATGAACGCGTTCCTCGAAGAGCAGATTCCGCTGATGCCCGAGCAGTACTACTGGGTCCACAAGCGCTTCAAGACCCGCCCGCCCGGCGAGCCGAGCCTCTACTGAACGCCATCCGCCGGCGCGCCGCCGAACGCGCGCCGTCCAACATCCGCTGCGCATGCGCCGCGGGCGCTGCGCCGCCGGCCAGCGCGGGACGCCCCTGCCCGCTGCATGTATCATTTACGGCTGAGATCGGCACGACGAACGACGCTGCCCGCGCGGGCGACCGTCGCCACGTCGATCGTGCCGGCCGCCTCGTTCGCCATGGAATTCCGGACCCAGTGAAGCTCTCGTTCACCAAGATGCATGGCGCCGGCAACGACTTCGTCGTGCTCGACGGCTACTCCAGCGCGCTGCCGCCGCTCACCGAAGCGCAAGTGCGCGCGCTCGCCAACCGCCACTTCGGCGTCGGCGCCGACCAGCTGCTGCTGGTCGAGAAGCCGACCGTCGACGGCGCGGACTTCAAGTACCGGATCTTCAACTGCGACGGCGGCGAGGTCGAACACTGCGGCAACGGCGCGCGCTGCTTCGTCAAGTTCGTGCTCGACAAGCGCCTGACCGACAAGCGCAGCGTGCGCGTCGAAGTGATGAAGGGCCTGATCACGCTGACGATGCAGGAGAACGGCGAGGTCGTCGTCGACATGGGCGCGCCCGTGTTCGAGCCGGCGCAGGTGCCGTTCGAAACGGCCGGCCTTGCGGGTCGCCCGGAAGGCCGCGACACGCTCTGGCCGCTCGACGTGGGCGGCGCCACGCGCTGGATCTCGACCGTGTCGATGGGCAACCCGCACGCGGTGCAGGTCGTCGACGACGCCGAACGCTATCCGGTGCTCGCCGAAGGCCCGCTGATCGAGCGCCACGCGCGCTTTGCGCAGCGGGTCAACGCCGGCTTCATGCAGATCGTGTCGCGCTCGGAAGTGAAGCTGCGCGTCTACGAGCGCGGCGCGGGCGAGACGCTCGCGTGCGGCACCGGCGCATGCGCGGCGGTCGCGGCCGGCATCCGGCGCGGCCTGCTCGATTCGCCTGTCACCGTGCACACCCATGGCGGCACGCTGACGATCAGCTGGGACGGCGCGCGCGACGAAGCCGCGCCGCTGATGATGGCGGGCCCTGCGGCGACCGTCTTCGAAGGCGAGATCGACCTGGCCGCCTGACCCCTTCACCGTCCTGATTGAACGCTCCCGTCCCATGAACGATCGCGAAGTCGCCGACTACCTGCTCGCCAACCCCGAATTCTTCGCGCAGCACGCCGAACTGCTCGCCACGATCCGCCTTGCGAACCCGCACGGCAAGGCGGCGATCTCGCTGCAGGAGCGGCAGATGGAAATGCTGCGCGACAAGAACAAGCATCTCGAGCGCCGGCTCGCGGAGCTCGTGCGCTACGGCCACGAAAACGACAGCCTGTCCGCGAAGTTCAGCCGCTGGACCGCGCGCGTGATCGCCGAGCGCGACCCGTACGCGCTGCCGCGCACGATCGCCGACGGCCTCGCCGACGTGTTCGACGTGCCGCAGACCGCGCTGCGCGTGTGGGACGTCGCCGCCACCTACGCGCAGGCCGACTTCGCGCGCCAGGTCGGCGAGGAAGTGCGCCTCTTCACGAACGGGCTCGCGACGCCGTACTGCGGCGCGAACACGGGCTTCGAGGCCGCGCAATGGCTCGCGCCCGCGGTCACCGCGCCGGCGAACGCGACGGACGGCGGCGACACGGCCCCGGCCGGCGACGGCGCGGCCGCGTCGGTCGCGCTGCTCGCGCTGCGCGCGCCGCAGGCCGGCGCCGATGCGCCCGCGTTCGGGCTGCTGGTGCTCGGCTCGCCGGACCCGCGCCGCTTCCACGAAGGCATGGCCACCGACTTCCTCGCGCAGATCGCGACGCTCGCGAGCGCCGCGCTGACGCGCCTGCTCCCGCACTGATTCCCGCGATGTCCGACGACCCGATCGCCGCCTACCTGTCGAACCTGAAACACGTCAGGCAGCTGTCGGATCACACGCTGCGCGCATACACGCACGAGCTCGGCGAGCTGAAGAAGCTCGCCGCCGGCCGGCCGCTCGAAGCGCTGAGCGCCGTCGACATGCGCGGCGCGGTCGCCCGCGCGCACGCGGCCGGGCTGTCCGCGCGCTCGATCTCGCACCGGCTGTCCGCGTGGCGCGCGTTCTACCGCTGGCTCGCGCAGCGCATCGAGATGCCCGCGAACCCGGTCGCCGCGGTGCGGGCGCCGAAGCGCGCGAAGACGCTGCCGAAGGCGCTGTCGGTCGACGACGCGACGGCGCTGATGGACGCGCCGCTGCCCGGCACGACCGAAGGCCTGCGCGACCACGCGATCCTCGAGCTGCTCTACTCGTCCGGCCTGCGCCTGGCCGAGCTGATCGGGCTCGACGTCAGGTACGCGCAGGCGGACGGCTACCGCTCGGCCGGCTGGCTCGATCTCGCCGAGGCCGAGGTGACCGTGCGCGGCAAGGGCAACAAGGAGCGCAAGGTGCCGGTCGGCCGCAAGGCGATCGACGCGCTGAACGCGTGGCTCGCGGTGCGCGGCGAGTTCGTGAAGCACGATCCGCATCCGCTGTTCCTGTCGGTGCGCGGCAACCGGATGTCGCCCGGCGTGGTGCGCGAGCGCGTGAAGCGCGCGGCGCTCGCCGCGGGCATTCCGGCGCACGTTCATCCGCACGTGCTGCGCCACTCGTTCGCGACGCACGTGCTGCAGTCGAGCGGCGACCTGCGCGCGGTACAGGAGCTGCTCGGGCACGCGAGCGTCGCCGCCACGCAGGTCTATACGTCGCTCGACTTCCAGCACCTCGCGAAGATTTACGACAGCGCGCATCCGCGCGCGAAGAAGCGCGACTGACCGACGCTTTCCGTTTTTACCCGCCGCGCCCGACGACCGGACGAAGTCCCCGCGGGGCGCGGCCCAATTCGATCAAGCCATGCAAACCGTCACACTCAAACCGTCCAAGGACAAATCGCTGCTGCGGCGCCATCCGTGGATCTACGCCAACGCGATCGACCGCGTCGACGGCAAGCCCGCGCCCGGCGCGACCGTCATCGTGCGCGCGCACGACGGCCGCTTTCTCGCGCGCGGCGCATACAGCCCGCATTCGCAGATCCGCGTGCGCGTGTGGAGCTTCGACGAGAACGAGCCGATCGACCACGCGTTCTTCAAGCGGCGCGTGCAGCGCGCGGTCGCGCATCGCAACACGATGGTCTCGGGCACCGGCGCGGTGCGGCTCGTGTTCGGCGAGGCGGACGGGCTGCCGGGGCTGATCGTCGATCACTACGTCGAAGATTCGGGCGCCGCGTCGCCGCGCGGCCAGCTCGTCTGCCAGTTCATGGCGGCCGGCGTCGAAGCCTGGAAGGATGCGATCGTCGCGGCGCTCGTCGGCGCGACCGGCTGCCCGAACGTGTACGAGCGCTCGGACGTGTCGATCCGCGAGAAGGAAGGCCTCGAGCAGACCACCGGCGTGCTCGCCGGCGACCCGCCGCCCGCGACGCTGATCACGAACGAAAACGGCGTGCGCTACCACGTCGACGTGCCGAACGGCCACAAGACCGGCTTCTACGTCGACCAGCGCGACAACCGCGCGCTGGTCACGCAGTACGCGAACGGGCGCGACGTGCTGAACTGCTTCTGCTACACGGGCGGCTTCTCGCTCGCCGCGCTGAAGGGGGGCGCTGCGCGCGTGGTGTCGATCGATTCGTCGGGCGACGCGCTCGCGCTCGCGCAGCAGAACGTCGTCGCGAACGGCTTCGACCCGGCGCGCGCGAGCTGGCTCGACGCCGACGCGTTCAAGACGCTGCGCCGCCTCGTCGACGAAGGCGAGCGCTTCGACCTGATCGTGCTCGATCCGCCGAAGTTCGCGCCGACCCGCGACAGCGTCGACCGTGCGGCCCGCGCGTACAAGGACATCAACCTGAGCGGCTTCAAGCTGCTGCGTCCGGGCGGCCTGCTGTTCACCTACTCGTGCTCCGGCGCGATCGACATGGACCTGTTCCAGAAGATCGTCGCCGGCGCGGCCGCCGACGCGAAAGTCGACGCGCGCATCCTGAAGCGCCTCGGCGCGGGCGTCGATCACCCGCTGCTGTCCGCGTTCCCGGAAGGCGAATATCTGAAGGGCCTGCTGTTGCAAATCGTCTGATCGCCCCGATCTTCCCGCGCAGCGGCTCCCGCCTGCCCGGCCGATTGGCCGAGGGGCGGGGGCTTGACAGATATGTTTCAATGAATCGTTGTGCGCCCGGGTTGCCGGGCGCGACGCACATCCTGGTTTTGACCCCGATTCACGAACCACAGGCGACCGACATGGCCACTCCCGTCACCATCCTCACCGGCTTCCTCGGCAGCGGCAAGACGACGCTGCTCAAGCGCATCCTGAACGAACAGCACGGCATGAAGATCGCCGTGATCGAGAACGAGTTCGGCGAAGAGAACATCGACAACGAAATCCTCGTGCAGGATACGAACGAGCAGATCATCCAGATGAGCAACGGCTGCATCTGCTGCACGATCCGCGGCGACCTCGCGCGCGCGCTCGGCGACCTGGCCGCGAAGAAGCGCGACGGCAAGCTCGACTTCGACCGCATCGTGATCGAGACGACCGGCCTCGCGAACCCGGGCCCGGTCGCGCAGACGTTCTTCATCGACAGCGAGATCGCCGACGATTTCCTGCTCGACGCGATCATCACGCTCGTCGACGCGAAGCATGCCGACGCGCAGCTCGACGAGCACGAGGTCGTGCAGCGCCAGGTCGGCTTCGCCGACCGCCTGTTCATCACGAAGTCGGACCTCGTCGACGACGAGACGCTCGCCGAGCTCAAGCACCGCCTCGTGCACATGAACCCGCGGGCGGCGGTCAAGGTCGTGAACTTCGGCGACGCGGACATCAAGGAGATCTTCGACCTGCGCGGCTTCAACCTGAACGCGAAGCTCGAGATCGATCCGGACTTCCTCGCGGAAGACGAGCACGCGCACCACGGCCACGGCCATGACCACGATCACGACCACGCGCATTGCGACCACGATCACGGCCATTGCGACCACGACCACGATCGCGCGCACGGCAATCACCACCACGCGCACCACGACGACAAGATCAAGTCGTTCGTGTATCGCAACGACCGCCCGTTCGATCCGAACAAGCTCGAGGACTTCCTCGGCGGCATCCTGCAGATCTACGGCGAGCGGATGCTGCGCTACAAGGGCGTGCTGTACATGAAGGGCGTCGACCGCAAGGTCGTGTTCCAGGGCGTGCACCAGATGATGGGCAGCGACCTCGCCGCGAAATGGCTGCCGATCGAGAAGAAAACCAACAAGATGGTGTTCATCGGCGTCGATCTGCCGCAGGACCTGATCACCGACGGCCTCGACGCCTGCCTCGCCTGAGCACGCATCCGCGCCGCTTAGCCGCCGGCCGCCGACCGCTGCCGGCGGCGGCCGGGAGCCGCTTCCTGCAAGGGTTTTGCCGTCATCGCTTTTTCGCGATTTGCAGGTTATATTTCAAAGATATCGGCGCAGCCGACGGGGATCGACCCGATACGGCGCAGACTTGCGATTCAGTTACAATACGTGCCCGCTGGAGTACGGTAAAAGACAGGCCCGGTTCTTGCAGAAGAGCATTGCCGGGCATCGCAACCGTTCCGCATCCGGCCAGGCCGCGTCCGATGCGATCAGCCGCGCAGCAAACCGGTTCGCCGCGCGCGCAAGTCGACGCCAGGCCCGTCCTGGTATTTGAGAACCGGTTTTTCCAGAGGCTTTCGGCCCCGCAGTCGCCAAACGCAAATGATTGCAAGCGCAGTTGCGGGTAATCCCAAAGTGCAGGCAATATGTTTCGTTTGCCGCACATTGAAGAAGCAAGCAGATGACGAAGAAACTCTTGACCGAAGCCGAAATCCTGAAGATGAGCGACAAGGATTACATGAATGAGGATCAGCTCGCCTTCTTCAAAGCTCGGCTCGAACAATTGCAGGCGGAAATTCTCCACAATGCGGGCCAGACGACCGAGAACCTCCGCGAGACGGTGATCGTGCCCGATCCTGCCGATCGCGCGACGATCGAGGAAGAGCACGCGCTCGAGCTGCGCACGCGCGACCGCGAGCGCAAGCTCCTCAAGAAGGTTCAGCAGTCGCTCGCCCGCATCGAATCCGGCGATTACGGCTGGTGTGAGGAAACCGGCGAACCGATCGGCATTCCGCGCCTGCTCGCGCGGCCGACCGCGACGCTGTCGCTCGAGGCGCAGGAGCGCCGCGAGCTGCGCCAGAAGCTGTTCGGCGACTGAGCAGCCCGGCGTTCCGCCCAGACACGCTGCTTCCCGAAAGCGCGCGGCCTGCCGCGCGCTTTTTGTTTTTCCGGCCGGGCGAATTCCCGCCCCCCGCTCTTGATATCCCGGCGTGCGCCCTAAAATGAAACGCATGCGCGCCGGGCCGCTCCCCGGCGCACCGCGATTCATGCGGCGGCGCGGCGCGCCGCGCCTCTTCCCCGTTTTTCTCAAGGAACGCAGATGGAGCAATTTCACGGCACGACCATCGTTTCGGTCCGGCGCGGCAACCAGGTCGCGCTCGGCGGCGACGGCCAGGTGACGCTCGGCAACATCGTCATGAAGGGTGGCGCGCGGAAAGTGCGGCGGATCTACAACAACCAGGTGCTGGTCGGCTTTGCGGGCGGCACCGCCGATGCGTTCTCGCTGCTCGACCGCTTCGAGGCGAAGCTCGAGAAGCACCAGGGCAACCTGACCCGCGCGGCCGTCGAGCTCGCGAAGGACTGGCGCACCGACCGGATGCTGCGCCGCCTCGAGGCGATGCTGATCGCGGCCGACGCGAACACCACGCTCGTCATCACGGGCAACGGCGACGTGCTCGACCCGGAAGGCGGCATCTGCGCGATCGGCTCGGGCGGCGCGTACGCGCAGGCCGCGGCCCGCGCGCTCGTCGAGAACACCGAGCTGTCGCCGCGCGAGATCGTGGAGAAATCGCTCGAGATCGCCGGCGACATGTGCATCTACACGAACCACAACCGCGTGATCGAAACGATCGAGTAAGGAACGAAACATGAGCACCATGACCCCTGCCGAGATCGTCTCGGAACTCGACAAGCACATCATCGGCCAGGACAAGGCGAAGAAGGCGGTGGCCGTCGCGCTGCGCAACCGCTGGCGCCGCCAGCAGGTCGCCGATCCGCTGCGCACCGAAATCACGCCGAAGAACATCCTGATGATCGGGCCGACGGGCGTCGGCAAGACCGAAATCGCGCGGCGCCTGGCCAAGCTCGCCGATGCGCCGTTCATCAAGATCGAAGCGACCAAGTTCACCGAAGTCGGCTACGTCGGCCGCGACGTCGACAGCATCGTGCGCGACCTGATCGACATCTCGGTCAAGCAGACGCGCGAAGCCGAGATGCGCAAGGTGCGCAGCAAGGCGACCGACCAGGCCGAGGACCGCATCCTCGACATCCTGCTGCCGCAGCCGCGCGCGGTCGGGTTCGGCGCGAGCGCCGAGCACGCGAACGACGACAACAACGCGACGCGCCAGACGTTCCGCAAGCGCCTGCGCGAAGGCCAGCTCGACGACAAGGAGATCGAGCTCGACCTCGAGCAGCCGACGATCGGCATGGACATCATGGCGCCGCCCGGGATGGAAGAGATGACCGAGCAGATCCGCTCGATGTTCTCGAACCTCGGCGGCGGCAAGAAGACGCGCCGCAAGGTGAAGATCAGCGAAGCGCTGAAGCTGCTGACCGACGAGGAAGCGGCGAAGATGCTGAACGAAGAGGAAGTGAAGACGAAGGCCGTGCAGAACGTCGAGCAGAACGGCATCGTGTTCCTCGACGAGATCGACAAGATCACGTCGCGCAACAACGAAGGCGGCGGCGGCGAAGTGTCGCGCCAGGGCGTGCAGCGCGACCTGCTGCCGCTCGTCGAAGGCACGACGATCAACACGAAGTACGGGATGGTGAAGACCGATCACATCCTGTTCATCGCGAGCGGCGCGTTCCATCTCGCGAAGCCGAGCGACCTGATTCCGGAGCTTCAGGGCCGCTTCCCGATCCGCGTCGAACTGGAATCGCTGTCGGTGAAGGACTTCGAAGCGATCCTCGTCTCGACCGACGCGAGCCTCGTCAAGCAGTACCAGGCGCTGCTCGCGACCGAGGACGTGCAGCTCGAATTCGCCGAAGACGGCATCCGCCGCCTCGCGGAGATCGCGTACGCGGTCAACGAAAAGACCGAGAACATCGGCGCGCGGCGCCTGTACACGGTGATCGAGAAGCTGCTCGAGGAAGTGTCGTTCGCGGCCGGCAACCACGCCGGCGAATGCGTGACGATCGATGCGAAATACGTCGAGCGCGCGCTCGGCGAGGTGTCGCAGGACGAGGACCTGTCGCGCTACGTGCTGTAACGCGCGGGGCGGCAGCGACTTGAAAACGGGCGGCCCGATGGGCCGCCCGTTTTCGTTTGGGGCCGGGGGGCCGGTGCCTAGCGGCAGGTGCTTGGCGGCCGATGCCTCGCGACCTGTGCCCCGCGGCTTACTGCCGTACCGGCTTCTTCGCGAGCTTGCGCTGCAGCGTGCGACGGTGCATGTTCAGCGCGCGGGCCGTCGCCGAGATGTTGTTGTTGTTCTCCGCGAGCACGCGCTGGATGTGCTCCCATTCGAGCCGGTCGACCGACAGCACGACCGGGTGCTCGAGCGCTTCGTCCGCCTGCACTTCGCTCGCGTTGGTCTGCAGCGCGGCCAGGATCGACTCGATGTTCGCCGGCTTCGCGAGATAGTTGTCGGCGCCTTCCTTCACGGCCTGCACCGCCGTCGCGATGCTCGCGTAGCCCGTCAGCACGAGAATCCGCGCGTCCGGCTGCAGGTCGCACAGCGGCGCGATCAGGCTCAGCCCCGAGTCGTTGCCGAGATGCAGGTCGACGGTGATGAACTGGAACTTGCCCGCCGCGGCGAGCTTGAGCGCCGTCTCCTTGTCGTGCGCCTGCTGGACCGCATAGCCGCGGCGCTCGAGGCCGCGCGCGAGCGTGCCCGCAAACACCTCGTTGTCGTCGATCACCAGGAAGTTGTTGTCGCTCATGTGGTTTCTCCGTCTACATGTTGGTTGGGGGCGAACTACGCCGCGTGGCGCGTCACCGGCAGGCGCAGCACGGCCCGCGTGCCGCGGCCCGGGCAGGCCCCGGCAGGCCGCCCGCCGGAGCGCCCTGCTCCGTTGGCCGCTTCCGGCGCGTGACCGTCTGATGCGCCGCCCGGCAGGCCCGCTGCGGCTGCCGCCGCCGCGCGCGGCTTCGCGTCCGACAGCTCGATGTGGCCGCCGAGCCGCGCCGCCGCGCTGAACGCGAGGTACAGGCCGACCCCGTGCCCGCCCTGCGTGCTGTCGACCGGCATCGCGCCGAGCGACTCGCGCAGCGGGGCCGGAATGCCCGGACCGTCGTCGCGTACTTCGAATTCGATCTCGTCCGACTTGCCGTCGTGCGCGACCTTCGCCGCGAGCGTCACGTGCTGCGGGCTCGCGCGTGCGGCGTTGTCGAGCAGGATCGTCAGGATCTGGCCGGCCGCGACGGGGTCGTCGAGCGCGACGCCCGCCGGCCGCGCGCCGAGCAGCTCGAACTGCACGTGCGGATGCCGCAGCCGCCAGTGCTCGACGAACGTGTCGAGCCAGTCGTCGACGGGCTGGCGGCTCGCCGGCGCGCTCGCGCGGCTGCGCAGGCGCGCGAGCGCGGACGTGCAGAGCGTCATCTGCTCGTCGAGCACCTTCAGGTCGGCGTCGTAGCGCGCGAGGCCGGCATCGGTGCGCGCGGCGTCGCGCAGCTCCTCGGTCAGCATCGCGATCGTCGACAGCGGCGTGCCCATCTCGTGCGCGACCGTCGCCGCCTGCACGCCGAGCGCGACCGCCCGCTCGTCGCGCAGGAGCCGCTGCTGCGCCTCGCCGAGCGCCGCGTCGCGCTGGCGCAGCGCGTTCGACATGCGCGCGACGAACCATGCGATCAGGCCCACGCTGACCATGAAGTTCACCCACATCCCGGTACGGTAGTAGTCGAACAGGTTCGCCGGATTGTCCATGTTGAGCGGCACCGAATCGAAGCCGAGCGCCGCATAGCAGGCGACCGCGAACGCCGCGAGCCAGATCATCAGGTGCCACGGCAGCACGGCCGCCGCGATCGCGAGCGACGGCAGGTACAGCGACACGAACGGGTTGGTCGTGCCGCCGGACAGGAACAGCAGCGCCGACAGCGCGCCGAGATCCACCCACAGCTGGCCGAGCAGCTCGAAATTGGTCTCGGGCCGCGCGCGCAGCACCCGCACCCAGGTCAACGCGTTGAAAACGATTTCGAGCGCGATGACCATCAGCATCGCCGGCAGCGGCAGATGCACGCCGAAATAGGTCTGGACGACGCCGATCGTCGCGAGTTGGCCGATGATCGCGAGGTTGCGCAACCAGAACAGATGGCTGAGGTTGACGCGGCCGGTAGTGGTGATTCGTTGCATTCGCCCAGTTTACCCGTTTAACCGGGGGCGGCCCTAGCAAGGGGCCAGAACGCGAGCGCCGGACATCGCGTGCCCCTGGCCGTCCCCGCTATGCCGGCTTTCCCGCCACGCGCCGGGCGATCTCGTCGGCAAGGCATTCCGGGCAAAGACAACGCGCGCCACTGGCCGGCTGCGCGCCGTCGGGCAGCCCGGGCATCGACATGCACCAGCAGTCGAACGGCTGCGTGCGCGCGCCGCAGTCGAAGCTGCGGCCGCAACGTGGGCAGCGCGCGCTTCGCGGCGCGGAGCGGCGATCGGCGGCGGTTTCGGTCATGACGGGGGTGGAGAACGAGCGCGGCGGCGCCCAACGAAACAAGCATAACGCGGCGGCCGGATTTTGCGGGTCGGCCGAACGGCCGACATAGAGGGCCGACATCGCGGGAAGGGCGTGCGAACGGCGCGCTTCGCGCCCTCCCCGGCGCCGCATCCACCCTCGGCTTTCCCGCGCCGGCCGGGCCGCGCAGCCTGATCGCCCGTTGCGCCGCCCCCTGCCGCCGCGCGTCCCCGCCCGCCCAAAATCCCCGATGCTGCGCTGCGCCACTCCTGTACAATTCGCCCTGTTTCAACCGTTCCCAGCCAGAGCCGCCGCCATGTCCGAGCCCATCGACCTCTCGCAGATCGCCCCCACGCTGAAAGCCGAAATCCTCGCGGAGGCGCTGCCGTACATCCGCCGCTATCACGGCAAGACCGTGGTCATCAAATACGGCGGCAACGCGATGACGGAAGAACGGCTCAAGCAAGGCTTCGCGCGCGACGTGATCCTGCTGAAACTGGTCGGCATCAACCCGGTGATCGTCCACGGCGGCGGCCCGCAGATCGACCAGGCGCTGAAGAAGATCGGCAAGCAGGGCACCTTCATCCAGGGCATGCGCGTCACCGACGAGGAGACGATGGAAGTCGTCGAATGGGTGCTGGGCGGCGAAGTGCAGCAGGACATCGTGATGCTGATCAACCACTTCGGCGGCCACGCGGTCGGCCTGACGGGCAAGGACGGCGGCCTGATTCACGCGCGCAAGCTGCTGATGCCGGACCGCGACAATCCGGGCCAGTACATCGACATCGGCCAGGTCGGCGAAGTCGAGGCGATCAACCCGGCGGTCGTGAAGGCGCTGCAGGACGACGCGTTCATTCCGGTGATCTCGCCGATCGGCTTCGGCGAGGACGGCCTCTCGTACAACATCAACGCCGACCTGGTCGCCGGCAAGCTCGCGACGGTGCTCAACGCCGAGAAGCTGCTGATGATGACCAACATCCCGGGCGTGATGGACAAGGACGGCAACCTGCTGACCGACCTGTCGGCGCGCGAGATCGACGCGCTGTTCGAGGACGGCACGATCTCGGGCGGCATGCTGCCGAAGATCTCGTCGGCGCTCGATGCCGCGAAGAGCGGCGTGAAGTCGGTGCACATCGTCGACGGCCGGATCGAGCATTCGGTGCTGCTGGAAATCCTGACCGAGCAGCCGTTCGGCACGATGATCCGCTCGCATTGAGCGCCCGCCGCCACCAGCCACCTTCCCCTGACCTGCCGGCCGCCCTGCGGCGCCGGCGCATCTCGCGCAGCCGGCCCCGCGCCGGAGCGCCGGTGTGGCTGTTCGATCTCGACAACACCCTTCACCACGCATCGCACGCGATCTTCCCCGAGATCAATCGCGCGATGACGCAATACATCGTCGACGCGCTCCAGGTCGAGCGCGCCGAGGCCGACCGCCTGCGCAACGACTACACCGTGCGCTACGGCGCGGCGCTCCTCGGCCTCACCCGCCACCACCGGATCGATCCGCACGACTTCCTGCGCGTCGTCCACACGTTCGCGGACCTGCCCGCGATGCTGCGCACCGAGCGCGGTCTCGCGCGCATCGTCGCCGCGCTGCCGGGCCGCAAGTTCGTGCTGACCAACGCGCCGGAAAACTATGCGCGCGCGGTGCTGCGCGAATTGCGCATCGAGCGGCTGTTCGAGCGCGTGATCGCGATCGAGCACATGCGCGACCGCCGCACGTGGCGCGCGAAGCCGGATCACACGATGCTGCGCCGGACGCTGCGTGCCGTACGCGCGCGGCCGGCCGACGCGATCCTCGTCGAGGACACGCGCAGCCATCTCAAGCGCTACAAGCGCCTCGGCATCGGCACGGTGTGGATCACGGGCCACCTGCCGAGCCATTTGCCGAACACCGGCCGCCCGAATTACGTCGACCAGCGGATTCGTTCGTTAAAATCGCTGCGACTGGGCACTCGATCGGGGCGACAAAAATGCAGCCGACTCACCCGCAGGACCAAGCCGTAACGGAAGACCAGACCACGCCGTCCCGCTCGCGCCCGAAGCCGGGCGAGCGACGCGTGATGATCCTGCAGACGCTCGCCGGGATGCTCGAGGCGCCGAAGCCCGAGAAAATCACGACTGCCGCACTCGCGGCCCGGCTCGACGTGTCGGAAGCCGCGCTGTACCGACACTTCGCCAGCAAGGCGAAGATGTACGAAGGGCTGATCGAGTTCATCGAGCAGGCGCTGTTCGGGCTGGTCAACCAGATCGTCGCAAAGGAGCCGAACGGCGTGCTGCAGGCACGCACGATCGCACTCACGATGCTCAATTTCGCCGCGAAGAATCCCGGAATGACGCGCGTGCTGACCGGCGAGGCGCTGGTTGGCGAAGACGGGCGGCTGGCCGAGCGCGTCGAGCAGATGCTCGAACGAGTCGAAGCGTCGCTCAGGCAATCGCTGCGGCTGGCACGCGCCGACGCGGGCGCGGGCGCGGACGGTGGATCGACCACGACGACGCCGCTGCCGGGCGATTACGACCCGACGATGCGCGCGAGCCTGATCGTCAGCTACGTGCTCGGCCGCTGGCATCGCTACGCGAAAAGCGGCTTCGGCAAATCGCCGACCGAATATGCGGATGCGCAACTGCGGCTGATTCTGCAGTAGGCAATGCCGGCGCGCGCCGGCGATAGACGGATCGATGCGCCGGGCGCATCCGCTCGAACCTGCGCGATGCGGAGCCGCTCACCGGCATCGTCGCCGGCCATCGACGGCTATCGACGGTTCGACGCACGCAGCACGTCGAACGCCCCGGTCGCTCCACCCACCGAATGGCCAACCTCGCCCCTTTTGCCCGTCAGCGCGGCAAAATTCGAACTCGTCCAATTTCCAATCTCTCCCATACTAACTACTTTTAGCCCGTTACCAAACAGAGGTGAACGGGTGAACCATCGCAGCTTTCCACTTTCTCGAACCCGCACCGGCCGCCGTCTCGCCCATTCGGCGCTGATCGCCGGTGCCGTGATGCCGTGGGCGTCCAGTGCGCAAATCGCCGGCGGCCCGCAGCAGGCCAACGGCGTCGCGCTCGAGGTCGCGCCGGGCGACTATTCGACGACCCAGGTCGGCCGCGCGGTGCTGTCCGCGATCAACGGCGGACATCTGACGACGACGGCCAAAACCCGCGCGTTTTCGACGGGCCCCGTCGCCGCCGGCGCCGCCGCATCGGGAGCGGGCTCGCGCGTGGAACTGCGCGATACCGAAATCCGGACGCGCGGCGGCAACAGCGTCGGCATCGACGTGCGCGGCGGCGCGAGCGCGTCGGCGGAACGCGTGTCGATCGATACCGACGGCGACTACGCGCACGGTGCATACCTCTACGGCGCGAACGGCGAGTTCCGCATCGCGGACAGCGCAATCGTCACGCGCGGCAAGGAAAGCGCCGGCATCAACGTGATCGGGACGCCGGGCGGCACGATCGATGTCGCCACTACGTCGATCCGGACCAGCGGCCTGTACGCCTCCGGCCTGTCGATCAGCTACGACGGCGCACACGCGACGCTCGATCGCACCGAGATCCGGACGGACGGCAACTACGCGCCGGTGCTGTTCCTGCCGAGCACGTCCACGGTCGCGTTCAGCGACTCGTATCTGCACGCCAGCGGCGTAGGCTCGCTCGGCGTCGATATGCGCGCGGGCGACGTCGCACTCGCACGCACGCGCGTGATCACGGAAGGCACCAGCGCGCACGGGCTGTACGCATCGAAGGAATACGCCGACACGCCCGTCATCGACGCGACCGATACGCGCGTGACGACCACCGGCGCGCGCGCGGCCGGCGCGATTGCGCGGCGCGGCGGCAAGATCGCGATGACGCGCGGCGGCATCGACACGCGCGGCGCAGGCTCGCCCGGTGCGATGTCGTCCGACAGCGGCTCCGTCGTCACCGCCACCGACATGAGCGTCGACACGTACGGCGACGGCGCCGTCGCGCTCCACGCCAGCACCGGCGGCCGAATCGACCTGTTGCGCAGCGACGCACGCACGCGCGGCGACGGCGCTTATGCGGCCAGCGTCTACGGCGGCGCGCTGAACGTCGATGGCGGCTCGCTCGTCAGCGACCGATACGGCGCGCTCGACGCGGCCGGCGGCAGCATCGCGCTGCGCAACGGCGCGCGCGCGACCGGCGGCGACGGCACGCTGCTGGCCGTCCATGCGCAATACGATGCGCCCGTGCGGCTGACGCTCGATACGGGCTCGCAGGCGGAGGGCGACATCGTGAACCTTCCGACCGACGACGGCAGCGCGACGCCGGCATTGACGGACGTCGCGCTGTCGAACGCGTCCACGTGGACCGGCGCGACCGATGCGGTGCGCACGCTGTCGCTCGACTCGGACAGCCGCTGGACCGTCACCGCGGATTCGTCGGTCGGCTCCGTCGCGCTGAACGACTCGGCGATCGCGTTCGCAGAGCCGACCGCCCGCGCATTGGCGACACCGCGTACGCTCGTCGCGACGGGCGACTATGCGGCGCACAACGGCAAGCTGCTGATCCATACGACGTTGCGCGACGACGCGTCGCCCACCGACAAGCTCGTGATCGACGGCGGCCACGCATCGGGCAACACGGGCGTCATCGTCAAGCACGCCAGCGGCAACGGCGCGCCAACGACGATCGGCATCCGATCGTCGAAACGCGCAACGGCGGCACGACGGCAGCCTCGGCATTCGCGCTCGACGCGGCGTCGGACGGCTACCGTCAAGGTTTCGGCACGCTGTCGGCCGGCGGCTACGACTACATGCTCGCGCGCGGCGGGCACGGCGGCCGCACGGAAGACTGGTATCTCGTATCCGCGGCGCAGCCCCAAGCGCAGCCGGAACCCGAGCCGCAGCAACCGCCGCCACCATCGCAACCGCCGGCCCCGGTGACCCCCGCCGCGCCGATCGAACCCGAAGCCGTACCACCTGCGCACGCGACCGCTCCGGAGCCCGACGCCTATCTCGCGAATGCGGATGCGGCGTCGTGGATGGCGATCCACAGCCTGCATCAGCGCGAGGATCGCACGCTGCGCACCGCCGACTCTGCGTCCGGTCCGCTCGACGGCGCCGTTTGGCTGCGCGCCGAAGGCCAGTTCACGTCGATGTCCGGCGGCGCGCGCAGCGTGTCGGGCAACGGCCGCCTGATCCACGCGGGCGCCGACCTGTTCCGTTTCGACGACGGCCGCGGCGGCAGCGTCCGCGTCGGCGCGATGGGCATGTACGGCAGCCAGACGAGCTGGTCGACCCGCCCGCTATGGAACGCCCTCGAGCGCCGGACGATGGACGCGACCGCGCGCGGCAGCGTGTCCGGCTACAACGTCGGCGTGTACGGCACGTGGTACGGCAGCCGCGACATCCTGTCCGGCCCGTACGCCGATGCGTGGTTCATGTACGGCGCCTATGCGAACAGCGTCGGCGGCAGCCTGACCGGCGATTCGTACCGCTCGCGCACCGTGACGGGATCGGTCGAGACGGGCTATTCGATTCCGTTCTATGAGCGCGGCGATACGCGGTTCTTCGTCGAGCCCGAGGCACAACTCGTCGTGTCCGACTATCACGCGGCCGCGCACGACGCACCGGGCAGCCGCCTCGACGGGCAGGGCTCGACCGACGTGCTGACCCGCGTCGGCGTGCGCGTGCACGGCGTGACTGCGATGCCGTCCGGCCGCGAGCTGCGGCCGTTCATCGAGGCGAGCTGGTGGCACGGCCCCAGCTCGCGGTCGCTGACGCTCGAGCGCAACGCGTTCTCGTTCAGCGTGCCGCGCGACCGCGCGGCGTTCCGGGCCGGCGCGACGGGCCAGTTGAGCCGGCGCTTCTCGGTCTCGGCGAGTGTCGGCGTCGAAGGCAATCTGTCCGACTACGCGCTGGTTCGCGGGCAACTGTCGGCGAAGTATCGCTGGTGAGCCGAGCAGGCCGTCGCCGGCCCACGCAATCCGTGGGCCGGCGAATTCCGCTATACTTTGCCGACCTGCCGCCCCTTGGCGGCAGGTCGGAAGCGCGCCGATTTGCTGACTCGATTGCGGGCGCGCGAACCGGCCGGGGCCTTGATTCGTCTTCGTCCCGGCGGTTCACTACAAATGCGGCTAAAGAGGTCGTCAGCCGCGCATCTCCGACTCCGCGCCTCGCCGACACCGTTTAGCCGCCCAGTCATATGGCATAAGGCGGAACGAATGGAATCGATCGGCATCGTCGCTCCACAGACCATGCACTTCGCCGAACCGCTGCGCTTGCAAAGCGGCAGCGTGATCGGCAACTATCAGCTCGTCGTCGAGACGTACGGCGAGCTCAACGCCGCGCGCTCGAACGCGGTGCTCGTCTGCCACGCGCTCAACGCGTCGCATCACGTCGCCGGCGTCTACGCGGACGACCCGCGCAGCACCGGCTGGTGGGACAACATGGTGGGGCCGGGCAAGCCGCTCGACACCAACCGCTTCTTCGTGATCGGCGTGAACAACCTCGGCTCGTGCTTCGGCTCGACCGGCCCGATGAGCATCGATCCGTCGACCGGCCAGCCGTACGGTGCGCGCTTTCCGGTCGTCACCGTCGAGGACTGGGTGCACGCGCAGGCGCGCGTCGCCGACGCGTTCGGCATCGAGCGCTTCGCCGCGGTGATGGGCGGCAGCCTCGGCGGGATGCAGGCGCTCGCGTGGAGCCTGATGTACCCGGAGCGCGTCGCGCACTGCATCGACATCGCGTCGACGCCGAAGCTGTCCGCGCAGAACATCGCGTTCAACGAGGTCGCGCGCTCGGCGATCCTGTCCGACCCGGATTTCCACGGCGGCGACTACTACGCGCACGGCGTGAAGCCGAAGCGCGGCCTGCGCGTCGCGCGGATGATCGGCCACATCACGTATCTTTCGGACGACGACATGGCCGAGAAATTCGGCCGCGCGCTGCGCCGCGCCGACGGCGCGCTCGACGCGTACAACTTCAGCTTCGACGTCGAGTTCGAGGTCGAGTCGTACCTGCGCTACCAGGGCGACAAGTTCGCCGACTACTTCGACGCGAACACCTACCTGCTGATCACGCGCGCGCTCGACTACTTCGATCCGGCGAAGGCGTTCGACGGCAACCTGACGGCTGCGCTCGCGCACACCAAGGCGAAATACCTGATCGCGAGCTTCTCGACCGACTGGCGCTTCGCGCCCGCGCGCTCGCGCGAGATCGTGAAGGCGCTGCTCGACAACAAGCGCACCGTGAGCTACGCGGAGATCGACGCGCCGCACGGCCACGACGCGTTCCTGCTCGACGACGCGCGCTATCACAACCTGATCCGCGCGTATTACGAACGAATCGCCAACGAGGTGGGTACATGAACCAGCAAGCGCTGAATTCCCTGTCCGCGCGCGCGGACTTCCGCACGATCGCCCGCTGGGTCGAGCCGCGCTCGACCGTGCTCGATCTCGGCTGCGGCGACGGCTCGCTGCTGGCGCTGCTGATGGAGGAACTGGACGTCACCGGCTACGGCATCGAGCTGAACGACGCGGGCGTGCTCGCGAGCGCGAAGAACGGCATCAACGTGATCCAGCAGAACCTCGAGGACGGGCTGCGCCTGTTCGAGGATCACAGCTTCGATATCGCGATCCTGTCGCAGACGCTGCAGACGATCCACCAGACCGCCGCGATCCTGCGCGAGACCGCGCGCGTCGGCCGCGAATGCATCGTGTCGTTCCCGAATTTCGGCTACTGGGCGCACCGGCTGTCGGTGCTGCGCGGCCGGATGCCGGTGTCGAAGTCGCTGCCTTACCAGTGGCACAACACGCCGAACGTCCGGGTGCTGACGATCAAGGATTTCGAGGCGCTCGCGCCCGAGGTCGGCGTCACGATCCTCGACCGCGTCGTGCTGCACGAAGGGCAGCCGATTCGATGGGGAGCGAACTGGCGTGGTAGTCTTGCTGTCTACCGCGTCAAGCGCAGCTGAGCCGGAGCGCCGTTGACAGGCGGCACGGCCAGTCAAGGCACGGCCGTCAGGCCGCGCCGCGCGGGCCGCTCCCGCGCGCTGCCGCCGCCATAACGTCAACGCTACCCAGTTCCATTCCATGTCGAAAACGCCACACGAGGCGCCCGCACTCACCGCTCACGAGGATCACCCCGGCTGGCGAGCCTTCCTGAACACGCACATGCTGATCTGCGTGTTTCTCGGTTTCACGTCGGGTCTGCCCCTCTTCACGCTCGTCTACCTCGTGCAGGCATGGCTGCGCTCGGAAGGCGTGAACCTGAAGGAAATCGGCCTGTTCGCGCTGATCCAGTTTCCGTATACGTGGAAGTTCCTGTGGGCGCCGCTGATGGACCGCTACCTCCCGCGCCTGCCCGGCTGGCGGCCCGGGCGCCGGCGCGGCTGGATGCTGCTCACGCAGTTGCTCGTCGCGGGCGCGATCGCCGCGCTCGGCTTCGTGTCGCCGCGCGACTCGATCTGGACGGTCGCCGCGCTCACCACGCTCGTCGCGTTCTTTGGCGCGAGCGCGGACATCGTGATCGACGCGTATCGCCGCGAGTTGCTGCGCGACACCGAGCAGGGCCTCGGCAACGCGGTGCACGTGAACGCGTACAAGCTCGCCGCGCTGATCCCCGGCTCGCTGGCGCTGATCCTGTCCGATCACCTGCCGTGGGACGTCGTGTTCGCGATCACCGGCGCATTCATGCTGCCGGGCATCGTGATGACGCTGCTCGTGCGCGAGCCGGAAGTGGCCGGCGCGCCGCCGCGCAACCTGCGCGACGCGATCGTGCTGCCGTTCCGCGAATTCATCCAGCGCGACGGCTGGGCCGGCGCGCTGCTCGTGATCGCGTTCATCTTCCTGTTCAAGATCGGCGACACGATGGCGACGACGCTGTCGACGTCGTTCTTCCTCGACATCGGCTTCTCGCGCACGGAAATCGGCATCGTCGCGAAGACCACCGCGCTCGTCGCGAGCGTCGCCGGCGGGATTATCGGCGGCGTCTGGCTCGTGAAGATCGGCATCGGCCGCGGGCTGTGGATCTTCGGCGCGCTGCAGATGGTGTCGACGCTCGGCTTCGCGTGGCTCGCGCAGGTCGGCCCCGGCTCGGCGGTGCTCGCGATGCTCTACGACTTCACGGTCGCCGCGAGCCACGCGATCGCGTCGGTGCTGTCGGTCGTCGGCATCGGGGTCACGCCGCAGCTCAGCCCGATGACGGTGGCGCTCGCGCTCGTCTACGGCTTTGAAACCTTCACGACCGGCCTGACGATGGCCGCCTTCGTCGCATACATCGCGAGCGCGACCGACCCCCGCTACACCGCGACGCAGTTCGCGCTGTTCACGAGCCTCGCGTCGGTGCCGCGCACGCTCGCGTCCGCGGCAAGCGGCTTCATCGTCGCGAAGACCGGCTGGTTCGACTACTTCCTGCTGTGCACCGTGCTCGCGATCCCCGGCATGATGCTGCTGTTCAAGATCGCGCCGTGGCGCGGCGATGCGCGCAATGGCGAGGCGACCCGTGCGCAGTGACCGCCTGCGCCGCATCGCGCACCTGGCCGCATCGCTGAGCGTCGGCATCGCGGCGCTCGGCGCAGGCGCCGCACAAGCAGGCGACACCGGTTCCGCGGGTTCCGCGGCGGCGCCCGGCTCGGCGACGTCGGCCACGCCCGCGCCGTCGTCCAACCCGTCCGCGACCGCCGAGCCGGCGCAGCCGACGGGCGCCGCCGCGTCCGCGAAAGCCTACACGCCGACGCCGCAGCAGGTCCGCTTCGGCAATGCGGTGGCGTTCCGCACGCTGATTCCGTCGCCGCTCCTCGAGCAGTTGACCGCGAACGAATACGCGCAGATCGTGCAGGCGGCGGCGCAAAACAACCGCCTGCTCCCCGCGAACCAGCCGCGCGTGAAGCGCCTGCGTGCGATCGTCGCGAAGCTCATGCCGTATTCGGTGAAATGGAACGACCGGGTCAAGACGTGGGCGTGGGACGTCAACGCGATCCGCTCGCGCGACATCCGCGTGTCGTGCCTGCCCGGCGGCAAGATCCTCGTCTATGGCGGGATGCTGGACCGTGTCCGCCTGAACGACGACGAGCTCGGCGTGCTGCTCGCGCACGGCATTGCGCATGCACTGCGCGAACACGCGCGCAGCAGCTTCAGCGATGCGTCGCAGACGTCGCTGCGCGCGGCGGCGCTGCCGCCGCTGTTCGGCGTCGGCGATCCGCTGCCGCAGCCGCTGAACCTCGACGCGCGCCTGCAGACGCTGCGCTACGACCCGACCGACGAAACCGAGGCCGACGTGATCGGCGGCGACATCGCCGCCCGCGCCGGCTTCGACCCGCGCGCCGCCATCACGCTGTGGGACAAGCTCGCCGCCGCGACGCGCGCGAACAGGGAATCGGGCTTCATCTACACGCACCCGTACGACGCCGCGCGCCGCCAGGACCTGCTGAATCGCCTGCCGGACCTGCTGCCGCTTTACGCAAAGGCTACGGCCAAACGCGTCGACGCGCTGCCCGACTACGCGGGAATCAGCGCGCAGCGGCGCAAGGTCTCGCGGCGCTGAGCGGATGGCGCGGCGTGCGCCGCTCGCCGACACCCGCCGGCCCGATCTCGCCTGCCGCTTTACGCACCGGCCTCTCGCTCGTCCGTCCAGTAGTCGATGACCGCCCCGCCGCCGATCGTGCGGCTGTCCGCCTCGCGCATCCAGCGCACCTCGTCGCCGGGGCTGCGCCCGAACAATCGCTTGAACTCGCGGCTGAACTGCGACGCGCTCGCATAGCCGACCCGCGCCGCCGCCGCGCCCGCACCGACGCCGTCCTGCACCATCATCAGCCGCGCCTGATGCAGGCGCGTCGTCTTCACGTACTGCATCGGCGACGTCGCGGTGACGCTCTTGAACTGCGCATGGAACACCGCGACGCTCATGCCGGCTTCGCGCGCGAGCGTGTCGACATCGAGGTCGCCGGTCAGGTCCGCGTGAATGCGGCGCAGCGCCTTCGCGATGCGGCCGAACTGATGCTGCTGGACGAGCGCCGCGCGAATCGCGTCGCCCTGCGCGCCGGTCAGCACGCGATAGGCGATCTCGCGCATGATCGACGGCCCGAGCACGCGCGTGTCGTGCGGCGACGCGAGCGCTTCGAGCAGGCGCAGCACCGCGTCCGCGAGCGGCGCGTCGAGCGGGGTCGAATACACGCCGCGCGGCTCGCTGACGGCAACGCCGCGGGTTTCGTCGAGCAGGATCGCGAGTTCCGCGATCACCGCGAGATCGACGCGGATCGAGATCGCGAGAAACGGCTCGTCCTCGCTCGCGAACGTCTCGCATTCGAACGGCAGCGGCACCGACAGCACCAGATATTGCTGCGCGTCGTAGATGAATGACTGATCGCCGAGATAACCGTGCTTGCGCCCCTGGCAGACGACGACGATGCTCGGCTCGTACAGCACCGGCATGCGCGGCACCGTCCGGTTCGCGCGGATGAAGCGCACGCCTTCCATATCCGCCTGCGTAAAGCCCTCGTTCGGCGCGAGACGCGCGAGCAGGTCGATCATGCGGCGCTGCACACGGTCGCCGGCATCGGCAAAAAGGGGCTGGAAGCTCATCGGCGCAATCCTGGACGGCAAGAGAAACAGGCTTGCAATGTAGCACCTTGACGCTGTTTTAGCGGGGTGTTGGCCGCACTTCGAGAGAAATAGGCAAATCTTCGAGACCTTCAGGTATTTCACGGCGACGCCGCGCTCCGTACGATGGCGTCCTGTCTCGCCGCGCCGCCACATGGCGCGACGGCAGTGACTTTTGCCGAACAAGGAGCCCCGCATGAGCACAACCTATGCCTTTGCCGCGACCGACGCCCAGTCGCCGCTTGCCCCGTTCGAATTCCAGCCGCGCGCGCTGCGCGATCTCGACGTGCAGATCGAGATTCTTTATTGCGGCGTCTGCCACTCGGATCTCCATCAGGCGCGCAACGAATGGCGCAACACGATCTACCCGGTCGTGCCGGGCCACGAAATCGTCGGCCGCGTGAGCGCGACCGGCCCGCAGGTGTCGCGCTTCAAGGTCGGCGAGCTGGTCGGCGTCGGCTGTCTCGTCGATTCGTGCCGGACGTGCCCGAGCTGCGCGGAAGGGCTCGAGCAGTATTGCGAGAACGGCTTCGTCGGCACCTACAACGGCCGCGACCGCGTGAGCGGCGACGTGACGTACGGCGGCTATTCGACGCAGATCGTCGTCGACGAGGCGTTCGTGCTGCGCGTGCCGGACACGCTCGACCCGGCCGGCGCGGCGCCGCTCCTGTGCGCGGGGATCACCACGTATTCGCCGCTGCGCCAGTGGAACGTCGGCCCGGGCAAGAAGGTCGGCATCGTCGGCCTGGGCGGCCTCGGCCATATGGGCGTGAAGCTCGCGCGCGCGATGGGCGCGCAGGTCGTGCTGTTCACGACGTCGCCGTCGAAGGTCGAGGACGGCAAGCGGCTCGGCGCGCACGAAGTGGTGATCTCGAAGGACGAAGCGCAGATGAGCGCGCACCTGAACAGCTTCGACTTCATCCTGAACACGGTCGCCGCGCAGCACGACCTGAACCCGTTCCTGCACCTGCTGAAGCGCGACGGCACGATGACGCTGGTCGGCGCGCCCGAGCACGACCACCCGTCGCCGCAGGTGTTCAACCTGATCTTCAAGCGGCGGCGTCTGGCCGGCTCGCTGATCGGCGGGATCGCGGAAACGCAGGAAATGCTCGATTTCTGCGCGGAGCACGGGATCACGTCGGACATCGAGACGATTCCGATGCAGCAGATCAATGCGGCTTACGAGCGGATGCTGAAGAGCGACGTGAAATATCGGTTCGTGATCGATATGGCGTCGATCAAGGCGTAAGCAGCAAGCAAAACGGGCTGCATTTCGCAGCCCGTTTCGCATCCGGCGCCACACACGGCGCGCATCACTTCTTGTAGTCGTAATCCACCGTCAGCGGCGCATGATCGCTGAACTTGATGTCCTTGAAGATCGACGTGCGTTTCGCGGTGCCGGCCACGCCCGGCGTCGCGATCTGGTAATCGATCCGCCACCCGACGTTCTTCGCATACGCCTGGCCGCGGTTGCTCCACCACGTGTACTGCTCGGGACGCGGATCGAGCGCGCGGAACACGTCCACGTAGCCGACGTCGTCGAACAGCCGCGAGAGCCACGCGCGCTCTTCCGGCAGGCAGCCGGAATTCTTCTGGTTGCTCTTCCAGTTCTTGATGTCGATTTCCTTGTGGACGATGTTCACGTCGCCGCACAGGATCACTTCGCGCTTCTTCTTCAGCTCGGCGAGGTGCGGCATGAACTCGTCCATGAAGCGGTACTTCGCCTGCTGGCGCTCGTCGCCGCTCGAGCCGGACGGCACGTACACCGACACGACCGACAGCTTGCCGTAGCGGGCCTCGACGTAGCGCCCCTCGGAATCGAATTCGCTGCTGCCGAAGCCGATGATCACGTCATCGGGCTCGCGGCGGCTGTACAGCCCCGCGCCGCTGTAGCCCTTCTTCTCGGCGTGGTGGAAGTAGCTCCTGAGGCCGTGCGGCTCGACGAATTCGGCCGGCAGGTCGTCGGCCGACACCTTGATCTCCTGCACGCACACGCAATCGGCGTTCTGCTCGCCGAGCCATTCGAAGAAGCCTTTCTTCGCGGCGGAGCGGATGCCGTTCAGGTTGGCGGTAATCACTCGCATCATGTCGGGTTTCCGTTCAATATTCGTTCGTATCGTAACGCCTGCTTACCGGATCTTCACGCCTTCCAGCTCGGGCTTGGCCGGCGGGAATTCCAGCTTCATGTCGGTCAGCGTGCGCAGCAGCAGCTCGGCGATCATCACGTTGCGGTGCGTCTTCGAGTTCGCCGGAATCACGTACCACGGCGCATGCTCGGCCGACGTCGCGGCGAGCGCGTCGCGGTACGCGTCCTGGTACGCCTCCCAGTGCTTGCGCGCGTCGAGATCCGAGATGTCGAATTTCCAGTGCTTGACCGGGTCGTCGATGCGCGCCTGCAGCCGGTCGCGCTGCTCGTCCTTCGAGATGTGCAGGAAGCACTTGACGACCGTCGTGCCGTTTTCGACGAGCATCGTCTCGAAGTCGCGGATCTGCCGGTAGCGGCGCTCGCACTCCTTCTCGTCGATCGCGCCCAGCACGCGCGGCACGAGCACGTCCTCGTAGTGGCTGCGGTTGAAGATCGCGAGCTCGCCGGCCGCCGGCACCTGCGCATGCACGCGCCACAGGAAGTCATGCGCGGCCTCGATCGGCGTCGGCGCCTTGAACGGCACGACGCGCAGGCCGAGCGGGTCGACCTCGCGGAACACCGCGCGCACGGTGCCGTCCTTGCCGCTCGTGTCCATCCCCTGCAGCACGAGCAGCACGCGCTTCTTCTGCTGCGTGTGCAGCCGCTCCTGCTGCACGTCGAGCTCCATCGAGATCGACGACAGCCGCTCGCGGTCGGCTTCCTTCGCGCCCGACGAGAACGGCTTCGCGGACGGATCGTATGCGCCGAGCGAGAACGCTGCCGCGTCCTTCTCGCGCGTGTGGTACGGCACCCGGTAATCGTCGAGCGACGGTTGTTTCGCCATGCGTTCCTCCGTGTGACGGCGCGCACGCCGCGTGCGCACCAGTTGCAACGGGCCGCCCCGAACAGGTTCGGCGGCGGCCCGTGGTCAAGCGCGATTCAGGCGCGTGCGCCGCTTACCCGAGCTTCTTCTTCAGCAGTTCGTTGACCTGCTGCGGGTTCGCCTTGCCCTTCGTCGCCTTCATTGCCTGGCCGATCAGCGCGTTGAACGCCTTTTCCTTGCCGGCGCGGAATTCCTCGACCGACTTCGCGTTCGCCGCGAGCACGTCGTCGATGATCGCCTCGAGCGCGCCGGTGTCGGAGATCTGCTTCAGGCCCTTCGCGTCGATGATGCGGTCGGCGGCGCCTTCGTCGGTCGCCTTCTCGTCCCAGATCATCGCAAAGATTTCCTTCGCGATCTTGTTCGAGATCGTGCCGTCCGCAATCCGCTGCAGCACGAGCGCGAGCTGCGCGGCCGACACGGGGATCGCGTCGATCTCGATGCCGTCGCGATTCAGCTGCGACGACACGTCGCCCATCAGCCAGTTCGCGGCGATCTTCGCGTTCGCCGCGCCCGCCTTCGCGACCACCGCCTCGAAGTACGCGGCCATCGCCTTGCTCGACGTCAGCACGCCCGCGTCATACGCGGACACGCCGTACTGCTCGACGAAGCGCTGCTGCATCGCGGCCGGCAGCTCGGGCATGCCGGCCTTCACGCGCTCGACCCAGTCCGCGCCGATCACGAGCGGCATCAGGTCCGGATCGGGGAAGTAGCGGTAGTCGTGCGCGTCTTCCTTGCTGCGCATCGAGCGCGTCTCGCGCTTGTCCGGGTCGTACAGGCGGGTTTCCTGCACGACTTCGCCGCCGTCCTCGATCAGCTCGATCTGGCGGCGCACTTCATAGTTGATCGCCTCCTCGAGGAAGCGGAACGAGTTCAGGTTCTTGATCTCGGCGCGCGTGCCGAATTTCTCCTGGCCGACCGGACGCACCGACACGTTCGCGTCGCAGCGGAACGAGCCTTCCTGCATGTTGCCGTCGCAGATGCCGAGCCACACGACGAGACCGTGCAGCGCCTTCGCGTAGGCGACCGCCTCGGCCGCGCTGCGCATTTCCGGCTCGGTGACGATCTCGAGCAGCGGCGTGCCCGCGCGGTTCAGGTCGATGCCCGTCATCCCCGCGAAGTCTTCATGCAGCGACTTGCCCGCATCTTCTTCCAGATGCGCGCGGGTCAGGTTGATCGTCTTCGAATACGCTTCCTTGCCGGCCTTTTCGTTGGCGGGCACCTGGATCGTGATCTGGCCGCCCTGCACGACCGGAATCTCGTACTGGCTGATCTGATAGCCCTTCGGCAGATCCGGGTAGAAGTAGTTCTTGCGCGCGAAGATGCTGCGCGGCGCGATGGTCGAGCCGATCGCGAGGCCGAAGCGGATCGCCCGCTCGACCGCGCCGCGGTTCAGCACCGGCAGCACGCCCGGCAAGGCCAGGTCGACCGGGCACGCCTGCGTGTTCGGTTCCGCGCCGAACTGCGTCGGCGCGCCGGAGAAAATCTTCGAGACGGTCGACAGCTGCGCGTGCGTCTCGAGACCGATGACGACTTCCCACTGAGTCATTGCTTACACCCCCGCCGGAACTTGCTTGTGCCAGTCGGTCGCGCGCTGGAACGCGTCGGCGACCTGCAGCATCCGGGCTTCGTTGAAATAGTTGCCGATGATCTGCAGGCCGACCGGGCGCTTCGCATTCGCGCCCGCGCCGAATCCGCACGGCACGCTCATGCCGGGCAGGCCCGCGAGGCTCACCGACAGCGTATAGATATCCGCGAGATACATCTGCACCGGATCGTCGCCCTTCGCGCCGATGTCCCAGGCGACCGTCGGCGACGCCGGGCCCATGATCACGTCGCAGGACTTGAACGCTTCCTGGAAATCCTGCGCGATGATGCGGCGGATCTTCTGCGCCTGCAGGTAGTACGCGTCGTAGTAGCCGTGCGACAGCACGTAGGTGCCGATCAGGATGCGGCGCTTCACTTCGGGGCCGAAGCCCTCGGCGCGCGATTTCTTGTACATGTCGAGCAGGTCGCCGTATTCGGCGGCGCGGTGGCCGTAGCGCACGCCGTCGAAGCGCGACAGGTTCGACGACGCCTCGGCCGGCGCGATCACGTAGTAAACGGGGATCGACAGCTCGGTCTTCGGCAGCGACACCGGCACGAGCGTCGCGCCGAGCGCTTCATAAGCCTTGAGCGCCGCGTCGACCGCCGCGCGCACGTCGGCGGCGAGGCCGTCGCCGAAGTATTCGTTCGGCAGGCCGATGCGCAGGCCCGCGAGCGGCTTGCCCGCGTCGTTGCCCGGCGCCCACGGCTGGCCGAGGTGGCGCGTGAAATCCTCGTCGGCGCGCTCGAGGCTCGTCGAGTCGCGCTCGTCGAAGCCCGCCATCGCGTTGAGCAGCAGCGCGCAGTCGGCGGCGCTCTGCGCCATCGGGCCGCCCTGGTCGAGCGACGACGCGAACGCGATCATTCCGTAGCGCGACACGCGGCCGTAGGTCGGCTTGATGCCGGTCACGCCGGCGAACGACGCCGGCTGGCGGATCGAGCCGCCCGTGTCGGTGCCGGTCGCGGCCGGCGCGAGGCGCGCGGCGACGGCGGCCGAGCTGCCGCCCGAGCTGCCGCCCGGCACGGCCTTCGTGTCCCACGGGTTCTTCACGGGGCCGAACGCGGAGTTCTCGTTCGACGAGCCCATCGCGAACTCGTCCATGTTGGTCTTGCCGAGCGTGACCATGCCGGCCGCCGACAGGCGGGCGACGACGGTCGCGTCGAACGGGCTCGCGTAGTTCGCGAGCATCTTCGAGCCGGCGGTCGAGCGCCAGCCGCGCGTGACGAACACGTCCTTGTGGGCGATCGGCAGGCCGGCGAGCGGGCCGGCCGCGCCGCGCGCGAGCTCGGCGTCGGCGGCCTTCGCCTGCGCGAGGGTCAGATCGGCGTCGACATGGACGAACGCGTTCAGGTCCTGCGCGGCGTCGATCCGTTTCAGATAGTGCTGCGCCAGCTCGACGGCCGAGCATTCCTTGGCGGCGAGCGCGGCGCGCAGTTCGGTCAGGCTTTTTGCGTGCATTGAGTGGTTTTCCTGGGAATTCTGGGGCGCGTGCGGCGTGAAGCGGCGCGCACGCTTGTCATCGAACGCTTACTCGATCACCTTCGGCACGAGGTACAGGCCGTCCTGCACGGCCGGCGCCGGACGCTGGTTGTCGTCGCGGTTCACCGTTTCCGTGACGGCGTCGTCGCGCAGGCGCTGCGCGACTTCCTGGATCTGTTCGATCGGGTGGGCGAGCGGTGCGATGCCGGCGGTGTCGACCGCCTGCATCTGCTCGACGAGGCCGAAGAATTCATTGAGCTGGCCGAGCGTATGCTCGGCGTCGGCGTCGGCCATTTCGAGGCGCGCAAGGTGCGCGATGCGTTTCACGTCGGTCAGGGTCAGAGCCATGCAATCACCGGAAAACAAGGCGGCGCAGCGCGCGAACAGCGGCGCTGCGGCGGGGGTTGGAGGGTGCGATCCCACCCTCAAAAATCGGGTACGAAGCGGGAAAAATACCGTCCGTTTCGATTCAAATACCGCGAAATTATAAGGTATCATTACGCGTTCGACCCAAACCCGGCAGCCTTTTCCCGTACCGCTGAGCCCCTTGTCGGCAAGCCGTGCGTGCTTCGTGCGACCCCCGGTAGATTTCACTCGCAGCTTCGAGCGCCGCGGCGGCCGCTTCCGCCACGATCCGAGGCTGTTATTTTTTCCGCTGCCGCCCCGAGCACTCGCATCGCAGGGCTGGCCCAGAGCGAAACAGGATTCTGAAGAAGAATGTTCGGTTTTTTGCGCAGCTACTTCTCCAACGATCTCGCGATCGACCTCGGCACCGCAAACACCCTGATCTACATGCGCGGCAAGGGCATCGTGCTCGATGAGCCGTCCGTCGTGTCGATCCGCCAGGAAGGCGGCCCCAACGGCAAGAAGACGATCCAGGCGGTCGGCAAGGAAGCCAAGCAGATGCTCGGCAAGGTGCCGGGCAACATCGAGGCGATCCGCCCGATGAAGGACGGCGTGATCGCCGACTTCACGGTCACCGAGCAGATGATCAAGCAGTTCATCAAGACGGCCCACGAGTCGCGCATGTTCTCGCCGTCGCCGCGCATCATCATCTGCGTGCCGTGCGGCTCGACCCAGGTCGAGCGCCGCGCGATCAAGGAAGCGGCCCACGGCGCCGGCGCGTCGCAGGTCTACCTGATCGAGGAGCCGATGGCGGCCGCGATCGGCGCCGGCTTGCCGGTGTCGGAAGCGACGGGCTCGATGGTCGTCGACATCGGCGGCGGCACGACCGAAGTGGGCGTGATCTCGCTCGGCGGCATCGTCTACAAGGGCTCGGTGCGCGTCGGCGGCGACAAGTTCGACGAGGCGATCGTCAACTACATCCGCCGCAACTACGGGATGCTGATCGGCGAGCAGACGGCCGAGGCGATCAAGAAGGAAATCGGCTCCGCGTTCCCGGGCTCCGAAGTCAAGGAAATGGAAGTGAAGGGCCGCAACCTGTCGGAAGGCATCCCGCGCAGCTTCACGATCTCCAGCAACGAAATCCTCGAGGCGCTCACCGATCCGCTGAACCAGATCGTGTCGTCGGTGAAGATCGCGCTCGAGCAGACCCCGCCGGAACTCGGCGCGGACATCGCCGAACGCGGGATGATGCTGACGGGCGGCGGCGCGCTGCTGCGCGACCTCGACCGCCTGCTCGCGGAAGAGACCGGCCTGCCGGTGCTCGTCGCCGAAGATCCGCTCACCTGCGTGGTGCGCGGCTCGGGCATGGCGCTCGAGCGCATGGACAAGCTGGGCAGCATCTTCTCGTACGAGTGATCGTCTAGGCAGTCTTCCTGACATGACGCAACCGCGGCGTGGCCGGCTCGCTCGTTCAGAACGAACCGCCGCGCCGTTTGCGCGTCTGAGCATCATTTAACCGATCATTCGCGCCCGGCGCCGACCATGGAATACAGTCCGCCGCCCCTCTTCAAGCAAGGTCCGCCCGCCCTCGCGCGGCTCATTTTCTTCGTCACGGTCGCCATCGCGCTCCTCGTGTCGGACGCGCGCTTCAACACGCTCGAAATCGTCCGCGGGGTGCTCGGCACCGTGCTGTATCCGCTGCAGCGCGTGGCGCTCGTGCCGCGCGACCTGTTCATGGGCGCGGCCGAAATCGCGACCACCGGCGCGACGCTGCGCCACGAGAACGACCAGTTGCGCGCCCGCAACCTGCAGCTGTCGACGCAGGCCAACCAGGCCGCCGTGCTCACGCAGGAAAACGCGCATCTGCGCGCGGTGCTCGAGCTGCGCCAGCACATCGCGACGCAGTCGACGCCGGTCGAGATCCAGTACGACACCGCCGACCCGTTCACGCAGAAGATCGTGATCGGGCAGGGCATGCAGCAAGGCATCCAGGGCGGCGCGCCCGTCGTCAGCGAGGACGGCGTGGTCGGCCAGGTCACCCGCGTGTTCCCGCTGCAGGCCGAAGTCACGCTGATCACCGACCGCGATCTCGCGATTCCGGTCCAGGTGCTGCGCACCGGCCTGCGCAGCGTGATCTACGGCACCCCGCGCGGCGATTCGCTCGACCTGCGCTTCGTGCCGACGAGCGCCGACGTCGTCGCCGGCGACGAGCTCGTCACGAGCGGCCTCGACGGTGTCTATCCGCCCGGCCTGCCGGTCGCGAAAGTCGTGCGCGTCGACAAGCTCGCCGACACCGCGTTCGCGCGCGTGACCTGCGCGCCGGTCGCTGCTGTGCGCGGCGCGCGCCAGATGCTGGTGCTGCACTACCAGAACGCCATTCCGCCGCGCCCGGCCGAGCCGGAGTCGGCCGACAAGAACGCGAAGGGCGGCAAGAAGGCCGCGAAGGGCGCCGCCAAGGGCGAAAAGGGTGACAAGGCGGCCGACACGGGCGCGAAGCCGGCGGCCGGCGCCGCGGCCCAGCCCGGCGCGCCGGCTGCGCTCGCCGCCCCTGCGGCACCAGCCGCAACGGCCAGGCCCGCCGCCCCCGCGAAGCCCGCCGCCGGGCAATCAGGAGCCCAGCGATGAATCGTCCGCAATACATCCTGCAGCCGGTCAACCCGTACTTCATCGTCTTCAGCCTCGCCGCCGCGTTCCTGCTGAACCTGATGCCGTGGGGCCACCTGCCCGGCGTGCCCGACTTCGTCGCGCTCGTGCTGCTGTTCTGGAACATCCACCAGCCGCGCAAGGTCGGGATGGGCGTCGCATTCGCGCTCGGCATCCTGATGGACGTGCACGAAGCGGGGCTGCTCGGCGAGCATGCGCTCGCCTACACGCTGCTGTCGTACGGCGCGATCACGCTCCACCGCCGCGTGCTGTGGATGCCGATCGGCGTGCAGGTGCTGTACGTCACGCCGCTGCTCGTCGTCGCGCAGCTCGTGCCGTTCGTGATCCGCCTGCTGATGGGCGCCGCGTTCCCGGGCTGGCGCTACCTGGTCGACGGTTTCGTCGAGGCCGCGCTGTGGCCGGTCGCGAGCCACCTGCTGCTGATGCCGCAGCGCCGCCCGGTCGATCCGGACGATACGCGCCCCATCTGAGCGCGCCCGCGCCTCCAGGACCTGCCTTGAACCCCCGCCGCCCTTTCGCCCGCCGGACTTTCGCGCGCGGCTCCGCTCGCCCCTGACCGCATGACCGAATTCAACGACACCCAACAGCAGCTCTCGAGGTTCCGCCTGCGCGTCGCGGCGGCGGGCGTGTTCGTGTTCGTCTGCTTCGGGCTGCTCGCGAGCCGCTTCTTCTACCTGCAGCTCTGGCAGCACGGCAAGTACGCGCTGCAGGCCGAGGAAAACCGCATCTCGGTCGCGCCGATCGTGCCGAACCGCGGCATCATCACCGACCGCAACGGCGTCGTGCTCGCGAAGAACTACTCCGCGTACACGCTCGAAATCACGCCGTCGAAGCTCACCGACACGCTCGAGAACACGATCGACAAGCTCGCGACGATCGTCCAGATCGACGCGCGCGACCGCCGCCGCTTCAAGAAGCTGCAGGAAGACTCGAAGAACTTCGAAAGCCTGCCGATCCGCACCCGGCTCACCGACGACGAAGTCGCGCGCTTCACCGCGCAGCGCTTCCTCTTCCCCGGCGTCGACGTGCGCGCGCGGCTGTTCCGCCAGTACCCGCTCGGCACGACGGCCGCGCACGTGATCGGCTACATCGGCCGCATCTCGAAGCGCGACCAGGACAAGATCGACGCGATGAGCGACGACAACGACAGCGACCCGGAGCACTACGATCCGCGCCGCGACGCGAACAACTACAAGGGCACCGACTACGTCGGCAAGATCGGCGTCGAGCAGAGCTACGAGACCGAGCTGCACGGCCTGACCGGCTTCGAGGAAGTCGAGGTGACGGCGGGCGGCCGGCCGGTGCGCACGCTGTCGCGCACGCAGGCGACGCCCGGCAACAACCTCGTGCTGTCGCTCGACATCGGGCTGCAGCAGGTCGCCGAGCAGGCGTTCGCCGGCAAGCGCGGCGCGCTCGTCGCGATCGAGCCGAAGACGGGCGACGTGCTCGCGTTCGTGTCGTCGCCGAGCTTCGACCCGAACTCGTTCGTCGACGGGATCGACCAGCAGACCTGGGACGAGCTGAACAACTCGCCCGACAAGCCGCTGCTGAACCGGCCGCTGCACGGCACCTACCCGCCGGGCTCGACCTACAAGCCGTTCATGGCGCTCGCGGGCCTGACGCTCGGCAAGCGCACGCCGAGCTGGGGCATCCAGGATCCCGGCTACTTCACGTTCGGCGGCCATACGTTCCGCAACGACGTACGCGCGGGCCAGGGTTTCGTCGACATGAACAAGGCGATCATGGTGTCGAACGACACCTACTTCTACATGCTCGCCCGCGACCTCGGCGTGAACGCGATCGCGAACTTCATGAAGCCGTTCGGCTTCGGCCAGATCACCGGCATCGACATCCAGGGCGAGGCGCGCGGGATCCTGCCGTCGCCGGACTGGAAGCGCAAGACCTTCAAGAAGGCCGCGCAGCAGAAATGGTTCGACGGCGAGACGATCAGCCTCGGGATCGGCCAGGGCTACAACTCGTTCACGATCCTGCAGCTCGCGCACGCGACCGCGACGCTCGCCAACGACGGCGTGGTGATGAAGCCGCACCTCGTGAAGGAAGTCGAGGATCCGATCTCGCGCGGGCGCCACCTGACCGTGCCGAAGGAAAGCGACACGATCCCGCTCAAGCAGTCGGACATCGACGTCGTGAAGCGCGGGATGGAGAACGTGATCGAGAACCCGTCCGGCACCGCGTACAAGGTGTTCCGCGGCGCACCGTACCTCGCCGCCGGCAAGACCGGCACCGCGCAGGTGTTCTCGCTGCAGGGCGGCAACTACAAGGGCCACCTGCTCGCCGAGCACCTGCGCGATCACGCGCTGTTCATCGCCTACGCGCCGGTCGACCATCCGCAGATCGCGCTCGCGCTGATCGTCGAGAACGGCGGCTGGGGCGCGCAGTCCGCGGGCCCGATCGCGCGCCGCGTGCTCGACTTCTACCTCGTCGAGCGCCAGAAACCGGAGAACGAGGCGGCCGCGGTGGCCGCCGCGGCCTCGGCGACCGAGCCGATCAACGCGCCGGTGATCGGCGACGCGTCGAAAGCCGTCACCATCGCGGCCGGCTTCAAGATGCTGCCGCAGCCGGTCGTGCCGGGCGCGGCCAGCGCGGCGGAAGCGGCGTCGGGCGCATCGGCGCCGGGCGCGAATCCCGCATCGGGTGCGAACGCCGCCGAGGTTGCCGCGCCCGTCCTGGCAAGCGCCGCGGCGCCGGCCGCCGCGAGCATGCCGCCGTTCCGGCGCATGCCGCATCGGCCGCACAAGCCGGCCGGCGAAGCGCAGCCGCTCGCCGCCGCGCCACGCAACGACAACCGTGCAGCGTCCCCCGCGAAGGCGGCGGACGCGGGCACCGCTCATTGACGGAGAAAGGCATGCAATTCGACAAGCGCGCCTGGCTCGACAAGATCAAGCAGATGTTCGCGGGCTTCGACCGCCCGCTCGCCCTCATCGTGTTCCTGCTGCTGTGCGTCGGCATCGTCACGCTGTACAGCGCGAGCATCGACGTGCCGGGCCGGGTCGAGGACCAGTTGCGCAACATCCTGCTGACGTTCGTGCTGATGTGGGTGATCGCCAACATCCCGCCGACGACGCTGATGCGCTTCGCGGTCCCGCTGTATTCGTTCGGCGTCGCGCTATTGATCGCGGTCGCGCTGTTCGGGATGACCAAGAAGGGCGCGAAGCGCTGGCTGAACGTCGGCGTCGTGATCCAGCCGTCCGAGATCCTGAAGATCGCGACGCCGCTGATGCTCGCGTGGTACTACCAGCGGCGCGAAGGCGGCGTGCGCTGGTACGACTTCATCGCCGCGTTCGGCATCCTGCTGGTGCCGGTCGGGCTGATCGCGAAGCAGCCGGACCTCGGCACCGGCCTGCTCGTGTTCGCGGCAGGCTTCTTCGTGATCTATCTCGCGGGCCTGTCGTTCAAGCTGATCGTGCCGGTGCTGGTCGCCGGCGTGATCGCGGTCGGCTCGATCGCGGTGTTCGAGGAGCGGATCTGCCAGCCGGAAGTGCAGTGGCCGCTGATGCACGACTACCAGAAGCACCGCGTCTGCACGCTGCTCGACCCGACGTCCGACCCGCTCGGCAAGGGCTTCCACACGATCCAGGCGGTGATCGCGATCGGCTCGGGCGGCGCGCTCGGCAAGGGCTACCTGAAGGGCACGCAGGCGCACCTCGAATTCATTCCGGAAAAGCACACCGACTTCATCTTCGCGGTGTTCTCCGAGGAATGGGGCCTCGCCGGCGGCCTCGTGCTGCTCACGCTGTACATGGCGCTGATCGCGCGCGGGCTGTACATCGCCGCGCAGGGCGCGACGCAATTCGGCCGGCTGCTCGCCGGGTCGCTCACGCTGGCGTTCTTCGTCTATGCGTTCGTCAACATCGGGATGGTGAGCGGCGTGCTGCCCGTCGTCGGCGTGCCGCTGCCGTTCATGAGCTACGGCGGCACCGCGCTCACGACGCTCGGCATCGCGATCGGGATGATCATGAGCGTCGGCCGGCAAAGGCGGCTGATGAAGACCTGACCCGCGCGGAAAATCAACTCGAAGCGGCGCATGATGCGCCGCTTCATCATTGCGGCGGCGCATCATGCGCCGCTTTGTCATTGCGGCGGCGCCGCGCCGGCACCGCCGCCGCTCGCCGGGCCCTGCGCCTTCACGCGTTCGCTGAGCTCCTTGAATTTGAGTCCCGCGGTCTCGTCGCCCTGCGCGGCGGCCGCCGCGTAGTACGCGCGCGCGATGTTCAGGTTCTGCTCGACGCCGTCGCCGCCGCGCTCGTAGAACGACGCGGTCACGTACTGCGCGGTCGGATCGCCCGCGTCGGCGGCCTGCTTGTACCAGACGAACGCCTGGCGGTTGTCGCGCGGCGTGCCGCGTCCGTCGAGGAACTGGTTGGCAAGCGACAGCTCGGCCTGCACGTGGCCCTGCTTCGCCGCCTTCAGGAACCAGCGGTGCGCCTCAGCCGGATTGCGCGCGACGAAATCGCCGTCATCCAGCATCCGGCCGTACACGTACTGCGCGTGCGACATGTTCGCGTCGGCCGCGCGCCTCAGCCAGCGCAGCCCCTCTTCGACGTTCGCAGTCACGCCCTCGCCCGTGATCAGCATCATCGCGTAATTGAACTGCGCGAGACGGTTGCCGCGCTCGGCCGCATCGTGAAACTGCACGAGCGCCGCCCGGAAATTGCCCGCGTTGTAATCGGCGATCGCGGACTCCGTCTCGCGCGCCGGCTCCGGCTGCGCTCGCGCGCCCTGCGCGAACGCAGCGCCGCAGACGGCCCACAGGCCGAGCGCCGCGCCGCCCGCCCGCAGCGCGCGCGCACAGGTGCGGCGGCACGCGCCGGCGCTTGCGTTCATGACCGCACCTCCTGCAATGCCTGCCGCGTCGCGCGCAGCAGCCAGCTGACGTCGGCGGACAGCGAAATGACCCGGTAGCCGGCGTCGCGGTATTGCCGCGCCGCGGCCGTATCGGCCGCGTAGATGCCGACCGCGACGCCCGCTTGCCGGCCCGCCGCGAGCACGCGCGCCATCGCGGCTTCGACGGTCGGATGCCGGATGTCGCCGAGATGCCCGAGGCTCGCCGCGAGATCGGCGGGACCGATGAACAGGCAGTCGATGCCCGGTATCGCGGCGATCCGCTCGACTTCGTCGACGCCGCGCGCCGATTCGATCTGCGCCATCACCGCAACCTGCGCGTTCGCCGTCTGCAGGTAATCGCGCCGCATTCCGAACGCCGCCGCGCGCACCATGCCCGCCACGCCGCGCAGCCCGTCCGGCGATTCCGGCGACGGGTAGCGGGTGAGCCGCACCGCGTGCGCGGCGTCGTCCACGGTTTCGATGTTCGGAAACATCAGCGTGCGCGCGCCCGCATCGAGCGCGCGCTTCACGAGCCACGGCTCCCGCGCCGGCACGCGCACGACCGGTTCGCTCGGCAGATGGGCGGCGGCCAGCGCCCGCAGCTGCGACGCGACGTCGTGGCTATCGTTCGGCGCATGCTCCATGTCGATGCAGAGCCAGTCGTAGCCGGCGTGCGCGAGCGCCTCGGCCGCGGCGTCGCTCGCAAGCGTCAGCCACAGGCCGTATAGCGGGTCGTCGCCGTCGTGCAGGCGTTGTTTGAGGGAATTGGTCAGCGTGCTCATCGAAACGGCCTCCAGACGGACGGGCATTCGAAAGGGACAAGCAACGGGCGAGACGGGACGGGGCGCGACGCGCCGGGCTGCGCCGGCGCAGAAACGCTGACGCGTTTTGCGACGCCACGCAACGATCATAGCTCGGCACGCGGCGGAATGTGGGAAGGGGCGGAACGGAAAGCCGCCAGGGGATTACCGCCATCGACCGCGGCGGACGGAACGCCGCCGCGGCGGCCGTCCGCGCCACCCGGGCGGGACGGCCGCGCCGGGAAGCTCAGCGGCCGGGCTCGCGCTCGACGTCGGCCCAGCAGTTCGGCGTTTCGTACAGGCGCACGCGCTCGAGGCGCAGGTTGATCCCGTAGTGCGCGTCGTAGACGTTCGCGAGGATGTCGAACGCGATCGCCGCAAGGTTCTCGACGGTCGGAATCCGGTCGATCACGACGGTCTTGTGATCGGCCATCTGCTCGAGGAACGAGCGCACGACCTCGTCGCGCGCGTAGACGAGAAACGCGTGATCCCACTTGCTGACCAGGTGCTCCATCGCGAGCGCCTTCACGTCGGCGAAATCCATCACCATGCCGCGGTCGGGCGCGCCCTCGGTATCGACGAGATCGCCGCGCAACGTGATTTCGAGCACGTAGCGATGGCCGTGCAGGTTCCTGCACTGGCTGCGGTGATCGGGAATGCGGTGTCCCGCGTCGAATTCGAGTTTTCGGGTAATCAGCACGATGTCAAAAGCCGGTGCATCAGGGAATGTTCAGATATTTGTGCGTCTGCATCGACAGGCGCCACTGCGGATGGCGCTTGCACCAGTCGATCGCGAGCTTGGTGTTGAGGTCGCGCGACGGGCCGTCCATCGGCTGCACGAGAAAATAGTCGAAGTCGAGCTTCGCATAGTCGGCGAGCCGCTGGTTGTCCTGCGGAATCACGACCTTCAGCTCGTTGCCCTTCGTGACGACAAGCGGCGCGTCAGCCTTCGGGCTCACGCAGATCCAGTCGATCGACTCGAGCACCGGCAGCGAGCCGTTGGTCTCGATCGCGATCTCGAAGCCTGCCGCATGCAGCGCGTCGACGAGCGGCTGGTCGAGCTGCAGCATCGGCTCGCCGCCCGTGCAGACGACGAAGCGGTGCGCCTCGCCGTCCGGCCACAGGCTCGCGACCTGCGCGGCGAGCGCCGCCGCGTCCTTGAACTTGCCGCCGTTCTCGCCGTCGGTGCCGACGAAATCGGTGTCGCAGAAGCGGCACAGCGCCTGCGCGCGGTCATCCTCGCGGCCCGACCACAGATTGCAGCCGGCGAACCGGCAGAACACGGCCGGACGGCCCGCGTTCGCGCCTTCGCCCTGCAACGTGTAGAAAATTTCCTTGACCGCGTAAGTCATCGTCCTGGATCCGGCTCGCGCCGTTCGTTCTCGATCAGTTCATCATTGTGCGCCGCCGGCGCGCGGGCGTCACAGCGGCGCTTCGGTCACGCGCTCGCCCTTCAGGTAGGCCTCGTAGCCGCGCTTGCGCAGCTTGCACGCCGGGCATTCGCCGCAGCCGAAGCCCCAATCGTGCAGCTCCGCCCGTTCGCCGACATAGCACGTATGCGTCTCGACGCGGATCAGCTCGACGAGCGCCTGGCCGCCGAGCTGCTCGGCAAGCTGCCAGGTCTGCGCCTTGTCGAGCCACATCAGCGGCGTCTCGAGCACGATGCGCGTGTCCATGCCGAGGTTCAGCGCGACCTGCAGCGCCTTCATCGTGTCGTCGCGGCAGTCCGGATAGCCGGAGAAGTCGGTCTCGCACATCCCGCCGACCAGCACGCGCAGCCCGCGGCGGTAGGCGATCGCCGCGGCGATCGTCATGAACAGCAGGTTGCGGCCCGGCACGAACGTGTTCGGCAGGCCGTTCGCCGACGTCTCGATCTCGATCGCGCGCGTCATCGCGGTGTCGCTGATCGCGCCGAGCACCGACAGGTCGATCATGTGATCGTCGCCGAGCCGGCCGGCCCACGCGGGAAACTCGCGCTTCAGCGCGTCGCGCACGCCTTCGCGGCACTCCAGCTCGACGCGATGGCGCTGGCCGTAGTCGAAGCCGAGGGTCTCGACCGTCTGATAGCGTTCGAGGGCCCAGGCCACGCACGTGGCCGAGTCCTGTCCGCCGGAAAACAACACGAGCGCGCCGTCTTTAGCGTCTGTCCGAATCACCGTGATACTCCGTGAATGTGTAGGCTCGCGCCGCGCCCGGGCGACCGGCTGTCGCGAGGGCCGCCCGGCGCGTGCCGGCTGCGCCGGCTCGACCAGTATAGGCGGGGCCGCCTGCTTCAAAGACGACGGGACGCTTATGCCGCCCATCGCGCGACATCGGCGCCTCACACCGGCGCGATGCCGGACCGCCCGCTTCGCGATGCACGCGAAGCGACGCGCTAAGTCATTGAGCGGGCACGGATTTTATCACGTCGCCGCGAATGCCGCCGGGCAGCGCGCGCCACCACAAACGAAAAACCCCAAGAATCCGGCGATTCTTGGGGTTCGAAATGCTGGTGGCCTGGGACGGAATCGAACCATCGACACGCGGATTTTCAATCCGCTGCTCTACCAACTGAGCTACCGGGCCAACGAAGAAGAGAAAGTATATCGAGGTATCTGGCGTAGCGCAAGCACTTTCGCGAAGTTTTTTACGCGATGCCTTCCGGCGGCTTCTTGCCGAGTTCGACGCCGAGCTGCTTGAGCTTGCGATACAGGTGCGTGCGCTCGAGGCCCGTCTTCTCCGCGACGCGCGTCATGCTGCCGTTCTCGCGCGCGAGGTGATACTCGAAGTACGCGCGCTCGAACGCGTCGCGCGCCTCGCGCAACGGGATGTCGAACGGAATCGCCGCCGTCTGCCCGGCGAGGCCGAGCGTCGCGGCCATGTCGTCGCCGAGCGTCGGCAACGCGGCCGCGGACGCGATCGCCGCGGGCCCGGCGGCCGGCCCTGCTCCCGGCTTCGCCGCCGCGTTGATGGTCGCCGGCGCCGCGCCGCGCGCGAGCCCGTGCTCGACCGCCTTCAGCAGCTTCTGCAACGCGATCGGCTTCTCGAGGAAATCGAGTGCGCCGATCTTCGTCGCCTCGACGGCCGTGTCGATCGTCGCGTGCCCGGACATCATGATCACGGGCATCGTCAGCAGCCCCTGCGCCGCCCATTCCTTGAGCAGCGTAACGCCGTCGGTATCGGGCATCCAGATATCGAGCAGCACGAGATCGGGCGTCTGATTCAGGCGGTAGTCACGCGCGGCCTGCGCGTTCTCCGCCGCCTCGACGACATGTCCTTCGTCGCTGAGGATCTCCGAGAGCAATTCCCGGATGCCCATTTCATCATCTACCACCAGGATGGTTGCCATTTACGCTGCCTTTGTCTGCACACTTGCTTTTGTCTTTGCGGGGGCCGTCCCGCCCTGCACGCCCTGTACGCCATGCCCGGCGTCCGGCGCATCGCTCGCCAGCTGGACGAACAGGATCGACACCTGCGCACCCTCGACGACCTCGCCGTGCATGCGATTGCGCAGGTCGATCCGCGCGCCGTGCTCGTCGATGATTTTCTTCACCGTGGCCAGCCCGAGGCCCGTGCCCTTCGCCTTCGTCGTCACGTAAGGCTCGAACGCACGGGTCAGGATGCGCGCCGGAAAGCCCGGACCGTTGTCGGACACGGTCAGGCGAACCGCGACACGCGTTTTGCCCTCGGTGTCAGGATCGCCATATTCTACTGTCTTGGTTTCGATCAACACACGCGGCTGCGCGACTTCCGCAACCGAATCCTGCGCATTCTGCAGCAGGTTGTGGATCACCTGGCGCAGTTGCGTCGCGTCGCCGCGAATCACCGGCAGCGGCGCGAGCTCGACGACGATCGCGCTCTTGCCCTCGCCGACGCCGTAGAGCCCGAGCACCTCGCTCACCAGCTCGTTGAGCTGCAGGTTCGCGAGCACCGCCGGCGGCGTGCGCGCATATTCGCGGAAATCGTCGACCATCCGCTTCATCGCCGCGACCTGGTTGACGATCATCGTCGCGCCGCGCTTCAGCACGTCCGCATCCGTCGGCGCGAGCTTGTCGGACAGCTTCATCTGCAGCCGCTCCGCCGACAGCTGGATCGGCGTCAGCGGGTTCTTGATCTCGTGCGCGAGCCGCCGCGCGACTTCGCCCCACGCAACCGAGCGCTGCGCGGAAATCACGTCGGAGATGTCGTCGAACACGACGACGTAGCCGGACGTCTGCGGATCGTCCGCCTGCCCTTGCACCGTCGACACGAGACGCGCGCCGCGCACGAGCAGTGTCAGCGGATCGGCTTCACCCGGCACTTCGACCGCGAACTGCTGCTGCCAATGGCCATGATCGCCGCTGCCGCCGTCGGACGCCGCCTCGCGATCGGCGAACGCCTTGCGCACCATCGCGCCGAATTCCGCGACGACGCCGACCTGGTCGAGCGTCGCGCCGATCAGCGCATCGAACGGCTGCCGGAAGATTCGCTCGGCGCCGCGGTTCGCGGTCGTCAGCCTGAACTGGCGGTCGAGCACGAACACGCCCGCGGTCAGGTTCGCGAGGATGCTCTCGAGATAGGCCTTCGAATGCTCGAGCGCGATGCGGTTGTTCTCGACCGCGAGCCGCGCCTCGGACAGCTGGCGCGTCATCGCGTTGAACGCCTGCGTGAGGAAGCCGAGCTCGTCGCGCGACTTGATCTCGCGCTTGGGCGTGTAGTCGCCTTCCGCGACCTCCTTCGTCCCCTGCGCGAGCAGGAACAGCGGCCGCGCGAGCTGCTGGCCGAGCGCGAGCGCGAGCATCATCGCGATGAAGGTCGCGAGGAACAGCGCGAGCGTCAGCGTGCCGATGTACATCTTGCGCAGGCCCGTGCGGCCGAGCGCCTTTTCCTGGTATTCGCGATACGCGCGCTGCACGGCGTCCGCGTTGTGCGCGAGCGTCGGCGGCACCGGCTGCGTGAGCTGCAGGAAGCGTTCGGCCGGCTGCAGCAGCGACGTGGACGCATCCGGAATGGGCCGCACGACGCGCAGCCGCAGCGCGCCCTTCGCGCCATGCGCATGCGGATCGCCGTCGACCTCGCCCTCGATCGCCGCGTACGCGCCGCGTTCGCGCGCCTGGTTCAGCATCAGCGGCGTCGGCAGGTCGTCCGGGATCAGCGCCGCGAAATTGCCCGACGCCTGCGCGACGATGTGCAGGTCGGGTGCGGCGCCCGGGCCGCTGCGGCCGGGCTCGACGATCGTCGCGTCCTGCACGCCGAACTGGTCGCGCAGGCGCAGCAGCGTGAGCGTCGTGCCGTTCGTGTTCGTATCGGCGCTCGCGAGCTGGTCGGACATCAGGCGCGCCTTCGTCTGCAGGTCGGACAGCGATGCGTCGAGCATCCCGCGGCCGAGGTTGAGGCCGGCGGTCAATGCGGTTTCGACGTTCACGTCGAACCACGATTCGATGCTGCGCGACACGAACTGGTACGACACGATGTAGATGATGCCGCCCGGCACGACGCCGACGAGCGCGAAGAACACCGCGAGCTTCGCAAGCAGCCGCGTGCCGAACTTGCCCTTCCTCAGGCGCACGACGATCATGCCGATCAGGCCGAGCACGACGAGCAGGAACACCAGCGCGACGACGATGTTGGTCGCGTACAGCCACGAGTAGTAGCGGTCGAAGAATTCGGTGTTCGCGCTCGCGGCCGCCAGCAGCACGAGCAGCAGCAGCGCGGTGAGGGCAACGGTCGAAACGATCACGCGCACGAGCAGGCTCTTCCCGCTGGCCGCGCGGCGCACTTTATTTAGCACGTTCGGTCACCGTGAAGGTAAAGCGCTTCCAGTCCGACCCGAGCGTCCAGTCGCGGTTGTTCACCGCGTCGACCTGGAACGGCTTCGGCATCAGCGCCGTATCGAGCTGCATCCGCACCGAGGCCGTATAGGTTTCGCCCTGGTGCACCTGGTTCCGGTCGATCACGTGCCACGACGTGATGTGCTTGACGACCGCGAGCGCGTCCTTCAGCGTGCCGAAGCCGAGCTGCAGGCCGCCCGTCGACACGCGGTATTCGCGCGTGAGCGGCTGGAACGACAGGCGGATCGTCTGCGACACCGACACCGGCTGTTCGTCGAACCAGTACCAACGCGCGCGGGCCAGCTCGAAATCGGTCGTGAAGTAAAGCGGGATGCCCTTGTTGACGGCGTCCTCGAGGTTCGAATTCAGCTCGAAATCGAAGCGGGCGTCGAGGCTCCAGCCGCTGCCGTCGGACTGCAGCGATGCGCGCTGCACGGCGATCGATTCGGCGCGCGCCGGCCTCGCGACCGCGAGGCACAGGGCCAATGCGACCATCAGCACGGCCGCGAGCCGAAGTGGAAAAAGGTGTTTGATCGTCACCGTTTCTGAAACCGCGCGTAGAAAAATCCGTCGTGATCGGTGTTCTGGTCGGGACCGGCCGCGCCTGCCTGCGCCCCGCCCGAGGCGGCGCGCGGCAGCAGCTGGCCGGGCGCGTCCAATCGTACCGCATCTTCACAAGCCGCTTCAAACCAGCGCGCCTGCAGCTCACCCTCTTCCGGAAAGATCGAACAGGTCACGTACAGCAGTTCGCCGCCCGGCTTCACGAGCGGCCACAGCGCCGACAGGATGCGGCGCTGCTCGGCGACGAGCGCCGGAATGTCGGCCTCGCGGCGCAGCCAGCGAATGTCGGGATGACGGCGCACGATGCCGGACGCCGAGCACGGCACGTCGGCGAGGATGCGGTCGAACGGCCGGCCGTCGTGCCATTCGCCGGGCGCGCCCGCATCGCCGACGCGCACGTCCGCGACCAGCGACAGCCGCGCGAGATTCTCGCCGATGCGCGTCGCGCGGGCGGCGTCGCTTTCGAGCGCAACGACTTCCGCGTCGGCGAGTTCGAGGATATGCCCGGTCTTGCCGCCGGGCGCTGCACAGGCGTCGAGCACGCGCATCCCGTCGGCCGCGCCGAGCCATTCGGCGGCGAGCTGCGCGCCCGCGTCCTGGACGGACACGACGCCGTCGGCGAAGCCCGGAATGCGTTCGACCGGCAACGGCGAGGCGAGCCGCACCGCATGCTTGCCGATCGCGGCCGCGTCGATGCCGTGCGAGCGCAGCGTGTCGAGATACGCGTCGACGGTCGTGCGGCGCGCATTCACGCGCAGCGTCAGCGGGCCGGGACGGTCGCCAGCCGCGAGCATCGCCTGCCAGCCGTCGGGCCACGCGGCCTGCACTGCGTCACGCCACCACGCACGGTAGTTCCAGCGCGCGACCGGATCGTCCTGCATCGCCGCGACCTGCGCATCGCGCTCGCGCAGGAAGCGCCGCAGCACCGCGTTGACCATTCCTTTCGCGAACGCGACCTCGCGACGCGCGCCGATCGCGGTCACGGCCTGGTCGACGACGGTGAACGCCGGATACGCGGCGGCGTCGCCTTCATCGAGCAGCAGCGCGAGCGCGCACGCGAGGACGGCCTGGACATGCGCGGGCGGCGCCTTGCTGACGAGCCGGCCGATCAGCCAGTCGGCGCTGCCGAGGCGGCGCATCGTCCGGTAGGCGACGTCCTGCGTCGCGCCGCGCGCAAGCGCCTGCGCGCCGGACGCCATCCCCGCGAACACCGTCGCCAGCGCGGCCGGCAACGCAGTGCCGCGGCGCACCGCGTCGACCGCCTGCGCGGCCGCATCGAGCGCGAAGCCGAGCGACTCGGGCGCGAGGCGCAGCGCGGACGGGCGCGCAGCGCGGCCGGAGGAAGACGGGGCGGAGGAACGGGTTCGTGTCATCGGAGCGAAATCGGCAAACGGGCGCCGCGAGCGGCGGGAACCGGGCCGCCGCGTGGGCATCGCGATCCCAAACCGCGCATTGTAGCGTGAGGCCATGCGGCCCCTTTGCGGGCGCGGCAAATGAAACACCCCGCAGCGCGAGGCATGCGGGGTGTGGGCGATGAATGAGGGGCGGCTTAGAGCCTGTTCACGCTGATAACGGGCTTGCGGGGGCCCTAATCGAAGCGGCCGGTACGCGCCATTTCCATCAGGCGCGCGATGCGCTCCTCGGTGGCCGGGTGCGTCGAGAACAGGTTCTGCAGGCCGCCGCCGTGCAGCGGGTTCATGATCATCATCTGCGCGGTGGCCGGATGCTCCTCGGCCGCCGGGAACGGGATGCCCGCCGCGTAGCGATGGATCTTGTCGAGCGCCGTCGCGAGCGCCTGCGGATCGCCGGAAATCTGCGCGCCGCCGCGGTCCGCCTCGAACTCGCGCGCCCGCGAGATCGCCATCTGGATCAGCGCGCCGGCGATCGGCGCGAGCAGCGCGACCGCAATGCCCGCGATCGGATTGGCCGGACGGCCGTTCTCGTCACGCCCGCCGAAGAACATCGCAAAATTCGCGAGCGCCGAGATCGCGCCCGCCATCGTCGCGGTGATCGTCGAGATCAGGATGTCGCGGTGCTTCACGTGCGCGAGCTCGTGCGCCATCACGCCGCGCATCTCGCGCTCCGACAGCACGCGCAGGATGCCCGTCGTCGCCGCGACGGCTGCGTGCTCGGGGTTGCGGCCCGTCGCGAACGCGTTCGGCGCGTCTTCGTTGATCAGGTACACGCGCGGCATCGGCAGATTCGCGCGCGTCGCCAGTTCGCGCACCATCCGGTAGAACTGCGGCGCCGTGCTCTCGTCGACTTCCTGCGCGTTGTACATGCGCAGCACCATCTTGTCGGAGAACCAGTACGAGAAGAAGTTCATGCCGAGCGCGAACAGCAGCGCGATCGTCATGCCGCGCGAGCCGCCGATCATCCCGCCGATCACGATGAACAGGGCCGTGATCGCGGCCATCAGCATCGCGGTTTTGACCCAATTGAACATACGTGTCCACTCCTTTGTCCGAATGTAGCACCCGCCGGTTGCCTCGAGGGGCGAGGCGGAAAATTGTAAGCGATCTGTTAGATAAGTGCGGATCGGAAAAATTCAATCTCAGCGTTGCGAAGCCGCGAGCCTGAGGCCGAGCCCGACGAACGCGCTGCCGACGGTGCGGTCGAGCCACTTCTTCACGCCCGGCTTGCCGGAAAAACGGCGCGTCACGCTGCCCGCGACCCACGCGAGCATGCTGTTCCAGATCGTGCTCATCACGACGAACACCACGCCGAGGGTCAGGAACGCCAACGCCTTGTGCGCGCTGTCGGCCGACACGAACTGCGGGAAGAACGACACGAAGAACAGCACGACCTTGGGGTTCAGCACGTTCGTCCAGAAGCCCTGCATGAACAGCTGGCGCAACGGTTTGGCGGCCGCGGCCGGCGCAGCCCGCGCCGTGTCGGTCCCGGCCGCCGGCTTCGCGAGGATCATCCGCACGCCCAGATAGATCAGGTAGGCCGCGCCCACCAGCTTGATCACCGTGAACGCCGTGGCCGACGCAGCCAGCAGCGCAGTCAGGCCGAACGCGCAGGCGAGCGCGTGCACGCAGCAGCCGGCGGAGATGCCGAGCGTGGACATCAGCCCGGCGCCGCGGCCTTGCGCGACGCTGCGGCCGATGATGTACGCGGTGTCGGGACCGGGCGTGACGTTCAGCAGGAACACCGCCAGGAGAAAGAAGCCGAAATGGGTGATGCCAAGCATGGAAACCTCGGAGCCGGGAAGGCGCAGGGAAATTCTACGCGTGCGCGCCGTGCGTTGCGACTCGGCCGTTCGGCCGATTGCGCGCCGCCGGCGAGCCGTGTCGAATGACGCTCAGGATGCGTCGGGAAGCGTGAACCGCTGGCCCGCGGCCAGCGGCGCGCCGGCCAGGAATTCGCGCGCCGGCAGCCGCTTGCCGCCCGGTTTCTGCAGCTGCGTGACGCGCAGTGCGCCGCTGCCGCACGCCACGATCACGCCGTCCGGGCCCGCGTCGACGATCGTCCCCGGCGCCGCGTCGCCGCGCGCGTCCACGGGCGCCGCCGCCCACAGCTTGAGCGCCGCGCCGTCGAGCGTCGCGACGCCGCCCGGGAACGGATCGAACGCGCGCACCCGGCGCGCCAGCACGTCCGCGGGCTCGCGCCAGTCGAGCGCGGCCTCGTGCTTGCCGATCTTCTCAGCGTACGTCACGCCGTCGGCCGGCTGCGGCGTGGCCGGCAGGCTGCCGGTGCGCTCGAGCTGCGCCAGCGCGTCGACGATGAGGCGCGCGCCTTCCGCTGCGAGCCGGTCGTGCAGCGTCGCGGTCGTGTCGTCGGGCGCGATCGCGACGCGCGCGTCGTGCAGCATCGCGCCGGTATCCAGCCCGGCGTCCATCTGCATCAGCGTGACGCCCGTCTGAGCGTCGCCCGCCTCGATCGCGCGATGGATCGGCGCGGCGCCGCGCCAGCGCGGCAGCAGCGACGCATGGATGTTGATGCAGCCATGGCGCGGGATGTCGAGCACCTCCTGCGGCAGCAGCAGGCCGTATGCGGCAACCACCATCACGTCGTGCGGAGTTGCGCGCAGCAGCTCGATCGCGTCGGCCGCCTCGGCCGGGTACTTGCCCCCGCGGCGCAGCGACGGCGGCTGCGCGACGGGCATGCCGTGCTCGACGGCATAGCGCTTCACGGCGCTCGCCTGCAGCTTCATCCCGCGCCCGGCGGGGCGGTCAGGCTGCGTGAGGACGAGCGGCACCGGAAAACCGGCCTCGTGGATCGCGGCGAGTGCGGCCGCGGCGAATTCCGGCGTGCCGGCGAAAATGACGCGCAACGAATGTGTCATGACAACGGATCGGGGTCAGGCAGGGCGAACACGCGTCACATCGCGCGTTCGAGTTTCTTCATCTTCGACTTGATGCGGCTTTGCTTGAGCGGCGACAGGTATTCGACGAACACGCGGCCCATCAGGTGATCCATCTCGTGCTGGATGCACACGGCCAGCAGGCCCTCGCAGTCGAGCTCGAACGTCTCGCCCTTTTCGTCGAGCGCGCGCACGCGCACGCGATCCGGACGCTCGACTTCGTCGTAGACGCCCGGCACCGACAGGCAGCCCTCCTCGTAGACCTGCTTCGCGTCGCTCGACCACACGAGCTCGGGGTTGATGAATGCACGCAGCTCGCTCTTGTCTTCCGAGATGTCGATCACGATCACGCGCTCGTGCACGTCGACCTGCGTCGCGGCAAGGCCGATGCCCGGCGCGGCGTACATGGTTTCGGCCATGTCGGCGACGAGCTTGCGGATCCGGTCGTCGACCTTGTCGACGGGCTTGGCGACCTTGTGCAGCCGCTTGTCGGGGTAATGAATGATGTTCAGCAAAGCCATGGCGTTCGGTATTCGGGTGGGCGGCGTGCCCTATCGGCCATCCGGCCGAGTGGCGCCATTGCCGGGATGCAATGAAGATGAGGCGAACGCACGGCATATCAATGCCGCGCGTCATGCCTCCTGCAACTGGCCGGACGCCCGTGCGCGCGGCCCCGTCGAGTATTTCGGATGATGAAAATTTTAACATGGCGACACGCGTCTCGCTGGCCGTCGCATTCGGGCGCAATCTCATGTCGCCGCAAGCGCTGACCGCGACCATGCTGCGCGCATGGCTGCAACTCGCGCATGCGCCCGGCATCGCGCCGGCGGTGCTGCGCGTGCTGCTCGACGCGTTCGGCACGCCCGCGGCGCTGCTGCACGCGTCGGACGCGGCCATTGCCGAGCACACGAGCCCGGCGGCGGCGCAGGCCGTGCGCGCGAGCGAGCGCGCCGACCTGGACGCACGGGCCGCCGCGGTGCTCGCGTGGCGCGACGCGCCCGGCAACTGCATCGTCCCGCTCGGCGATCCCGCGTATCCGCCGCGGCTGCTCGACCTGCACGACCCGCCGCCGCTGCTATATGTAAAGGGGCGCGTCGCGCTGCTGCACGCGCGCGGGCTCGCGATCGTCGGCAGCCGGCACGCGACGCCGCAGGGCCTCGCGGATGCGACGCGCTTCGCGCGCATCCTGTCGGACGCCGGGCTCGCGATCGTCTCCGGGCTGGCGCTCGGCATCGACGGCGCCGCGCACCGGGGCGGACTGGACGGCCGCTCGAGCACGATCGCGGTGATCGGCACCGGCGCCGATCTCGTCTATCCGGCGCGGCACCGCGCGCTCGCGCACGAGATCGCCGCGCACGGCGCCATCGTCTCCGAGTGGCCGCTCGGCACGCCGGCACGCGCCGCGCACTTCCCGCAACGCAACCGGCTGATCGCCGCACTGGCGAGCGGCGCGCTCGTCGTGGAGGCCGCGCCGCGTTCCGGCTCGCTGATCACCGCGCGGCTCGCGAACGAATTGGGCCGCGACGTGTTCGCGATGCCGGGCTCGATCCACGCGCCGCTTGCGCAAGGCTGCCACGCGCTGATCCGCGACGGCGCGAAGCTCACCGCCACACCGCTCGACGTGCTCGAGGAGTACGGGCTCGGGGAACCTGCGACGCAGGCCGGCGGCGCGGCGGCCGATGCGGGTTCCTGCTCCAACCGCCACGATGCATCTGCCGCCGCCGCGCCTCGCGCGGGCGAGCGCCGCACTGGAGCAGCGGCATCTTCCGGCACCGACACCGACACCGCAGCCGATGCCAGCTCCACGCCGCCACGAACCGCATGCGTGCCCGCGAACGATCCAGCCGAACGAGCCGTCCTCGCCGCGCTGGGATATGGCCCCGTGACCTACGAATGGCTGGCCGAGCGCAGCGGCCTGTCCGACGACGCGCTCCACCGGGCGCTCCTCGCGCTCGAACTGGCCGGACGCGTCGCGAGCGTGCCCGGCGGCCGCTTCGCGCGGCTTGATTTGGCGCCCACCCCACCGCCGTCCGGCGTGCTACAGTCCCCGGCATAGGGGCGGCCGCGCCGCCGACGATATCGAAGGAATTCCATGCCCGCGCTGAATCTCGACACCGACGCGGATCGGATCGCCGAGCGCCTCCGTCATCCCGACACGCTGCTCGTCGCCTGCCTGTGCGCCGACTGGTGCGGCACCTGCCGCGAATACCGCGTCGCCTTCGACCAACTCGCCGACGCGCATCCCGAGGCCTGCTTCGCATGGATCGACATCGAAACGCATGCCGACCGGCTCGACGATCTCGACGTCGAGAATTTCCCGACGATCCTGATCGAGGACGCCAACGCCGCGCGCTTCTTCGGCACGGTGCTCCCGCATGCGGCCATCGTCGAACGGATGCTGTCCGACCTGACCGCGCTGCCGGGCGTGCCGCATGCACCAAAATTGCGCAACATCCTGAACGTCGAGGCCTGAGCGGGCGTCCGTCCGGCCCCGCCGCACGCCGCGACGCGTGCTGCCGGGCCAGGCGCTTGCCGCCGCTGCAGCCCCCCTCTATGATGGGCCGCTTTTTGCACGCCGAGCCGCCGTCATGGCGCCGTGTGCTATAAAGCCGTCGTAAAAGGGACCCACAACCGGCAAACCCGGTCTACCACACACACAGTCATGTCCAAAGCTCTGATCATTGCGGAAAAGCCTTCTGTCGCGAACGACATCGCGCGCGCTTTGGGTGGCTTTACGAAGCATGACGAATACTTCGAGAGCGACGAGTACGTCTTGTCGTCCGCTGTCGGCCACCTGCTCGAAATCGCGGCCCCGGAAGAGTACGAGGTCAAGCGCGGCAAGTGGAGCTTCGCGCACCTGCCCGTCATTCCGCCGCATTTCGACCTGAACCCGATCGCCAAAAGCGAGTCGCGCCTCAAGGTGCTGACCAGGCTGATGAAGCGCAAGGACGTCGACCGCCTGATCAACGCATGCGACGCGGGGCGCGAAGGGGAGCTGATCTTCCGCCTGATCGTGCAGCATGCGAAGGCGAAGCAGCCGGTCCAGCGCCTGTGGCTGCAGTCGATGACCCCGCAGGCGATCCGCGACGGCTTCGCGCACCTGCGCAGCGACTCCGACATGCAGCCGCTCGCCGACGCGGCCCGCTGCCGCTCGGAAGCCGACTGGCTCGTCGGGATCAACGGCACCCGCGCGATGACCGCGTTCAACAGCAAGGGAGGCGGCTTCTTCCTGACCACGGTCGGCCGCGTTCAGACGCCAACCTTGTCGATCGTCGTCGAACGTGAAGAGAAAATCCGCCGCTTCGTCCCGCGCGACTACTGGGAAGTGCAGGCGGCGTTCGCGTGCGCGGGCGGCTTCTATGAAGGCAAGTGGTACGACCCGAAATTCAAGCGCGACGAATTCGATCCGGAAAAGCGCGACTCGCGGCTCTGGAGCCTGCCCGCCGCCGAGACGATCGTCGCGGCCTGCCGCGACCAGATCGGCACCGTCAGCGAGGAATCGAAGCCGTCGACGCAGCTGTCGCCGCTGCTGTTCGACCTGACGAGCCTGCAGCGCGAAGCGAACAGCCGCTTCGGCTTCTCCGCGAAGAACACGCTCGGTCTCGCGCAGGCGCTGTACGAAAAGCACAAGGTGCTGACCTACCCGCGTACCGATGCGCGCGCGCTGCCGGAAGACTACATCGCGACGGTCAAGTCGACGATGGAGATGCTCAAGGAGAGCCACAACTACCTGCCGCATGCGAAGCAGGTGCTCGACAAGGGCTGGGTGAAGCCGAACAAGCGGATCTTCGACAACTCGAAGATCAGCGACCACTTCGCGATCATTCCGACGCTGCAGGCGCCGAAATCGCTGTCCGAGCCGGAACAGAAGCTCTACGACCTCGTCGTGAAACGCTTCCTCGCCGTGTTCTTCCCCGCCGCGGAATACAGGGTCACGACGCGGATCACCGAAGTGGCCGGCCATCACTTCAAGACCGAAGGCAAGGTGCTCGTCGAGCCGGGCTGGCTGCAGGTGTACGGCCGCGACGCCGAAGGCGCGGACGCGAACCTCGTGCCGGTGCAGAAGGACGAGAAGGTGAAAACCGACGAGATCGCCGCGGTGGCGCTCGTGACGAAACCGCCGGCTCGCTACTCGGAAGCGACGCTGCTCTCCGCGATGGAAGGCGCGGGCAAGCTGGTCGAGGATGACGAGCTGCGCGAGGCGATGGCCGCGAAGGGGCTCGGCACGCCGGCCACGCGCGCGGCGATCATCGAAGGGCTGCTCGGCGAGAAATACCTCGTGCGCGAAGGCCGCGAGTTGATCCCGACCGCGAAGGCGTTCCAGCTGATGACCCTGCTGCGCGGGCTCGGCGTGAAGGAACTGACCGCGCCGGAGCTCACCGGCGAATGGGAATACAAGCTGTCGCAGATGGAGCGCGGCAATCTCGGGCGCGACGCGTTCATGCAGGAAATCGCCCGCATGACGCAGCAGATCGTCAAGCGCGCGAAGGAATACGATTCCGACACGATCCCCGGCGATTACGCGACGCTCGAGACGCCGTGCCCGAACTGCGGCGGCCAGGTGAAGGAAAACTACCGGCGCTTCGCGTGCACGAAGTGCGAGTTCTCGATCTCGAAGATCCCGGGCAGCCGGCAGTTCGAGATCGCGGAAGTCGAGGAGCTGCTGCAGAAGAAGGAAATCGGCCCGCTGTCCGGTTTTCGCAGCAAGATGGGGCGGCCGTTCTCGGCAATCCTGAAGCTCTCGTTCGACGACGAGACGAAGAACTACAAGCTGGAGTTCGATTTCGGCCAGGACCAGGGCGGCGAGGAAGGCGAGGCGCCGGACTTCTCCGCGCAGGAGCCGGTCGGCGCGTGCCCGAAGTGCAAGGGCCGCGTGTTCGAGCACGGGATGAGCTACGTGTGCGAGCACTCGGTCGCCAACCCGAAGACCTGCGACTTCCGCTCGGGCAAGGTGATCCTGCAGCAGGAAATCACCCGCGAGCAGATGGGCAAGCTGCTCGCCGACGGCCGCACCGACCTGCTGCCGAATTTCAAGTCGTCGCGCACCGGCCGCAACTTCAAGGCGTACCTCGTGAAGCAGCCGGACGGCAAGATCGGCTTCGAGTTCGAGAAGAAGGAGCCGAAGGCGGCAGCGGCGAAGAAGACGGCGAAATCGGCGACGAAGGAAGCCGAAACCGTGACGGAAGGCGCCGACGAGAAGCCGGCGCCGGCCCGCAAGACCGCTGCGCGCAAGACGACGACGCGCAAGACCGGCTCGTAAGGGCTTGCCGCCCGGCGCACCCCGCGCCGGGCCGGCCGACAAAAAACGCGGATCGATCGCTCGATCCGCGTTTTTTCATTGCGCGGGCGGTTCGATCACCGCCCCGCCCCCGCGTTACAGCGGCGACGGCACGGCAACCCGCGACCGCGCCGAACGCGGCTGGCGCGACGAGACCGTCGAATCGACCTGATCCGGCCGTTCGGGGCGCATCTCGACGCCGATCGGCGCCGGCGCGACGCCCTGCGCCGCCCACTGCTCGCCCATCGTCGCATCGGTCGAATGGCTGAAATGCTCGACGAGGTGGTCGATGAAGGTGCGCACCTTCGCCGGCAGGTGGCGGCGGCTCGGGTATGCGATGTTGATCTCGACCTGCGGCAGCCGGAAATCCGGCAGCAGCCGCACGAGCGCGCCGCGCGCGATGTCGCTGCCGATCAGGTAGCTCGGCAGGATCGCGACGCCCATCCCGAGCAGCGCGAACTGGCGCAGCATCGCGGTGTTGTTCGCGACGACCACGTTGGTCGGCCGCACTCGCACTTCGCCATCCGGCCCCGTAAACACCCGGTCGTCGCCCCAGTATTCGCTCGGCAGGCTCAGGCCCGGATGCTCGGCGAGATGTTCCGGATGCGTCGGCACGCCGTGCTTTTCCAGATAGCTCGGCGTCGCGCAGACGGTCATGCAGCCGGTGGTCAGCCGCCGCGTCACGATGCTCGCGCTGCGCATCTGGCGCGTCACCACGATGCCGACGTCGAAGCCTTCCTCGACCAGGTCGACCTGCCGGTCGACCAGCGTCAGATCCGGCACCACTTTCGGAAACTGCTCGGTATAGGTCTGCAGCACCGGCGCGAGGTTATGCAGGCCGAACACGACCGGCGCAACGATGCGCAGCGTGCCGACCGGCTCGTGGTTACGGGCGACGACCATCTGCTCGACGTCTTCGAGCTCGTCCAGAATCTGGCGCGCGCGCTCCAGATACACCTGGCCGGACTCCGTCAGCGAAAGGCTGCGCGTGGTGCGATTGAGCAGGCGCGTGCCGAGACGGCCTTCCAGATCGGCGACGTGACGGGTCGCGACCGCGTTGGAGATATCCATTGCACTTGCGGCCCGCGCGAAACTCCCGAGATCCGCAACCTTGACGAACACTCGCATCGACTGCAAATGATCCATTTAACGACTCCTGCCGCTGTTACCGCTTCAAAAAGATGAAGCAAATGCGTAATTCTCCTACGACAGCGGAATTGATGCAGAGTTGCTCAACAAGCCCGCCGTAGCCGATAAAAACAGTCAAACATCCTCGCCACTGCCGGAAAAATGACCCAATTATTCTGATTGGAGCAACAATTGGGTGAACCTCGTCGCCCAAGCGACGGATTCAGGAAGGACGTATTTGATGCGGCACGGCATCGGCGGCCGGCAGGGCGGCGCAAACACGGCGTCGGAGCAGGCCGACGCCAATTGCGGCAGGGCGTAACAACCTGTTAAAAAGACACCACGAGGCCGCTCGACATTGCATCATGTCGGCCCCGGCCGGGCGGGACGAGGCGCGACCGCGCGCCGCCGCCCCTGCTTTCAACGCGCGATTCCCGCAAACCATGAAAATTGCCATCCTCGACGACTACCAGGACGCCGTCCGCAAGCTGAATTGCTTCCAGATGCTCGCCGACCACGACGTGAAGGTCTTCAACAACACGGTGCGCGGCCTGGGACAACTCGCGAGCCGCCTGGCGGAAGTCGAAGCGCTCGTGCTGATTCGCGAACGCACCCCGATTTCGTCGCAACTGCTCGCCAAGTTGCCGCATCTGCGCATGATCAGCCAGACCGGCCGCATCGGGACCCACATCGATATCGAGGCCTGCACCGAGCGCGGCATCGTGGTGCTCGAAGGCTCGGGCTCGCCGATCGCGCCCGCCGAGCTGACCTGGGCGCTGATCATGGCCGCCCAGCGCCGGATTCCGCAGTACGTCGCGAACCTGAAGCAGGGCGCGTGGCAGCAGTCCGGCCTGAAGACGTCGGCGATGCCGCCGAACTTCGGCCTCGGCCAGGTGCTGCGCGGCCAGACGCTCGGGATCTGGGGCTACGGCAAGATCGGCCGGCTCGTCGCCGGCTACGGCAAGGCGTTCGGGATGAACGTGCTGGTCTGGGGCCGCGAGCATTCGCTCGAGGCAGCGCGCGCGGACGGCTATGCCGCGGCCGACAGCCGCGAGGCGCTGTTCGAGCAGAGCGACGTGCTGTCGCTGCACCTGCGCCTGCACGACGACACGCGCGGCATCGTCAAGCAGGACGATCTGATGCGGATGAAGCCGACCTCGCTGCTCGTCAACACGAGCCGTGCCGAGCTGCTCGAGGAAAACGCGCTCGTCAACGCGCTGTCGCACAACCGGCCGGGGATGGTCGCGATCGACGTGTTCGAGAGCGAGCCGATCCTGCAGGGCTACAGCCTGCTGCGGATGGAGAACGTGATCTGCACGCCGCATATCGGCTACGTCGAGCGCGAAAGCTACGAGCTGTATTTCAGCGCGGCGTTCAGGAACATCCTCGCGTTCGACCAGGGCGACATGTCGAACGTCGCCAACCCGGAAGCGCTGACGCCGATCCGCAAGCGCTGACCGCCCCGCGGCCGCGCCCGCCCCTGAACCGCCAGCCGACCGTCAGGCCGCGGCGCGCCCGCCCGTCATCGCGTCGATGCGCGTGAGGAAGTGCTCGCCGTCGCGCCGGCCGAGATCGTATGCATGCCGCATCTGCGACGGGCTCGTGTAGTCCCAGCTCGAAATCGGCACCTTGCTCGACGGCTGCACGTAGAGGCGCTGCTGTTCGCCCTGCGCGACCGTGAACATCTGCGGCCGCGGATACAGCCGGGTGACGAGCACCAGCACGCGGCCCGGCGACGCGTCGAGCGCGCCGACCGGCACGTTGTCGACCATCCCGCCGTCGAGCACCGGCCGGCCATTGCGGCGCAGAACCGGCGTGAACGGCGGCGTGCACGACGATTGCAGGATCAGGTCGGCGAGATCCTCGACGCGCGCGCAGTCCTGCGCGCGCACGAATTCCGGCCGGAAACCGAGCGCGCGGCCGAGCGTCGGGTGCAGCGTCTTGCGCACGTATTTCTCGATGTTGTACGCGACGAGCCCCGCCGCGACTGCGCTGCGCGCGCCGAGCCAGCGCGGCACGTGGGACACGCCGATGCGGATCTCGGGCGCGTCGGCGAGCTTCGCGAACGGCTCGCCGTAGATGTCGAGCAACGCCTGCCGGTAGATCCGGTAGTGCGGAAACACCGGTTCGCGGCCGAACAGGTTGCCCCAGTACGCGTTCTTCCGGTTGTGGCGCAGCGCCTCCTCGTAATAGCGCATCACCCATGCCGCGTCGCGCGTATACAGCATGCACGCGGTCGCGGCGCCGGCCGAGATCCCGGCGATCACGCGCGGCCGCAGCGCGAGCGCCGGCTGCGCGACGTCCCAGAAGCCGGCCTGCCACCAGCAGCGATTGCCGCCGCCCGCGAACACGATCTGGTCGAACATCGCGCGCCGCTCAGCTGACGAGCGCGTAGGTCGACGTCGCATGGACGGCCATCTTGCCGTCCTCGTCGAACAGCTCGACCTCGCCGAACACGAGGTTGCGGCCCATCCGCAGCACGCGCGCGGTGATGAGCACGTCGCCCTTGCGCACCGGCCGCATGAAGTTCGTGTTGAGCGAGACGGTCGTCATCGGCCGGAACTCGCCGAGCGCGGACGAGATGGCCACCACCATCGCGGTATCGGCGGCGGCCGTGAACACCTGGCCGCAGATCACGCCGCCGGAATGACGGAATTCGCCGGAAAAAGGCAAGCGCAGCGTGATGCTGTCGTCGGCGATCGATACGGGGACCAGACCGAGCGAGCGGACCCAAGGGGCCAGCAAGCGGTCCAGCAATTCGCGGACTGCGTTTTCGTCCATCTTCGAATGTCCAGGAAATGTTGCGCGACCGCCGCGCAACAGGTGTGGGCGTCATCATACCGGGAGCGCGCAAACTGCGATCGCTCGTTGCCACCCCGACCGGCCCGCACATTCGTGACGAAATATTTTCGAGAAATTTGCAGAAAGGGCTTGTCAGAGGTAAAAAACCCGTGCATAATTTCACTTCTGTTGGGGGCGTTAGCTCAGTTGGTAGAGCAGCGGACTCTTAATCCGTAGGTCGAGTGTTCGAGTCACTCACGCCCCACCAGGAATTCAAAAGGCCGGTCAGCGCAAGCTGACCGGCCTTTTTCCATTCCGGCCGCCCATCGGCCTCTCCGCGCGCCCCGCCGCAGTACCTTTCCGTTAGAATCGTCCGACAAAAATCACATAACCGGCACGACGATCGCCGCATCGCGGCCGGCACTGAGAGAGCATGGGACGTCAGACATGGAAGCATGTGAACCAGACGCGACCATTGAGAGGGCATGGTCACGCACAAATCGGCGCGCGGGTCGAAGCGCGCTATCCACCCGATCGCATCCGCCCCCGTTACATGACGCACGTCGCGGATCCGGTCATGCTGCGTAAGGACGCGCTCGTTGCATTCGCGCTCGGAATCGCGCTGCTCGTGATCGCAGCGGCGCTCGCCGTTACCGCGAGCCGCGCGACCGGCGGGCTGCTCCGCGCATCGGGCACCATCGTGCGCATCGTGCAGGACAGCGACGCGATGCGCGCTTATCGCCCGATCGTCGCGTATCTCGCGAGCGACGGCCGCCGACGCGAAGTCGCCGGCGACACCGCGTCGGCCGTCCCGGCCTACGACATCGGCGAGAACGTCGACGTGCTGGTCGATCCCGCCCATCCGAACCGCCCCGCGCTGATCGACGATTTTGCGCAACGCTGGTCGCCGGTCGCGGTGCCGGCGCTGCTCGCGGTCGTGTCGCTCGCGATCGGCTGCGTGCTGTACGTGGACGAGCGCCGCAATCGCCGCCCCGGCGCCCCGTTCGCCGCATCGGCCCGGGACGCCGCGCGGCGGCGATGGAACATCGCGATCGTGCTGATTCCGCTCGCGCTCGGCACCGCGTTCATGGCCGGCGCCGGCGCTGCCGGCTTGCGCCAGTGGCAGGCCGCCCGCCATTACGCGCATTCGACCGGCCACGTCGTCGAGATCGCCGAACCCGCGGGCGCGTCCCGCAACCGCGCGTCGCTCGATTCCGTCAGCGTCGCGTTCACGACCGACAGCGGCCGCGCGGTGACCTTCGAGCAAAGCTCGGCCTCCCCGCATCCGCGGCTGTACGAAGGCGAACGCGTCAACGTGCTGTACGACCCCGTCGCGCCCGAACGCGCGATCATCGACCAGTTCTGGGACCGGTGGAGCGTGACCGCAATTCTGTTCGCGATCGGCGCACCGTTGTTCGTCGCCGGGCTGGTCGCGGCCAGCGCGCTGTGGCCCGAACCGCGACTGCACGAAATCGTCGAATGACGGATGGGGCGCGCCGCACGCTTCACCGCAGCCTGAATGCCTCCACCTTTGCGCGGTTGCCGCATGTGCGCATGTCGCATCAGCGGCGGCCGGCGCCGCGGCCGCGATCGATGAAGAACCACTCGCAGCGGGCGCATTGGCGCACGCGCCTGACCACATCACCGGCTCCCGCCTACAGCGGCAACGAATAAGTCCTCGGCTTCGTGAAGCTCTTCGTCGCCTCCTACGCGCCCTCCTTGTAGCCGAGCGGCCCGAACCCTCGTCGTCGCCGAAGTGCGTCAATTCGAGCCGGTAGCCCGGCACTTCGCGCACGTTCACGCTGCCGGCCTCCAGCTCCGTGATGAAGCCCGCGATGTGATGGAAATGATTCGTGCAGACCGACGACGGCAACGCATAGTCGCTACTGTTCGAAATCCCGATCGCGTTCATCGATATTGCGACAGCAAACGCCCGCCGCCATCCTCGCACTCGCCTGCGCCTTCCAAACGTCTGCTCACGCCAACGTCGCCCGCCTCCCTACTTCGGCAGCGTCGGGATCATCCACGACAGCACGTGCTGCTGCAGGAACACGAGCACGCCGAGCAGCAGCGTGAGGATCACGCTGTGCCAGAACGTGCGCGCGAACACGACACCCTCCTGCCCCTTCAGGTCCGTCGTCGACACGCCGGTCGCGATGTTCTGCGGCGAGATCATCTTGCCCATCACGCCGCCCGACGAGTTGGTCGCGGCCATCAGCACCGGATCGAGGCCGAGCTGCCGCGCCGCGACCACCTGCAGGTTGCCGAACAGCGCGTTGCCCGACGTGTCGCTGCCGGACAGGAACACCGCGATCCAGCCGAGCGACGCGGACACGAGCGGGAACAGCGCGCCCGTCGACGCGACGCCGGTGCCGAGCGTGTAGCTGATGCCCGAGTAGTTCAGCAGGTAGCCGAGGCCGACGATCATCATCACGGTGACGATCGCGATGCGGGTCTGCCGCCACGTCTTCGCGACGCAGCCGAGGAAATCGCCGGCGCCGGTGCGCGTCCACCCACGCGGCCGTGACGATCGCCGCGAGCAGGATCGCGGTGCCGGTGCCGAGCGGCTGGAAGTCCCAGACCGCCGCGTACGGCTTCTGGTACAGCGTGACGTACACGGCGTTGTGCAGCCCCGGCCAGTGGACCTTCACGTCGCCGATCGCCGCGATGTTCGCGCGCACCCAGACGATCACGATCACCGACACGACGAGCCACGGCAGCCAGCCGCCGTAGCCGACGCGCCCGCCCGCCCCGCCGTTCGCAGCGCCGTTCGCAGGTGCGCTGCGCGCGATCGCGAATTGCGGATCGGCGATCGGCTTCCACACTTTCAGGAAGCCGATCGTCACGATCAGCGACGTCAGCGACGACAGCACGTCGGTGAGCTGATAGCCGAGGAAGTTCGACGTGACGAACTGCGCGAGCGCGAAGCTGCCGCCCGACACGAGCAACGCGGGCCACAGCCGCGCGATCGAGCGCGCGCCGCCGTACACGCCGACCACATAGAACGGCAGCAGCAGCGCAACGAACGGCAGCTGGCGGCCGACCATCGCGCCGAGCGTCGCGGCCGGCAGCGACGTGACCGCGCCGAGCACGGTGATCGGCACGCCGAGCGCGCCGAACGCGACCGGCGCGGTGTTGAACAGCAGCGTGTAGGTGAGCGCCTCGATCGCCGGGAAGCCGAGCGCGATCAGGAGCGCGCTCGTGATCGCGACCGGCGTGCCGAACCCGGAGATCCCTTCGAGCAGGCAGCCGAACGAGAACGCGACGACGAGCAGCACGAGCCGGCGGTCGTCGGGCAGGTGGTCGAGCATCCACTGGCGGAACTGGTCGAAGCGGCCCGACTTCACCGCGATGTTGTACAGCAGCAAGGCGTTGAAGACGATCCACATCACGGGAATCAGCGCGAGCGCCATGCCCGCGGCGACCGCGTCGAACGCGAGGCCGACGGGCATGCCCCATGCGCCGATCGCGACCGCGAGGCCGGCGATCAGCCCCGCGAGCGACGCCTGCCACGCGGGGCGGCGCAGCACGCCGAGCGCGATCAGCGCGACCGCGATCGGAATCACCGCGACGAGGAACGACAGCAACAGCGAGTCGCCGACGGGCGTCAACGGCTGGACGAACAGGATGCCGGGCGGCAGGGCTGCGGTGGGATTCATCGTGTGTCGTGTCTCCGATCCAGTACCAGACGTACATTCGGCGGCCGCTACGCCCGGCCGACGCTTGCGCATGCAACCATGCGGCAAGGCCGACCGACCGGTCGCTCAAATGAGGTTAGGAGGCCGGTCGCGCTTGTACAAGGAGGGCAAGCCCGATGCGCGTCCGAATCGTTGCGCGGGCGTCGGCGAAGGGTCCGAGCAATGTTGCACAGCGGGAAAAGGTGCGTGACGGCGAGCGGGATGTTTCGTTTGGGCTCCGAAGCCTAGACTCGCTGCATCGATTCCGCCCGCGCCGGCGACGACGCGGCTCCGGAAACTTCACGGAGCAGACACGATGAAAAACCTGAAACTTGCGGCCTGCGCGTTGCTGCTGATCGGCCCGGCGCTCGCTGCCCACGCCGAGTCGACGCTGACGCGCGCCCAGGTACGCCAGGAACTCGCCGAGCTACAGGCGGCCGGCTACCGGCCGAGCCTCGTCAGCAGCCCTGACTTTCCGGAGAACATGCAGGCCGTCATGCAGCGCGCCGCCCAGGCCCGCGCCGACGCCGCCGGCCACGGCAACGACGGTCATGCGAGCGTCGAAGCGGGCAAGCCGGCTACGCCGGCCGTGGTCGATCGCAGCACGTACGCGCATCACTGAAGCAGGTGCCGCCGGCGCGTGAACCGCGACGGACGGCAGCTTCGGCTGCGGCCATCAAACGCTGAAGCGGTTCAGCGTGTACGCGCGATAGGCCGCGACGAAAGCGTCGAACGAACCGGCTTCCTTCGCTTCCAGTTCGGCCTGCTCGGCCAGCGAGCGCTCGGCGAGCGCCGCCGCAGCGCGCGCGTCGGCCTCCGGAAGCGGCCGCGCGCGGAAATGCGCGGCATGCGCGTCGCTTTGCGCGCGCGCGAACGCGAGGAACGACTGCCCGTTGTCGCGCATCGTGCGCAGCACGCGCGCGGACGGCGTGCGTTCCGGATCGGCGAGCTTCTCGCGCTGCGCGGCGATCGCACGCGCGTGCTCGTCGCCGCCGCGAATCTCGTCGAGACGCCGGCCGACGGCTTCGACTTTCACCATCAGCTCGTCCGCCCACGCTTGCAGCGCAATCGGGCTGCCGTCGCGCGACAGCGCGAGGCCCGGCTTGCGGCCCTCCATCGTCACGGCGCCGAAGTTCGCGTTCGCTTCGCGGTACGCGTCGCCGTCGAGCGGCGGGCTCGCGTCGAGCGCGCACGCCAGCAAATACGCGTCGATGAAGCGCGCGGTGTCGAGCGCGATGCCGGTCGGCGCGAACGGATCGATGTCGAGGCAACGCACCTCGATGTACTGCACGCCGCGCGACGCGAGCGCATGCAGCGGACGCTCGCCCGAATACGTGACGCGCTTCGGCCGGATCGTCGAATAGAACTCGTTCTCGATCTGCAGCACGTTCGTGTTGATCTGGATCCACTCGCCGTCGCGATGCGTGCCGATCGCCTCGTACGGCGGATACGGCTCGCTCACGGCCTTCGACAGCGCGTCCAGATAGCCCGCCAGCGTGTTGTAGTCCGCCTGCAGCGCCGCCTGCGCGGTCGTGTTCGAGTAGCCGAGGTCGCTCATCCGCAGGCTCGTCGCGTACGGACGGTACAGCGTGTCGGCGTCGAACGTGTCGAGCGTGTGCGGGCGGTCGCGCAGGAACCGCCGGTCGAGCGCCGGCGATGCGCCGAACAGGTACATCAGCAGCCAGCTCGTGCGGCGGAAGTTGCGGATCAGCGCGAGATAGCGCTCGGACTGGTAGTCGACGAGCGTCGCGGTCGAGCCTTCCTCCGCGTGCAGGCGCCGCCACACTTCCTCGTGCAGCGAATAGTTGTAGTGGATGCCGGCGATGCACTGCATCGTGCGGCCGTAGCGATACGCGAGGCCGAGCCGGTACACCATCTTCAGGCGTCCGATGTTCGACGTGCCGTAGTCGGCGATCGGAATCTGGTCGTCGGCGGGCAGCAGGCCCGGCATCGACTCGTTCCACAGCATTTCGTCGCCGATCGACGCGTAGACGTAGCGATGCAGCTCGTCGAGGCGTTCGAGCGTGAGCGCTGCGTCGGGCTCCGCCGGCGTGATCAGTTCGAGCAGCGCTTCGGAGTAGTCGGTCGTCAGCGACGGATGCGTGAGCGCCGAACCGAGCGCGCGCGGATGCGGCGTGAACGCGATCATCCCGTCGCGCGTCACGCGCAGGCTTTCCTTTTCGATGCCGCGCAGGCCGTCGGGCAGATGCTGCCGCGTCGGGCCGGAACTCAGCACGTCGAGGCGATCCAGCAGCAATTCGGTCTGGCGGATGGTCATGGTGTTCGACATTGATGCGCAAGTGCGGGCACGGCCGCGCGCGGAACGCTCGCGCGCGGCCGGCAGGATTGTTGGTCGCTTCGTTGGTAGCGGGCACTTTAACATCTCGCCGGAACACGCGCTTGGGGTGGCTCACGGCCGGCCCGGCCGCCTGCAGCGGGCCGCCGCGCGGGCGATCGCGGCGATTGCCGCTGGCGCGGACGAGCATCCGCTATAACGCCGGGCGCGGCCCTCGCGCGGCTTTCGTCGGGAGGATTGCGCGGTGCAGGATGCGGCGCGAAGAGGTGGAACCGGTGCCTTGGTGCCGTCGCTGCTGGCGCTGCCCCGCCCACCTCGCTGCTGGCGCACCTCGACCATGACCACGCCCGCGATGCAGACGGTTACTGCGGTGGGCTGGGGCTGCTATGTGTTGGTGCAGATGCCACCGCACGGCACCTACTCGCCGCCCGCATCTTACCCACGTCGTTAGAGCCTCGGCACGCCGCCCCCACGCGCACCCCGAAGCGAATCACACCGCGCCGATACCGACTGCGCGACGTCGCTCGCCGGTCGCATCCGCCCACCAACCGCCGCGAGCGTCATCCCCCGCGCGCGCCTCCCGCGCGGTCGGCCACCTCGTTCCACAGATGGAGCGCCGCGTACGCGCGCCATGGACGCCAGCCGTCCGTGCGGCGCTTCTGGCTCGCGAGCCGGTCGAGCGACGGATCGCGCGCGGTGATCGACTGCATCAGCACGAGATCCGACGCAGGCCACGCATCCGGGTCGCGCCACGCGCGCATCGCGATGTATTCGACGGTCCACGGGCCGATGCCGGGCAGGTCGAGCCACGCGTGGCGCAGCGTCGCGAGGTCGGCCTGCGCGGGATCGAGCGGCACGTCGCCCGCCGCGACCGCGCGCGCCATGCCGGTGAGCGCCGCCGCCCGCTTGCCGGGCATGCCGATCTTCGCGAGATCGCACGCGGCAAGCGCGTCCGGCGCCGGAAAGCGCCACGCGGGCGCGCCGTCCGATCGATGCGTGCACGCCGTCGTCGTGCACGACGTGCTCGCCCGCGCGCTCGACGAGCCGGCCGACGATCGTCGTCGCCGCCTTCACGCTGACCTGCTGGCCGACGATCGCGCGCACCGCGAGCTCGAAGCCCGACCACGCGCCCGGCACCCGCAGCCCGGGCGCGGCCGCGACGAGCGGCGCGAACCACGGGTCGCGCGCCAGCTCCGTGCCGATCGCGGCCGGATCGGCGCGCAGGTCGAACATCGACGCGATGCGCGCGGCGAACGCGTCGTCGACGTGCCGCGCCGCCGCGCCCTCCACCGTCGCGACGAGGCAATGCCGGCGCGGATGCCGCTCGACGGTGAGCCGGCCGGGCTCGCCCTTCAGGTCGACGATCCGGCGGTACACGCCGCCCGCGACCTGCTCGACGCCCGGAATCGCGCGCCCGCTGAAGAAGCGCAGCACGCGCGCCCAGTCGTAGGGCGCCTTGAAGCGCAGCTCGAGTTGCACGGCCGGCGGCACGCCGCCGCCGCTCACGGTTGCGATGGGGGTTGCGACCTTCAAGCTGCGCTGCCCTCCGCGACTGCGACGTCGGCCGGTTCGTCGTGCGCATGGCGCGCCTCGGCCGCGAGCAGCGTCGCCTTGCGGCGCACGCCCCAGCGATAGCCGGCCAGCGCGCCGCCCTTCTGCACGACGCGATGGCACGGAATCGCGAGCGCGACCGGATTCGACGCGCACGCGGACGCCACGGCCCGCACCGCGCGCGGCGCGCCGAGCGCCTCGGCGATCTCCGAATAGCTGCGGGTCTCGCCGTACGGAATGTTCGTCAATGCCTCCCACACGCGCTGCTGGAACGCGGTCGGCGCGATGTCGAGCGGCAGCTCGAAGGCGCGGCGCGTGCCGTCCAGGTACGCACCGATCTGCGCGACGAACGGCGCGAGCCGCGCGGGCGACTCGACCAGCTCGGCGCGCGCGAACGCGTCCTTCAGCGCGGCGACGAGCGGCGCCGGATCGTCGCCGAACGCGATCCGGCAGATGCCCTGCGCGGTCGCGGCGACCAGCACCGTGCCGAGCGACGTCGGCGCGGTCGCGTAGTCGATCCGCAGCCCCGCGCCCTGGCGGCGAAATGCCGACGGCGCCATCCCCAGCTCGCGCGGCACCGACGCATACAGCCGCGACGGCGAATTGAAGCCCGCGTCGACGGCCGCCTGCGTGACCGGCCGGCCGCTCTGCAGCGCCTGCCGCAACGCGGCGCCGCGCTGCGCGGCCTGGTACTGCCGCGGCGACACGCCGACCACGCGCTTGAACAGCCGCTGCAGGTGGAACGGGCTCACGTGGACCGCATCGCTCAGTTGCGCAAGCGTGAGCCGCTCGGGATGCGCGTCGAGCACCGCGCACGCGCGATTGACGATTTCGAGCTCGCGCGGCAGCCCCTCGGGCTGGCAGCGTTTGCAGGGACGGAACCCGGCCGCGCGCGCGGCGGCCGGATCGTCGAAGAAGGCGACGTGGTCGCGCCGCGGCAGCCGCGACGCGCAGGTCGGGCGGCAGAACACGCCGGTGGTGCGCACCGCGTAGAAGAATGCGCCGTCCGCATGCGGATCGCGGGCGGTCACGGCATTCCAGCGGGCGTCGTCGGTCGGATAGGCGGATTTCATCGGAACCTCGCACTCTCAGTGTAGACGGTGCCTACTGTAGTCAGCCGCACGCACCGTCGCGCCCCGAATCTTGCTCTGTGATTCGCGCCGACCGCCGACAAACGGGGGCGCATCGGAAAAACGGGCATGAACGGTCAACTTTCGGGCTCATTAGTCACCGTTCCGTCACATTCATGTTGCAGTGCAGGTGCGGCAAAACGCCGTCCTGACGTTTTTTTACACAAACAATATTGCGTCGCACCATCGCCGTGTGTATAGTTGGACTTGTCTCCTCCATGTCTCCTCCTGATATGGATTAAGCCCGTTCCACGTGAGCGGGCTTTTTTTTTCGTCTGCCGATTTTGCCGTGTTCGCGCGGGCGCTCCCGACTCCTTCGGCTACACTCGATGAACCTCGCTTGCCAAGGAGTGTTCACCTATGAAACCGATCCTCCGCGGGATCGATCACGTCGTGCTTCGCGTGACCGACATGGCCGCGATGACGCGCTTCTACTGCGACGCCGTCGGCTGCCGTGTGGAACGGGAACAGCCGGAGCTCGGCCTCGTGCAGCTGCGCGCCGGCGACGCGCTGATCGACCTGCTCGCCGTCGGCGGGACGCTCGACCGGCCCGACAGCGGGCCGCCCGGCGCCGGGCGCAATCTCGACCACCTGTGCCTGCGCGTCGAGCCGTTCGACCCGCAAGCGCTCGCCGCGCATTTCACCGCGCACGGCGCGCCGCCGGGCGCGCCCGAGGAGCGCTACGGCGCTGACGGCTATGGCCCGTCGATCTACCTGTTCGATCCGGAAGGCAACATGCTGGAGCTCAAGGGGCCGCCGGCCGCGATCGCGTGAGTGCGGCCGGCGCGCGCGTCACGCGTCGGCGCGGGCCTTGAGGACCGTCCATTCGACGGGCACCGGATCGTGATCCGCGCTCGAGATCCATGCGGCGCCGTCCTGCACCGTGCACTGCAGGCGCATGGTCCGCTCGGCGAGCCGCCCGAGCGCCGCCGCGACGCCGTCGTCGAGCGACAGCACCTGCACGTTGCGCAGCCGCTCCACCTTGCTGCGCACGCCCTGCCACCAGATATCCGAGGTCTTGCCGCCGTACGCGATCACCGTCACCTGCGCGGCGCGGCCCGCCGCCTTCGAGATGCGCCGCTCGTCGGGCTGGCCGACCTCGATCCACGCGTCGATCGCGCCCGTCAGGTCCTTCTGCCACAAGTCGGGCTCGTCGGTATCCGACAGCCCCTTGCAGAACTCGAGCCGCTCATGCGCGAACAGCCCGAACGCGGCGATCCGCACCATCATCCGCTCGTCGGTTTCCGACGGATGGCGCGCGACCGTCAGCGTGTGGTCGCCATAGTAGTGCCGATCCATGTCGGCGATTTGCAGTTCGGCTTTGTAGATCGTGGATTTGAGCGCCATGCGGGTAGTGCCCGGGCGGGCATCGGTTCAGGTCGGGCCGTGATGATACCGAAAGCCCGACGTTCGCTGCATGACGCGCACAGCAGAACGGCCCGGCGGGCGGCCGGGCCGTATCGGTTCGCGCCGCCGGCTTGCGCCGGCGCGCGCATGCGCCCGTTGATCGGCGCGTTATTGCTTGATGAAGCGCGAATCGGCCCAGAGGCCCTGCTGGTCGCTGTTGTCGGCGCTGACGAACTGCACGTCGCCGTTGTCCACCGACACCACGCGGAAGCGCTGGCCTTCCGGCACCGACAGGCAGCGGAAGTCGTCGAAGTATTGCTGCTTCGCCTGCGAATGGCCGCCGCGCTCGTGATCCAGTACGGAATCCAGATTATCTTTCGACAGGCAGCCCCACGCGTTCTTCGTCAACTGGATCTCCTGCCGCGGCTTCACGGCGGCATCGCCGCCGGCCTGGGCAATCGACACCACGGCAAATGCACCGACAAGCGCAACAAACACACTGGTTCGTTTCATCATGTTCAGTCTCCCATGCACGCTGGCAAACAGGCTGGGTTAGCTATGTGTTTAAAGGTGAGCGCGGAGCAACGTTTTTCACTTTAGGAGAGCGATAACCGATAGCAAGCACATTTGTTGTGCAACCGCAATAGCGGCGAATTGTCGCACCCGCCGCGCACCCGATTTTTGGCGGTTCGCGGCCGGGTGCCGGATTTTCCGGCACGGAGCGCGACGCCGCGGCGCCCCGCCTGCCGCGTTATCCAGCAACCCTTTCAGCCGAATTACGCCGCGCCGGCTGAACGGTTTGGATAATTCATTTCAGTCGCCCGACCTGATTGGTGCAACGCACATAAAGTCGCGGGCAACGATATGAATTTATCGCGCTGCCGCAGCACAAAATCCGGTAACAAGAAAAATGCCAGCTATAAGCGCGCGCGTATTTATCCGTATTTTCCCGCATGCGCAGGCGGTCCATCCGCCGCCGCCCATTTTCCGCTTTTACCGACGCTTATTCAGTCGGCCGGCTGCCGTTCGAAATAGTCCCGCTGGAAGATGCACATCCGAAACGCGTTGTGATAAGACCCGTTTCCGAAAAATTCTTCCCTCAATTCCGCTTCACGCCGGAACCCGCATTTTTCATAAACGTGAATGGCCGCCGCATTGGACGTATCCACGACCAGGTACAGCTTGCGCAGGTTCAGCACCTTGAATGCGTACTCGACCGCGAGACGCGTCGCGTGGCCCGCATGGCCGCGGCCCTGGCAGTGCGGCGCGATGATGATCTGGAATTCGCCGCGGCGGTGGATGTAGTCGAGCTCGATCAGTTCGACGAGCCCGACCAGTTCGCCTTGCAGGTCGACCGCGACGAAGCGGCGCTCGCGCTGGTCGTGCACGTGGCGGTCATACAGTTGCGACAGCTCCGCGAAGGTTTCATATGGCTCCTCGAACCAGTAGCGCATGATCTTCGCGTCGTTGTTCAGTTCATGCACGAAGCGCAGGTCCTGACGCTCGAGCGGCCTCAGCGCGAGCGTGTGCTTGTCGTTCTGGAGTTGCATGTTGGTTTCCTTTTCGATGCCCGCGTACGCGCGAAACGCCGCTGAGACGCGACGTTCTAACGCCGCGTTCCGCACTGTAAGAAGTTGACCGCGGGTGAAGCTCAGAGCCTAGAATGGATAGGACGGTTCCTGCCACCGCAAGGAGGCTATCGTGATCGAGCAACTGATACTCGGTGTCTTTCTGGTGCTGCCGCTCGTGATCGTGGCCGTGCTGTTTTCCGATGAACTCTGGCAGGAACACCGGCGTCAGCATCCGCGCGACGAGAACGCTCCGCACATCGACTGGAAGCATCCGTGGCGCCGCGTGCGGCGCGGGCATTGAATCGCTCGCCGTGCGGTTTGCGTCCGGCTGCCGGTCGGCCGCAGCGATGCGGGCGCCGTTGCCGTGCCCTCATGACCACCCATTGCCGCTCAACCCACGAGACTCCGCTGTGAACGACAAACCTGTTCTGCCTTCCCACGATATCCCCGCCGAAGCGATCGACCTGCAGATCACCGACGTGCTCGCCGGCGTCGCCTACCCCGCGAACAAGGATGCGATCGTCGACGCCGCGCGCGTTGCGGGCGCAAGCAACGAAGTGCTGTCGATGCTCGACGGGCTGCCCGAGCAGGACTACGCGGACATCGACGCCGTCACGCGCTGGGTCGCCGGCAACTACGGGCCGGGACTGGGGATTTGAGCGCGCGCAAATAACGCGCTAGGATCGGGGCCGCACCCGTCGCACCGCGGCCGGATGCATGGCCGCGCCCGGCATCGAGCCGGGCGTTCCGGCACGAGAGCGCAGGGGGCGCGATGGATGGCATCCTGATCCAGCATACGACGGGCCGTCAGCTGTGGTTCGCCGCGCTGTCGGCACTCGTCATCCTGCTCACGCTCGGCATCGCCGCGCCGCATGCGAACGTCGCGCTGCCCGCGGTCGAGCCGTTCATGCCGATGTGCGCGCTGACCGTGTTCACCACCGCCGGCATCGCGGCGTTCTTCCTCGGCGCGCAATTCGCCGTCACGCGCCAGCCGGTGCTCGGGGCGCTGGGCGGCGCCTATGCGTTCACCGCACTCGCCGTCGCGCTGCAGCTGCTGACGTTTCCCGGCGTGTTCGCGCCGCACGGCCTGCTTGGCGCACGGCCGCAAAGCGCCGCGTGGATGTGGATCTTCTGGCACACCGGCTTCCCGTGCTTCGTGATGGCCGCGCTGGTCGCGCGCGAGCGGTTCACGCGCGTGCCCGTCGGCGCGGCGCAGACGCGCCTGTGGGCGCTCGTCCTGGTCGGCGGACCGGCCGTCGCGGCGGCGCTGCTCGGTGTGCTCGCGCTGAACGTGGCGTTGCCGCCCGCGCTGCAACCGCCGGACGCCGCCGCATTGCTGCCCGTGAACGGCATCGGGCTCGCGGTGTGGATCGCCAATGCGCTCGCGCTGGTGACGGTGCTGGCGGCCGGCCGGCTGCGCACGACGCTCGACCTGTGGCTCGCGATCGCCGTGCTCGCGTGCCTCACCGATACCACGCTGAACCTGCTGAGCACGAACCGCTTCACGGTCGGCTGGTACGTCGCGCGCGTGTTCAGCATGTTCACGCCCGGCGTGCTCGTCTGCGTGCTCGCGTGGGAAGTGACGATGCTGTATCAGCGCCTGTTCGAAGCGCACGCGACGCTGATGCGCTCGTCCGCGCGCGACGGCCTGACGGGCGTCTACAACCGCAGCCACTTCAACGATCATTTCCACTTGCTGTTCCTGCAGGCGCGTCGGCAAGGCGAGCCGCTGTCGCTGCTGATGGTCGACGTCGATCACTTCAAGGCATACAACGACACGTTCGGCCACGTGAAGGGCGACGCGTGCCTGATCGCGGTCGCGAATGCGCTGACGGGCGTCGTGCGCCGGCCCGCGGATCTCGTCGCGCGTTACGGCGGCGAGGAGTTCGCGATCGTGCTGCCGAACACCGGCGCACGCGGCGCGCGCATCGTGGCCGACGAAGCACGCGAAGCCGTGCTGCGGCTCGACCTGCCGATGCCCTCGTCGCCGACGGGGCGCGTGAGCGTCAGCATCGGCTGCGCGACCGTGTCGGCCGATGAACTGTCGACGCCCGATGCGCTGATCGAAGCCGCCGACGCCGCGCTGTATCGCGCGAAGGATGCCGGGCGCAACTGCGTGGTGATGGGGTGAAAACGTCGGAGGAATCGCAGTTGTTACGGTCAATGTGACCGGAATAATCCGCCGTTACCGATTGCGGTTCGGCGAAACGATCGCTTACAGCCGGTGCCGACCGCGCTCGCTATGCTCGATTCATCTCGAATCCGCGCAGGTGAGCACGATGAAGAAAACCCTGTTGTTGATTGCCGGCGTCGCCGCGTTGTTGAGCGGCTGCATCGTGGTGCCTGATGGTGGCGGGTATTACGGTGACGGGTATTACCATCACCATCGTCATTGGGATTGATTGCGTGAAGGTCCGGCCGCTTCGCGGCGGACCTGAGCGGCACGGCGGGCCGAGGCCGGCGATTGGCTCGCAGCAGCCGGCCTCGGAACCGGTCACTTGCCGATACAGAACCTGCTGAAAATCACCCCCAGCAAGTCATCCGAAGTAAATTCCCCGGTAATCGAATTGAGCTGCTCCTGCGCGAGCCGCAGCTCCTCCGCGAACAGGTCGAGCGACTGCGCGCGCTGCTCCGCGTGATCGGCCGCCTGCGCGAGATGCTCCTGCGCGGCACGCAGCGCGATCAGGTGCCGCTCGCGCGCCAGATACACCCCCTCGGCCCCCGCCTGCCACCCCGCGATCCGCAGCAGCTCGCCGCGCAGCAGGTCGATCCCGTCGCCGCGCTTCGCCGACAGACGCACCTCGGTGAGATCCCCTTGCGCCGCCGGATGCGCAACCGACGCCGGCGCGCCGGTCAGGTCCGTCTTGTTCAGCACGCGCACGACCGGCACGCCCGCCGGGAACCGTGCGGCGATCGCCTCGTCGTCGGCCGTCATCCCGCCGCGCGCATCGAGCAGATGCAGCACGACGTCCGCGCGCTCGATCTCGCTCCACGTGCGCGCGATGCCGATCCGCTCGACCTCGTCCTCGGTCTCGCGCAGCCCCGCCGTATCGATGATGTGCAGCGGAATCCCCTCGACCTGGATCGTCTGCGCGACCTTGTCGCGCGTCGTGCCGGCGATCGGCGTGACGATCGCGAGCTCGGCGCCCGCCAGCGCGTTCAGCAGCGACGACTTGCCGACGTTCGGCTGCCCCGCGAGCACCACCGACAGCCCTTCGCGCAGCAGCGCGCCCTGCCGCGCATCGCCGAGCACGTGCGCGAGCTGCTCGCGAATGCGCGCGAGCTTGCCGCGCGCGTCCGCCGCCTCGAGAAAATCGATTTCCTCTTCCGGGAAATCCAGCGTCGCCTCGACCAGCATCCGCAGCGTGATCACGTCGTCGACGAGCGTATGGATCTGCCGCGAGAACGCGCCGTCGAGCGAGCGGCCGGCCGAGCGCGCGGCCGCCTCGGTGCTCGCCTCGATCAGGTCGGCGACCGCCTCGGCCTGCGCGAGATCGAGCTTGTCGTTCAGGAACGCGCGCCGCGTGAACTCGCCCGGCTCCGCGAGCCGCAGTCCGGCGCTGCGGCCGGCGTCGAGGCAGCGCTGCAGCAGCAGCTGCATCACGATCGGCCCGCCGTGCCCCTGCAGTTCGAGCACGTGCTCGCCGGTGTACGAATGCGGCGCCGGGAAATACAGCGCGATGCCGCGGTCGAGCGGCGCGCCATGCTCATCGAGGAACGGCACGTAGCTCGCGTGGCGCGGCGCGAGCCGCTGCCCGCACAACGCGTCGATCAGCGGCAGCGCCGCCGCCTCGCCGCGTCGCCCGAACGACACGCGGACGACGCCGATCCCGCCGCGGCCGGCAGCGGTGGCAATGGCGACGATCGGATCGGAATCGGTAGCAAGCATGGCAATCGGAAATCAGCGGTGGAACGGCCAACCCGCGCGGAACGACGCACGGGCATCGGGACGCCGGCATTGTAGCGTGACGACGCACCCGTCACCGCGCCTACCCGAACCGCGATTAGGACTAGAATTAATTTATCCCGTTAGAGATAAGATAAATACTAATCGAACCGCGCGAGCCAACATCAGTTTCGGATAGGTACGCCCAAACAGGGCGACTCGCGCGCAGTCGGCATACCAGGATATTCCTCTGATAATAGCTTGAGACTCATCCGAATGAGATACGTTTATCTCAATTGGTTGTCTGAAAGCCGTTAGTCGAAATGCACAATCTCTTCCATGCCGACATCCGAAGAGAAAAAGGCGTTCTCCGTACGCCTGAAATTCGCCTTGCAGCGCAACCCGCACAAGATCGTGGGCGCGACGGAGCTTGCCAACCAGTTCAATCTTCGACACCACGGCGAGCATCCGGTGTCGCCGCAGACGGCGCACAAATGGCTGACGGGGCGCACGATCCCGACGCAGGACAAGCTGCGCACGCTCGCGGAGTGGCTTCGCGTCGATCTCCACTGGCTGCATTACGGCCCGCCGCCGAACACCGCGGCGCATTCGACGCCGCAACCGCTGCCGCGCGACGAGCGCTACCCGCCGACGCCCGAGACGATCGAGCTCGCGTCGAAGATCGAGGCGCTGTCGCCCCACCATCGCTACCTGGTTCAGGAACTGATCGAGCAGTTCTACGGCGACGCGACGAAACGCTGAGCGCCGCACCCGTAAAAAAAGCCGCAGGGCCCGAAGGCCATGCGGCTTTTTTTGCATCGTCGCGACGGCCGGGGCCACGGGGCGGACAGCTTCCGCCCGCGGCGCCGGCCGATCGTCAGGCGGGTTTCTTCTTGAGCCCGCCCAGCTTGCGCGTGATGTAGTACTGCTGCGCGATCGACAGCACGTTGTTCACGACGTAATACAGCACGAGGCCCGCCGGGAAGAAGAAGAACATCACCGAGAACGCGATCGGCATGAACATCATCATCTTCGCCTGCACCGGGTCCGGCGGCGTCGGGTTCAGCTTGGTCTGCACGAACATCGACACGGCCATCAGCACCGGCAGGATGAAGAACGGATCGCGCTGCGACAGGTCGTGAATCCACAGAATCCACGGCGCGCCGCGCATTTCGACCGACGCGAGCAGCACCCAGTACAGCGAGATGAACACCGGGATCTGGATCACGACCGGCAGGCAGCCGCCGAACGGATTGACCTTCTCGGTCTTGTACAGCTCCATCAGCGCCGCGTTCATCTTCTGCGGGTCGCTCTTGAAGCGCTCGCGCAGCGCCTGCATGCGCGGCGTGATTTCCTTCATGCGCGCCATCGACTTGTAGCTCGCGGCCGACAGCGGGAAGAACACCGCCTTGATCAACAGCGTCAGCAGCACGATCGCCCAGCCCCAGTTGCCGACGAAGCCGTGGATCTTCTCGAGCAGCCAGAACAGCGGCTTCGCGATGATCGTCACCCAGCCGTAGTCCTTCACGAGCTCGAGGCCCGGCGCGATGCCTTCCAGCATGCGCTCCTCTTCCGGACCCGCGAACAGGCGCGCCGACACGTCGGCCGACTGGCCCGGCGCGATCGCGCCGACCGGCTGCTTCACGCCGACGCGGTACAGCGCCGGATCGAACTTCTCCGCGTAGATGTCGCGCTTCACGCCCTGCTTCGGAATCCACGCCGATGCGAAGTAGTGCTGGACCATCGCGACCCAGCCGTTGTCCGCGGACTTCTCGAAGTTCGCCTTGTTCTTGTCGAGATCGCTGAAGTCGATCTTCTGGAAGTGCTTGCTGTCCGTGTAGACCGCCGGGCCAAGGAACGTGTGCGAGAACATCGGCGTCTCGACCGCCGTGTTGTCGCGCACGAGCTCCATGTAGACCGTCGGCGACACCGGCGCGGTGCCGACGTTGTCGATCTTGGTATCGACGTCGATCACGTAGCTGCCGCGCGTGAACGTGTAGGTCTTCACGACCTTCACGCCGCCCTTCACCGGCGATTCGAACGACAGCTTCAGCGCGTTCTGGTCGCCCGACAGCGTCGTCGGGCCCGCGTTGACCTGCGAGTAGACGTCGTTGTGGTTCGGGAAGTCGCCGCCGAGCAGGCCCGTGCGCGCGAGGTACGTGTGGCCGGCCGTGTGGTCGAACAGCGTGATGTAGAGGTCCGGCTGCTTGCCGTCGCCCTGCTTCTTCAGCGTCAGCTTCGCGAGCGTGCCGCCGCGCGTGTCGATCTCGCCGTCATACACGTCGGTCGAGAACTTCACGAGCTGCGCCTGCGCGGCGGGCGCCGTCGTCGCGGGCGCGGCGCCGGCTGCCGCGGCCGGCACGTCGCCGGCCGTCGTCGTGCCGGCGCCGGTGCCGGCGCCGGTCGCGCCGGCGCCGGAAGCGCCGCCTGCGGCTGCGGGAGCCGTCTGCGTGGCGCCCGGGAAGAACATCGACGGGCGTCCATGGGAGCGCTGCCAGTTGTCATAGAGCATGACAGCTGACATGAAGAAGATCACCCATAGGACGGTGCGTTTGATATCCATGCGTTGTCTCAGAGTCGATGGGACTGCGCTTCGGCGTCGCCGCGGGCGCGTGTTTCGGAGTTGGGCGGCGGAACGAGGTCGATGCCGCCCGAGGAAAACGGGTGGCATCGGCACAGTCGCCTGGCGGCGAGATACGTGCCGCGCGCGGCGCCATGATACTGGATTGCCTCGCGCGCGTAATCCGAACAGGAAGGATAAAAACGGCAACGGTTGCCGAGCAGCGGACTCACGGCAACCTTGTAGAAGCGCAGCAACGCGATCAATACCGTTTGCATACCCAACGCGGCGCCGTTCAGCGCCGCTTCAAAGCCGGCCGCGCAGGCGCGAACGCCGCACGGCTAACGGGTGCGTCACTCGGACGCGGGCTTCGACGCGCGGCGGGCGATCTCCCGGGCCGCCCTGTCGAGCAGCTCGCGGATCTCGGCCGCGCACATCGCCGCGAGCGGGGCGGAAGCCGCGCTCGGCAGCACCTTCTTGTCGAAGCGCGTGTGCTGCCGCAGCAGCAGGTCGTAACCGGCGAACTCGGCCCGGCGCAGACGAAACGCGTCGCGTGCGAGCCGCTTCACGAGGTTGCGCGTCACCGCGCGCGGCGCATACTTCTTGCCGACCACGAGCCCCAGACGCGCGGGCTGGCCGGTCGGCCTGCCGTAAATCACGAAGTGCGCGGAGCGCCGCCACGGGCGCAAACGAAAAACGGATGAAAATTCATCCGTTTTCAGAAGTCGCGCAGCTTTGGGGAAGGCGGCTTTCGTCTGCAACGGATTCGCACCCGGCTCGACGGCCCCTTCCGCATCACTGCGGACGGCGGTCACAGCGCGCAACCCGCGTTAGATCGCGAGGCGCTTGCGGCCCTTCGCGCGGCGAGCGTTGATGACCTTGCGGCCACCTGCCGTCTTCATGCGGACACGGAAACCATGGGTGCGCTTGCGGCGCGTCACGGACGGTTGGTAAGTACGTTTCATGATGCTCTCTCTTGGTTGAGAATGTCGGAATTCAGGGACCGCGCACCCTTACCAACAGGCCTTCGGGCGAACGCAATCGCCGGAAATACAGGATTGGTTTTCGCGGAACCCGCTATTTAAACCGTTTTTCTCTTGACGGTCAATACTTTACCAGGCGCGCCGGGGCCCTGTGATCCGGCCCCGCGACCCACAGCGCACCCTGTGGATAACTCGCGCTGTGGCCGCGTTTGCGGGTAGAATCTCGCCTTATCTCCAAGAATCCCGCACGCCGCGTCGGCCCAAGCCTGCCCCTCCACCGCTGTGACGCAGGTGTCCGACGCATGCTCGCACGACCGCTTCGGGCCTTGTTGCGCATTCGCGACAAGGGCGCCGGCGAGCCGCTGTGCACGCAAAAAACGACAGTTACTTGATGAACGATTTCTGGCAACACTGTTCCGCACTGCTGGAGCGCGAGCTGACGCCCCAGCAGTACGTGACGTGGATCAAACCCTTGGCCCCGGTGGCCTTCGATGCGGCGGCGAACACGCTGTCCATCGCCGCGCCGAACCGCTTCAAGCTGGACTGGGTCAAGAGCCAGTTTTCGGGGCGGATCTCCGATCTGGCCCGCGATTTCTGGAATGCGCCGATCGAAGTCCTGTTCGTCCTCGATCCGAAGGCCGGCATGCGCAGCGCGCCCGCGGGCGTCGCTCCGGCCGCGCCGCGCATGCCGCTCACGCCGAACGGCCCCGCCGCGGCGGTCGCCGCGATTGCCGCAAACCTGACCGCACATGCATCGGCCGCGCCGAGCGCGCCGGCCGACGTGCCGCTGACGCCGTCGGCGGCCGCCGCACACCACCTGCACGGCGACGACGCCGACATCGACCTGCCGAGCCTGCCCGCGCATGAAGCGGCCGCCGGCCGCCGCACGTGGCGCCCCGGCAACGGCGCCGCGCCGGCCGCCGCCGGCGAGACCGATTCGATGTACGAGCGCTCGAAGCTGAACCCGGTGCTCACGTTCGACAACTTCGTGACGGGTAAGGCGAACCAGCTCGCGCGCGCCGCCGCGATCCAGGTCGCGGACAACCCCGGCATCTCGTACAACCCGCTGTTCCTGTACGGCGGCGTCGGCCTCGGCAAGACCCACCTGATCCACGCGATCGGCAACCAGCTCCTGCTCGACAAGCCGGGCGCGCGGATCCGCTACATCCACGCCGAACAGTACGTGTCCGACGTCGTGAAGGCGTACCAGCGCAAGGCGTTCGACGATTTCAAGCGCTACTATCATTCGCTCGACCTGCTGCTGATCGACGATATCCAGTTCTTCTCCGGCAAGTCGCGCACGCAGGAAGAATTCTTCTACGCGTTCGAGGCGCTGGTCGCGAACAAGGCGCAGGTGATCATCACGAGCGATACGTACCCGAAGGAGATTTCGGGGATCGACGATCGCCTGATCTCGCGCTTCGATTCGGGCCTCACCGTCGCGATCGAGCCGCCCGAGCTGGAGATGCGCGTCGCGATCCTGATGCGCAAGGCCCAGTCGGAAGGCGTGAACCTGTCGGAGGACGTCGCGTTCTTCGTCGCGAAGCACCTGCGCTCGAACGTGCGCGAGCTCGAAGGCGCGCTGCGCAAGATCCTCGCGTATTCGAAGTTCCACGGCCGCGAGATCTCGATCGAGCTGACCAAGGAAGCGCTGAAGGACCTGCTGACCGTGCAGAACCGGCAGATCTCGGTCGAGAACATCCAGAAGACCGTCGCCGACTTCTACAACATCAAGGTCGCCGACATGTATTCGAAGAAGCGTCCGGCGAACATCGCGCGGCCGCGGCAGATCGCGATGTACCTCGCGAAGGAGCTGACGCAGAAGAGCCTGCCGGAAATCGGCGAGCTGTTCGGCGGGCGCGATCACACCACCGTGCTGCACGCGGTGCGCAAGATCGCCGACGAGCGCAGCAAGGATGCGCAGCTCAACCACGAGCTGCACGTGCTCGAACAGACGCTGAAGGGCTGACCGGCGCGCCGGGTTGAGAATTCGGCGTCCGCCCCAATTTAAGGGGGGCGGTTCGGTTTTGAGGCACAATACAGGTTTGACCGCTCCGGCGGCCAAGGGCCAAGAGCCCGGCCGGCGGGGCGTTGCGAGGCTGCTGCAGGCCGTTATCTCAACGAAGGAACTCTATGCAACTGGTCAAGACCGAACGAGACACCCTCCTCAGGCCGCTGCAAACGGTCAGCGGCATCGTCGAACGCCGCCATACGTTGCCGATCCTCGCCAATCTGCTGATCACCAAGAACGGCGCGGACGTTTCGTTCCTGTCGACCGACCTGGAGCTGCAAATCACCACGCGCGCCGATTTCGGCGTCGGCAACGACCAGGTCGCGACCACCGTTGCCGCCCGCAAGCTGCTCGACATCCTGCGCGCGATGCCTGACGGCCAGGTCACGCTGTCGCTCGCCGACAAGCGCCTGACCGTCCAGTCGGGCAAGAGCCGCTTCGCACTGCAGACGCTCGCGGCCGACGAGTTCCCGACCGTCGCGCAGGCGAAGGATTTCGGCGCGAGCCTCAGCGTCCCGCAGAAGTCGTTCCGCCAGTTGCTCGGCATGGTGCACTTCGCGATGGCGCAGCAGGACATCCGCTATTACCTGAACGGCATGCTGCTCGTCGTCGACGGCGACCAGCTGATGGCCGTTGCGACCGACGGCCACCGCCTCGCGTTCTCGTCGATGAAGATCGAGGGCGGCGCATTCGGCCGCCAGGAAGTGATCGTGCCCCGCAAGACCATCCTCGAACTGCAGCGCCTGCTCGAGGACATCGACGACACCGTCACCATCGACATCGCGCAGACCCAGGCGAAGTTCACGTTCGGCCAGGTCGAGCTCGTGTCGAAGCTGGTCGAGGGCAAGTTCCCCGACTTCCAGCGCGTGATCCCGAAGGCGCACAAGAACACGTTCGAGATCGGCCGCGAGGAACTGCAGCGTTCGCTGCAGCGCGCGGCGATCCTGACCTCGGACAAGTTCAAGGGCGTGCGCTGCATCATCGCGCCGGGCCAGCTGAAGATCATGTCGACCAACGCCGACCAGGAAGAGGCGCAGGAAGAGCTGGAAATCGCCTACCAGGGCGACACCGTCGACATCGGCTTCAACGTCACCTATCTCCTCGACGTGCTCGCGAACCTGAAGGTCGACACCGTGCAGGTGAGCCTCGGCGACGCCAGCTCGAGCGCCCTGATCACGGTGCCCGAGAACGACGAGTTCAAGTATGTCGTGATGCCGATGCGCATCTGACGCGCGCGACATCACGACACACACCAGGGGGCGGCAAGCCCCTTTGGCGTTTTTATGGCGAATCTAAAACCCCTCCTTTCGGCGCCGGGCCGGCGCCCTGGACGGGTCAGGAAAACTGGAGCGGCCCGGCGTTATCCACAAGATGCGCACCGCGCCGCCGCTTGAGTGGCCTCGCAGAACCGGAAGATATCCATGAGTGAACAGCACAATACGCAGCCCGATAACAGCAGCTACGGCGCCTCGTCGATCCAGATCCTCGAGGGTCTGGAGGCGGTGCGCAAGCGCCCCGGGATGTACATCGGCGACACGTCGGACGGCACCGGTCTGCATCACCTCGTGTTCGAGGTGCTCGACAACTCGATCGACGAAGCGCTCGCCGGGTACTGCAACGACATCCACGTGATCATTCATGCGGACAACTCGATTTCCGTGACCGACAACGGCCGCGGGATTCCGACCGACGTGAAGATGAACGACAAGCACGAGCCGAAGCGCAGCGCCGCCGAGATCGTGATGACCGAGCTGCATGCCGGCGGCAAGTTCGACCAGAACAGCTACAAGGTGTCCGGCGGCCTGCACGGCGTGGGCGTGTCGTGCGTGAACGCGCTGTCGAGCTGGCTGCGCCTCACCGTGCGCCGCGACGGCAAGAAGCGTTTCATGGAGTTCCATCGCGGCGTTGCGCAGGACCGCGTGATCGAGACGGTGGACGGCGTGGAAGTGTCGCCGATGCAGCTGATCGGCGATACCGAGAACCGCGGCACCGAAGTGCACTTCATGGCCGATCCGACGATCTTCGGGACCGTCGAGTATCACTACGACATCCTCGCCAAGCGGATGCGCGAGCTTTCGTTCCTGAACAACGGCGTGCGGATTCGCTTGACGGACCTGCGCTCGGGCAAGGAAGACGATTTCGCGTTCGCCGGCGGTGTGAAGGGCTTCGTCGAGTTCATCAACAAGACGAAGAGCACCCTGCACCCGACCATCTTCCACGTGAACGGCGAGAAGGACGGCGTGGGCGTCGAAGTCGCGATGCAGTGGAACGACAGCTACAACGAAAACGTGCTGTGCTTCACGAACAACATTCCGCAACGCGATGGCGGCACGCACCTGACCGGCCTGCGGGCCGCGATGACGCGCGTCATCAACAAGTACATCGCCGACAACGAGATCGCGAAGAAGGCGAAGGTCGAGACTTCCGGTGACGACATGCGCGAAGGGCTTTCGTGCGTGCTGTCCGTGAAGGTGCCGGAGCCGAAGTTCAGCTCGCAGACCAAGGACAAGCTGGTTTCCTCCGAAGTGCGGGCGCCGGTTGAGGAAGTCGTCGCGAAGGCGCTGGAAGAGTTCCTGCTCGAAACGCCGAACGACGCGAAGATCATCTGCGGGAAGATCGTCGAAGCCGCGCGTGCGCGCGATGCTGCGCGCAAGGCGCGGGAGATGACGCGTCGCAAGGGCGTGCTCGACGGCGTCGGCCTGCCCGGCAAGCTCGCGGACTGCCAGGAGAAAGACCCGGCGAAGTGCGAAATCTACATCGTCGAGGGCGACTCGGCAGGCGGCTCGGCCAAGCAAGGCCGCGATCGGAAGTTCCAGGCGATCCTGCCGCTGCGCGGCAAGGTGCTGAACGTCGAGAAGGCGCGCTACGACAAGCTGCTGTCGTCCGAGCAGATCGTGACGCTCGTGACCGCGCTTGGGTGCGGGATCGGCAAGGACGATTACAACCTCGACAAGCTCCGGTATCACCGCATCATCATCATGACCGACGCGGACGTCGACGGTGCGCACATCCGGACGCTGCTGCTCACGTTCCTCTATCGGCAAATGCCGGACATGATCGAGCGCGGGTATGTGTATATCGCGCAGCCGCCGCTTTACAAGATCAAGGCGGGCAAGGATGAGCGGTATCTGAAGGACGACTCGGAGCTCAACGCGCATATGCTGCGGCTCGCGCTGCAAGGGTCGGAGCTGGTGCCTGGCGAGAACGCGACGGCGATTTCGGGGGATGCGCTTGGGGAGCTTGCGCGGTCGTATCTGATGTCGCAGAGCGTGATCGAGCGACTCAGCCGCCTGTATGACCCGGCCGCGCTTGAAGCCGTCATGGATGGGGTTGTGATCGATCTCTCCAGCGAAGAATCGACCGAGGCTTCGGCCAAGGCGCTTCACGCCGCGCTGCATGATGAAGCGCTCAAGAACGAAGTGCGGGTCGTGCCTTCGTATGACGCGGTGCGCGAGCTGCGGTCGCTGCGGGTTGAGCGCGCGCATCACGGGAATGTGCGGGTCTCCGTCATCGACGAGGAATTCCAGCATACGGCGGATTATCAGCAGCTCGTGACCACCGCGAATACGTTCAAGGGGCTTATTGGGGAAGGGGCGGTCATCAAGCGGGGGGAACGCAGTATGGCTGTCGGCGACTTCAAGAGCGCGATGAAGTGGTTGCTGGCGGATGCCGAGCGGAACGTTTCGAAGCAGCGGTATAAGGGGCTGGGGGAGATGAACCCCGAGCAGCTTTGGGAAACGACGATGGATCCGGCGGTAAGGCGGTTGCTGCGGGTGCAGATCGAGGATGCGATTGCTGCGGATGGGATCTTTACTACCCTCATGGGGGATGAGGTCGAGCCGCGGCGGGCGTTTATCGAGTCTAATGCGTTGAGGGCGGGGAATATTGATGTTTAACAGCGAATGTAGTGCAGGGAAACGGAATTAGTGAGACTAGGGCGCCTCGCATGAGACCGGAAAAACGGAATTCGTGTGACTACCCTGACGACAAGTTCGGATGGCGTTGCAGGCAGTAGTTGGCGTTCACGTCTCGCGGCGCCGGCAATTGTTGGCACGAAACGTCTAAGGCACTGAACCGGCTTTTCCCCGCACATCGATCATCGTTCGTGACACTGTCCTTTGACGGACAGCGGGAACGATCGCGACCAATAGATCGAACGGCTTTGGGTAGCCCAGCTTCGAAGCTGGGCTACCCATCTAGTTTCACAAAGGTCGTGCGTTATCGGATGGAGTGATCGGTTGGCATCGGTGATAGATCGTCATCTGAGTACCCTGGAACAAAGATCTCGGCTCCCCGAGTTGCTTGAGTGGGTGGTGTACTCTCCACCCACAGCCAATCCACAAGCGCTGGCGGCATTCCAACGAAGACATTTGTGTTCCAATAATTTTCCCAATGGCTAAAGCGTTCGTTGAAGGGCACCGCCAAGCTTTTTTTCGGATCCGTCGATTTGTCCTTGGCCGCGAGTTGTGTCGAAATGCATTCCTTCAATTCCCTAATACCCGGAACTGTAGGCTCAACGATGCGGCTCCAGATTTGTGATGGGACCAGCGAAGCTAGTCTGTCGTGCAAGTCAGATCCAAATTTCGGCGATTTATTTTCGTCAACCTCCACAATAGGCAAGTAAGCAACGAGCTGAAGTGGATTCGCGAGCGCCTGCGGCCTTGGCTTGCCTTCCTGCATAAAGAGCGGGTCAACGTCGGCGATGACCATCGCCTGCTCACTATCGCCAAGAGCGTCGGAGCGACTGTTGTAGTAAATACCCTTTGACCACCCCGCATAAGGAGTTATGTTCGTGTCGCGGTGGACGTTGTGCCCGCCGCCATTCCAACTATTTCGCCCAATAAAGCAACTTCCGCCGACCGAATGGCTATCGACGGCGTTGCAAAAGACAGTTGTCGCGCCACCGGCGAGCAAAGCGGCTTGGCCAAAGATCCAATAGTCGGCCGATCTGGTCGTCATCGCTGGCACCAGCAGAATTGAACGTCGCTTCATCGACGCTGTTGTATCAGAGATGCCCAGAAATCTCGCAACGTTAGCTATGTCATACTGTACTTGCATCATCGCGGCCTCCTCATCCAGTCTTGCACCGAATCGACGCGCCAGTTTATGCAGTTCTACAGCGAGCGTTTGATGGTTGGCGAGGCTCATTGGCAAGAACAGCTCTGAGCACACAAATTCTGCGAAACATTCCAGATGTCGCAGTTTTCCGACGTAATGGAGTATTTCGGCTGCCGATACCGCCTGTGAAGTGGCAGAACGAAGGCCTCCCTTGGAACGATGCTCTAATTCGTGCAACAGCCCAGAACTCGAAAAGAGCGGCTCCAGCGGTTCCAAAGGAGGATTAAAGACTTCGGCGGCTGCGAGTGATGGATATTTCTTGCGCCGCGAGAAGGTACAGACAACTCGTTCTCCGTTCTCCAATTCCAAAGGCGATAGCATGGTTAGTACCGCACTGTGCTCGCCAGAAATGTAACCTCCGGTGCTTCCCTTCGTGACGACAGACGACGATTCGAATGTCTTCTGATATTCGGCTAAACCGAGAATCTCCCGATATACCTTTTCGAAGTTCAGATCTGACGATCGACCATGCAACTTGTAGGTGCCGGCCAGTATCGAAGGCGCCCCCGTCCTTAGCTGCAGCTGGTTTTTCAGCCAACCGACAGTATCAGGTCTAACCGAGTACTCCGGAAGTACTAAAACATCCACATTAAAGCTTTCGCATGCGGTTAGCGCCTCAGTGAGAAACTGCCTGCGACGATATTCGATCGCGCTCGCTTCAAAGGGTAAAAGTGGCTTCGAAATTCCTCCGACCGGCTCCCTCCGTGGTGGCCATTTCTTGTCCCATTTGTCCGCATCGATTGCCGGATGATGATAGGTTTCATCCAGCTCCCATTGCATCAGCGCAATACGCACGTGTCCTGGCGACTTCGCACGCCTCAACTGCCACGTGTTCTGCTGCAACGTCCGCCAATCATTCCGTCGACCCAATGACGATGAACCGGAAGGAGTGGAGATCTGCGGGGCTCCCCGCAACGCATCATCAGTCGAGCGTAACTCATTGATCGACGAACGCGATTCTTGCCTGTTGTCGGCTTGGCTACTCTTTTCAGACGCCTTGTCCGTTATATGAATGCCAGTCTCGAATACGTCACCACTAGCCGTTTCGGATGGGCTTCCGGGCGTGTCCGATGCAACGTCGCCTTGTGAGTCTTTACGAGCGAAAGCCTCCTCGTTGAGCAATTTGCCAAGCCGTGTATCGCGCGCAGCGACGATTAAAAGGCTTCCTTCCGCGTCTCGTGTTTCATCCCAGATACCGAGGATTTGCCTGCCTATCGTAACCCGCTCTGGTTTTGTGCCTCCACCCAATAGAATCTGCCACGGTGCGACGCCCCATTTAGCTCCGCCTGAATCGGTGAAGCTGCGATCCGCAGGATTAAGTTTCCACTGCCCGACTACCCGAGAAGTATGATTGAGGCCGATATTCGCCTCGAATTCGCCGACGATGACTGTGCTCGAAGCAAACGAAAATTCCGCCCATTGCTCAAGCACAGCTGCGCGATCGCATTCAAACGGCCAGTCGGGATGTACACCATCTCCATCTTCAACAGTCGTAGATGCAACTGCCGAAAGGCTAGTTGCCAGCGCTTTTGTACGATCAACTTGATCAATACTCCACTCGCGCATCACCGGTCTTTTCATTAATCCGTTGATCAGACCAATTCGCCCCGCCAGCAAAACTAGCCAACCGAGCGGGGTAACGTTCGCGAATGCCCGCTCCGATGCACCTTCGGCTACTTTTTTTTGGAAGAACTCTGTAAGAACGCTAACAGATCCGTCAGGCCGATCGAAAAGAAAACCTCTCTCCTCAATTTGCCATACTTCGGCGACTTCACCATCGAGGGGGAGTGGCCATTCCTCCTTTCTTGGAAGGGCCTCCACCGAAAACGTCAGCTCACGTAACCACGCCGATATCGCTGCAAGCCGCAATCCTGAGACCAGCACGGTGAGGCTTCGCTCTTGCTCTCCGATAGGCTCTGTGGCCGAACGCAATGACGAAAATCTATTGGCTAGAGACCAGTATGTCCGCGGCAGAATGCGTTCTGTCGATAGTGTGTTGGTAGTATTCGACTCAGAGAGTTGACCGAGCCAACCTAGCTGTATCCGGCTAACGACGCGTATGGCGACCTGCTCGAAGAAAGCTCCCACGATGCCAGGATAATTCAGCGACACGTCAGTCGCGAGGCGTGTCCGCATTCCAGCGGTCTCGGCTTCGCTAGAAAGCACGTAGGCCATCGCGTTGTGGTATTCCCCGTCAACCGGGAACTTTCGTAACAGGTCAAGTGATCGGGCAATGGATGCAGGAATGTAATCTCGCCCCGGCGGGGATTGGAGTACACGTCCGTTTACGTATGCTCCTCGTAACTTACGAAGAACGTTACGAAGAAGATGCGCGGCAGGATCGAGGTTATCAGCGGCGTCGTGATGACCAAGAGCGAGTGGGTTCAATGAAGCGTACTGATCGAGATCGCTTCGAAACCCGAATAAATCGGACAGAAGAACACCAGCTCGCCAATGTCGACCATATAGTTCCGGCACGTCGTAGGTCTGCAAGCCCCGCGCGCCGTTGCGCACGAATGCCAGACCGTCAAGCGACGACCGCGGATAACGCGGCGAGAGTAGTGTCAGCTTTAATGAGGTCTCGTCGCGGCTCTCGGGACGCGAGTTGACGACCAGATATGGCCAAGCCGGTGCAAACTCGGCACCGTCGATCGACATATCTTTCCCGACAATATGATTTAACTTTGCGATCGACTCGTAAGCATCTGCGATCCACGCCAAACAGCGGGTGGTTATTGATAACGCAGGAGGTTGCAACAGCGCGTAAGCAGGCGAGTTGTCCGCAGCCCATGCCGCGCTATACATTTGAAGCCCATCCACCCCTTGGACTTGCCGCCAATCGAGCGCGATTTCTTCAACGGTTCCGCTCGTGGACGCAACGCGGAAGCTAGGAAGCAACGTTTCCGCATCGTCTCGTTGGGGCGTAACCCACCATACGGTCGAGATTTTTGCCCAATTGCCATCTCTCTCGGTATGAGAAATGAGAAGTAGCCCTCTCGCAGGCACGCCTGGTAAGGGCGGAAGGGGGAGCTTTTCTCCGCCGCCCTGTAGCAAGTGTCCTCGTCTTGAGAGCAACTTTGCCAGATGCTGTCTCGGCGCGATAGCGGCAAGCGTCTGGAGAGAGAGCAAAGTAGTCTCGCCGTCCTGCTTTTGCCGCCCAAGCGTGTTGAATGGATCATCATCATTCGGCAATAGACCGCGCAGCAACGGCAGAAACCTATCGTGCGTAACCGAAAAATGCGCTGCTCTATCGTCCCTCAGCCACCGCTCCATCCTTTCGAGGTCACTATCAAACCCTGATAGCGGATCCGCTTCTAAGAAATCCGTCTCAGATGCCAGCGCTGCGATCGCTCGATGGATCCATTGAAACCCGTCACTCAACACATTGAATTCAGACTGGCCACTAGAGGTTACTGCGACACCCGTTGTACCGGTCCTCCAAGTTTCCGCATCTGTAATAAGTGATCGCCGTAGCGAAGCGCGCAGTGGGTCGCCAAGATGATGGAGCAAAATCTGGGCTGTTTCGTTGCGAGAATCAGCCACGGGAGCGTCATCGGTCAAACACGCGGCTTTCCAGCGCATGCAGATGACACGCTGGAAAAACATTCGACGCAAGCGCTCTGTCCCGTGTCCCCATCCTGGGGGCGCATCTTCGCGGTCGGTCTGTTCAAACATTCGCGCGAACTCCAGAGAGCGGGCTACGCGCGCCAGGCCAGCGATACACCTTGTTCGTTCAATTGATTCTTCTGGTGTCAAACCAAATTCGACATGGTTTGCCCTCTCGAACAGATTCTCCAATCCTTCGATCGCATGGAATGCCGGATCATCCCAAGGAACTCGTACATCTAGTGTAAAAGGTGCGCCTGAAGTTACGGTACCCCAAAGCTTCCAGTAGCACGCAATGACATCTTGCGCACTATATTGAGTTTCCTTGAACGACAGCGCAGCTTGATACCACAACCAGCGCGAAGCTTTCCCTAGTTCCGCCGGTCGCAAATCATCGGCCCTCAGTGCCGTGTAAACTTGATCCAGAACCGTATCGGCCGGCATGGCGTACAGCCGAGAATCCCGAAGAAGCTCCAACGATGTTTGCCGGCGTGGCCCCTCGGTCTGCCACATACCCCAGCCGGCGTCGCCATCACCAGATTCAAGGAGTAGCGCCTCTTCTCGCGGACCATAGGCCGGTAGTGCGCGGCCAGCAGTTAGATGCTGTGAAAATTCCTCCGCTGACATTGGCGCGAAATTTTCTTTCGAAATCAGTTCAAGCTGTAGAGTGCGAGCGACATCCTCAGCGGCCGCTCTCAGAACATCGAGTATTCCTTGATTTTCGGCCAAAATGACCACGTCATCGACATATCTCGCGTAACCAGCCCGAACAACTTGGTCGAGGTTAAGCTCCTGTAGCTTTGCACGCATCACAGCGTCAAGCTTGAAGAGAATAATATTTCCGAGCCACGCGGACAGCACTGGCCCCTGTGGTATGCCCTTCTCCCGATCGGATGCTATCGGATGTCCCGTGTTCGGATGGTAGTAGTAAAATCCGAAGCTCTGATCCAGAAGAAAATCGATAGCAGCATGTTGACGCTCGGCTTGCAGTCCCGTAGGGCGAAAGAGCGGAACGAAGGCCTCGCGACTATCACCTAGGCTTTTGTACGCTGACTCAATACTGCTACCCAAAATGTCTTTTACGACGATACGCGTTATGCGATCGTAGTATCTCTTCAAATCTAGACGGACCATATGAACATGGCTCATCGCTCGCCCCTGCCTCAGCAGCGAAGAGATGAAGCCGCGCCAGCACTCGAAATATGGACGAAACATTCCGCCTTCGCCTGGAGGAGAGCGGCCCTCTAGCGCATCCATGTCGACTTGATACGCAAAACTCAGCGTTTCGCTATGTTCAGTTCCTCCTGGTTCGCCAGTTGTGCGCACGTGATCAATTGAGCGGTAGTAGCGAACGGCCGGAATATGATTGCTAAATTTTGACTCGGAACCGTCGTCTAGGCGCTCCGTGAGCAGTTCATTCATTAAGTACTGCTGTACGATCAAATCCTCAAGGCACGGCATTGCCTTGAGGCGTTCTTCATCCTTGCCAAATCCTCTCGACACGACGACGGCGTCGAAAGGCTCGATCGGCTGAAACTGGACTTGCTGGAGCCGCGTTATGAGACCTTCGTTAAACGCGGTGGCGGCAAGTGATACGCGCCTCCATGCCGCTATATCCGAAAGCACCTCGCCTTTGTTTGCGCCCGCCTGAGCGAGTTCACGCGCGATATTCAGTTGCAGGACGATTTCTTCCGCAGACTGGATCGGTAGTCCAACACGTGTAGGAAGCGGATTCTGAATAAATCGCCAGACATCTTGATGCCACTTGCCGTATGAGCCGGATTGTGCCGTTCCCGTTGTCAGGACGCGATCGACAAGACCACCTGCCAAGCTCTCGAGTAGTACAGCTAGGCGATATTTCGCTCCAATGGGAATCGTTTCCCAGCGGTTGTCTTCTAGGATGTCTACCGGCGGAACCCTGAGCCGCTCAGCCAGAAGCGCTACCGCGACCGGGTGGGTGGAACGGTTAAGATATGCAATTGCCGGCCCCGGTTCATCGAACATTCTGAGTAAATCGTCCGGATCCTTAATTGGAAGCGATTGCGAATGAGCCAATTGACCGTCAATTGGCCAGACGAACCCTAACTCTAGGCGGACGTCCTTATCAAGTTTAAGGACAGTTTGTATGGATGCTGTCGCCCCTTTCAAGCCGGCCCCATCCTGGTCTAGGAAGAATCGGACCTGCAGGGGAGCCATATCGGGCAACGTACCCGCGAAATCGATTAGGATTCGAGCTTGAGCGTCCGACATGCGCGAGCCGAGAACTGCCACGGCGGACAAGCCAATGCTTTCGAGCCTCAAAGCATCGACTAGTCCTTCGCAAACGTATACCACTGGCTTGGCACCGTCGGCTAAGTGGGCTTTGATTTTGGCAAGCGCGAAATCCGCTCGATAGAGCACCTGCGATTTAGGCAGGTTCGGCGAATAGAGATACTTCGGCGCGGGCGACTCGTTTAACCTTCTCCCTGCAAATCCCAACATTCGCCCTGAAGCGTCCCTTATTGGAAAAATCACCCGACTGTCGTTAAAGAAATCTCTATATTGCCCACCGAGATTTAGATAAGTCTCGGCAGCGATAACATCTAACTTCTTTCTTTCAGAGCGTATTAGGCCTGCACTTTGCAATTGACCGAGCAGTTCCCTGAATGCGCCGAAATCAGATCGACTGTTCTCAACATAATTCACGAGTGTAGCCGGGGCAGCAAAACCCAACTCTGCCGCGGCAGCGATTTCCTTGGGCAGCGCGCGAGCCTTCAACCATCCCTCAAGTGCTTTCGTATCCTTCTGCCTGTACACCCCGGCGACGCGCTCGAGAACGCCGGTATCTGCGGACGTCGGTTCGACGATCGCCCGACCTCTTGTTATCGGAGACTTTCTTGCTGATGCACCACTTACTAGTGCTGGCGACGCTAATCCATAGGACGACGCCAGCCAGCGCACCGCCTCGACAAAGTCCAATCCTTTCGACTGTTTGACTAGTTCGAAGATATCGCCGTGAGCGTCGCAGACAAAGCAGTGGTAATGCGCCTTATCTCGTGGTGTACCCGGATACAGCGCCATGGATGGGTTGGTGTCGTTATGGAATATACATTGCGCATACGAACGGCCGCCTACACGCCTTACCGGAATTCCCAACCGCTCGGCGAGATCGTCAATGTGGATCGTGTCAGCTAGTTGTGCGATTAGTCGACGGATTTCGCTTCCAGGTTTTGTCGGGCTCATTTTAGATATTTGATACTGTGGTTTTGCGACTCTAACACTGTGAGCGAATCCAGCCCGTCACAATTGGCATACCGCCGGCCTCTTCGTCCAGGCAGTCAACGGTACCGACCGCTGCATCGCCATCCTCTTCGCGTTGAACAACTGATTCGTCAGGCTCGAGCTCGAACACCACGACCGGATTGCTGTAGTAGGCCGGGGCTGCCAACGGTTCGGTCGTCTTCTTCAAGTCCAGAATAGTAAGCCATAGCTTGCGATACTTCTCGTCTACCGGTCGCTTGCCGCGGACTTCCAACGTCGGAAATGACGATGCGGCTCAAAAGTGAAATTAAAAAATTACTCTTTAAAATCAATTGCTTATGCGTTGACCTGCCTCTAGATTTGATCTATGTTTGGTAAATCGTATGTCCATCCGCCGTCATTTCGCCATGTCAACGCCGATCGGAATTTACCTCCGAACCCTTCGATTGCGAGCCGGTTTGCGGCAGCAGGAGCTTGCTGACCGGCTTGGATATGACGCGTCACATGTTTCGAGCGTGGAGGTGGGGCGGAAGAATCCGTCTCAGGAGTTCCTGGAGCGTTTTGCTGCATCGCTTCAGCTCGCGCCGGACCAGAAAGCGGACTTGGAAAGGGAACTGTTGGATTCGCCGACGAGCATCCAGTTGATACCGGATTTGCCCACCGACGAGTACCGCATGTATGCGGAACTTGCCAGGAAGCTCGGGCGGCTGTCGCCCGGCCAAATCGCGACGATACGCAGGATTGCTGGGCTAGACGAGGAGATACGGTCACACCCGACTTATCAGCCGGCTCGCATCAAGCGTCGAACAAAAGAGGAGGTGCCAATGTAAAAACGGGACAAACCTCGCGGCCTGCCCCGTTGCGAGCCAGCGAACGACGCTAACTCGGTTGGCGCCTTTAGTATCGTTCGCCCCCCCGCGACAGTCAAGCCGCTTTTTCGCTGAAACATGGGAAGCGCGCGAGCTGCAATTGTCCGCGTAGGGACACTAATACGCCCGAATTTTGGCATTCCTCAAGCGGGCGTCGTGAAAGTGCATCCCGGCGGATGCATTCGTCCTCCCCATGTCTCGCCACCCTCAAGTCCGCTCGTCGCACGAGACGCGCGTGGCTTCTGTCGCAGGTGCAAACATGGACATCGAACCTCGCCTACGCGATACCAGCAAAGCAAGTACGTCGGCCGCATCACGTCGTATCCCAGCGCGAAACCCTGTCACTCCATCCGGCCGCGGATTCCGGGCCAAATTCTTCTCGGCAAAGAACAATCGGCTTATCCGATGTGAAAGCCTTCTTGAATTTGACTGTCTTCACCTGTTCGAATTCGCTCGAGGCGTGGAGGGATTTGTCGAGCAGCCGAAGACCATCCGATATCGACTAGGCAGCCAGTCACGAACGTACACGCCAGACTTCGCTGTCGATTGGACTGATGGCCGACGCTGGTTTATAGAAGTGAAGCCAGCTGAAGTACTCGCGGAGCCTCGCAACCAGGAAAAATTTGACCGACTCTCGGATGTGTTTCGGAGCCACGGAGATAAATTCGTAGTTCTTACAGATATCCAAATTCAAAGATCGGTCAGGCTAAAGCAAGTCAAGCGCTTACTCCAAGTTCGTTACGGGAAATGGCTGGACGGAACGGCCGATGCCGCCACTCCACTGCGCTTAGCGAATCGAACCATCGCTGAAGCATTACGCGTTGGATCGTCCGGACGCGCGATCTTGCATCGGCTTGCATCGCGCGAGCTTGTGTGCTGCTTGGACGAAGAGATCACAGGCACGACGCTTTTGCTTCCCTTCGAGGAGAGCCATGATGCCGAACTATTCGCTTAAAGTCGGAGAATTTTTCTCGCTAGAACAGAAAGCCTACCTGATCGAGCATGTCGTTGGCGAAGTGGTTCACGTTGTAGCGGCGGACGAAGGTAGCAGGTCAATCTATCAGATCGACGTGTTGCTATCGCACTTTGCAGAAGGAAGGCTGAAATTTTTAACGCGCGAGGAGCTTGAATGTAGCCCGGCCGACTCGGTAATCAAGCCAACCATCGAGCGCAGCCTCTCAAATTTTCCACCGCGAATCCAGCAACTGGCGCTGAGAAAGTGGAAATACCTTAACGCCATTTGCCCAGACGGCCGAATGGGCTTCGCACGTCAGGAGCTTGCCGAAATGCTCCATCGAGCTTGGACCGCGCTTGGCCCGAACGATGGGGGGGCATGCCCCCCATCGGTGCAAAGCTTTTACAGATGGCGAGCCAAATGGGTATGGTCCAAGTTCGATATTCGGGCACTCATCGATAAGTGGGAGCTACGAGGGCGCAGGCCGAAAGCATTGCCTGAGAAGCTGTCGGAGCTGATCGACCAGGGTATCGAAAAGATCTACCTCACACCACAGCGCGAGTCAGCTCGTGAAACGCTCGACTGGGTCCAGTTGCAGATCGAATACGAAAACAGGCGTCGAGCTCCAGTAGACGCTCTGCCACCTGTTAGCCGGCGAATGTTGAACCGAGCCCTTTCTCGCATCGACCGATACGCCGTCCTCAAAGCGCGTTATGGGGAGCGGTATGCCCAAGAGGCGACGCGCATATACGGGAAAGGTCCAGCGTGCACGCACCCTCTTGAGCGGGTCGAAGTCGACCACACGCCTCTCGACGTTCAGGTGGTTGACTCAGTGACGGGGTTGTTGCTAGGTCGCCCATGGATCACGGTAATGATCGACGGTTATTCGAGGATGATCGTGGGTATGCATATTTCGTTCCGACATCCGAGCGTGCGCTCAGTCCTTCGTTGCCTCAAGCACGCGATCTTGCCGAAGACGTATCTGAAGGAACGATTCCCCAAGATCAGCGGAGAGTGGAGCGCATACGGTCTCATCCAGGAGCTTGTGTGCGACAACGGTCTCGAGTTTCATGCGCAAGACCTGGAGGCAGCGTGCGCGGAGCTCGGGACGCACGTCATCTACTGCCCCACACGCTCACCCCAGATGAAGGGCCGTATCGAGCGCTTTCTGAAAACACTCAACTACGGGTTCGTCCATTTGCAGCCCGGAACAACCTTCGCCAAATACGACAAGCGACACGCATACGATTCAGACTCGACGGCCGTGCTCACCCTCGAGGCTTTGCTGGAAATCATCCATCGATGGATCGTCGACGTCTACTCGGTTACGTTCCATCGTGGAATTCAATGCACGCCAAAACAAAAGTGGGACGACGGTGTGCGGACTTTCCCACCCCGTCTACCGCCCTCCGCAGATATCGTTAATGTGTACCTTGGGAACAGCTACAAGCGACGGCTTACCAAAAACGGGATCGAGGTTCATTCGCTGCAGTATGCGTCGCCGGCACTTCAAGACCTCCGACGTCGGTGCGGCGACATTGACGTTTGCATACGAACAGACCCGGACAATCTGGGTTCCATCTTTGTATTTGACGAAGAAGCCCAGCGATACATAGAGGCAAAATCCACCTCGCCTGAGTATGCCGAAGGCATCACAGCGGAGCAGCACCGCTCTATGTTATCGAAAGCGCGCAGCGATTACGCATCGTCTCCGGTGCGACTTGGTCTGCTAGCCGCAAAAGCTGCATTGCGCGTCGACACGGCGCAAATCATGGAGGCTGGCCGTTCACCGAGAGGAAAGCCAAAGCGCGCGAAAGCTCCCAAGACTGACCGCGAGCTTATGGTCCAGCTCGAGGAGACGAGGCAGATCCAGCTTCCTCTGGAGCCCGAATCGGACGAACCGTCCCATGAAGACCGACCGCCCGAGGATGTAAATGGCGACGGTGAAGTCCCGCTCTTTCCGGTCCGACGTGGGGCGGGATTTGCGCAAGCATCTGAAATTGCCATGCGCTCCGATCAGTCCTCCGATCGCCCACGAGCCGAATTCGGACAGGAGCGCGCCCGATGAGCGGAACAACTTGTGCCGATGCGATCGAGGAGCGGGAGCCGTTATCACTCGTACAACCCCTTAGTACAGGTCCCGCTGAGGGAACACCGGAGCTTGTGGCCGGCGTTCGAAATACACTTGTCGAACACCCCGCATTCGCGGCTGGAATTGCAGCCATCCAACGATGTCATCGCATGGGGCGGTTTGGGCTTGAGGAGCCTGGGTGTCTCTTGGTTACGGGGGTTTCCGGGAGCGGCAAGTCAACGCTGCGAAAAGAGTATGCGAGGCATCATCCGCGCCGGGAGACCGAAGAGGGAACGGAAATCCCGGTCCTGGATCTCGAGTTACCAGCACAGCCAACGATAAAGAACGTCGCCGAACGCATCCTTCTAGAATTGGGTGACCCTCTGTTCACGCGCGGGTCTGCGGAAGCCATGACGTCACGAATCGTGACGTTGTTCAGGAACTGTAACGTCGAACTTGTGATCCTCGACGAGTTCCAGCACTTCATCGACCATTCCAGCGAAAAGATTGAAACACGGGTCGCCGACTGGCTCAAGCATCTCGTGAACATTACGAGGGTCCCATTTGTGCTCATGGGATTGCACCGTTGCCGCCGTATTCTGCAAAGTAACGAACAGCTACGTCGTCGCTTCTCTCGACAGATTGCGCTTGAGCCTTTCGCCAATTCAGATAAGAGGTCGAGGCGCATTTTTGACGGACTGATGCGCTCAATCTGGACGAACCTACCTGTGCCACCGGCGCCCCAACTGGTCGGCGACGGCGACCATCTCGACAGAATCCATTTCGCGACGTATGGCCTGATGGGATACATCATGATGCTCGTGAGCACATCAGTCGAGATTGCTCTGGATGAGAAGCGTCCCTGCATCGATCAGGACATACTCTCGCAAGCCTTCGTTGAGTCCATCTGGCCAGACGCGCGCGGGCACCTCAATCCGTTTCATCCTCGCTTCATCTGCAGACCACTCACCAACGCGGGGGAACCATTCTTTGGCTACACGCGCTGAACTTGTCGGACAACGTTTTATCTTCCGTCCTCGCCCAGCTAATGACGAACACGTGTTGAGCTATCTACTCCGCCTTGGGGAGATGAATGGTTACACGGGTCGAGCCGCGCTTCCACGGTTTACTCGATCGATGAAGCTGCGACTTCTGAAAAGAGACCAGATGGCGGCAGTCACACAACTTGTCGAGCTAGAGGAAAAAATGCTGCTCGAGCTTCTTCACCGGCACCGGCATGTTCCTAACGCACATTCGCGTCCTAGTTACTTCGCAATACGTTGCTTCTTTCGCGAGCCGCATACTTCATATTGCCCACAATGTATCCGCGAACGAGGAATTTTTAGAGCAATTTGGAACTTTCGCGCTGTCACTGTTTGCGAACAGCACGGTTTGTGGCTCGTCGAGCAATGTCCTGGATGCTCAGAGCTTGTGGGCTGGAACCGGCCTAGATTGAGGTCGTGCCAATGCGGCTTCGACCTTGGTCAAGCAGAAACGACACCAGCTCCGATCGAGGCGGCATTGATCAATAAGCTGCTCTTGACGAAGCTCATCTGCTCAGCGGAATCTGATCTGCTTGAGCAACAGCTCTTTTGCGACGATGCCCGGCGAATGAGCGCTCTGGAATGGCTAGCAGTTTCCAACTTTCTGGCTACGATCGTTGGGCGATCGCTTCACTTCCACCCGACTACTAGAGCTGCCCTCGGTACAGAAAGAAGCGCCACCCTCCTAGCTGCGCGGCTGTTCGTGGATTGGCCGACAAATGCAATGCGGGAGTTGAACAGGAGTTCGCAGAGCGAGACGGACAAGTGGCAATCGCCACTCATCTCGTTTCATCAACTTTCTTCTCGGGTGCCCGCCCGTTACACGAGCGGCCGACGCGGGGTACTGTCGCTCCCATGTTTTATGAGGAGATTGCTACAAAGCTATACCGATGCCCTTACTGTGCATCGACAAGGACTGGGGCTCGCGATCAATCCGAGCCGTGTGGTTGCCAGCGACGACGGGACCCTTGGTGTACAGCTACGGGGCAGGACGAATACCAACGCATCCGCAGCTTCCGGCGACCTGGAGTTTATTCCATTGCCTCTTCTGGTCCGGGGAATTCGGGACTCGAATATTGTGCTTCACAACAATCGCGAAGTTGAACAACTCATCGGCGCAACACGCCTTCAACGCGCTGCACTAGTTCGCAGTGGGTTCCTGCGCCCCGCAGATGGTAGGCAGTTCGTGCTGTCGTCAGAGGTTGATCGCTTTCGGCAATGCCTACGAGAGAACACTACGGTCGCTACTGACCTTCGCAATATGGTTCCGCTCAGCGCACTGTCACCACGGGGGCGCGAGATGCTGGGACGAGTGCTCACGGCCGTTATGGCGGGACGCGTGCCACTTTTCCGCCAGTTCGAGGATAGTGTGAGGCTGGATTCGTGTTTCGTCAAAAGGAGCTCGCTTGCCGGGCTCGTGAGGTAGCAACGTGGCCATGCTCCTCGTTCGTTTCGCGCCAATGCCAGGCGAAAGCGCAACGGGTTACCTGCTTCGCCTGTCAGAGGCCAATGGTTTCTCGTCGTTACTAGATCTTGATTTTCTAGCCTCCCTCGAGCATGGCGTTGATGGCGTCGCTAGGGTCAGCTCAATGCTCCATGGGCTGTCGCTGAGGCCGCTCCGTGGACAGGTGAGTCACTTTCGCCATCTCAAGACCGCAGATCAAGGTGGCCTGAACATGAAGTACTGGAACGGCCGCCGACCGCGCTACTGCCCCGAATGTTTGGCAGAAAAGTCATACTGGCGTGCAGCTTGGGATTTAACACTGATGGTGGCGTGCCCGATCCATCGCGCACGTCTACGCGACTCCTGCCCTGGGTGTCATCGATCACTATCATGGAAGCGGAGCCAGATTTCCGCGTGCAATTGCGGCCGCTCATTGGCAGATGCCCCGTCGGAAGGCGCTGACAACGCGGCGATTATCGTCAGCGCCTACGTGTCTTCAGCGCTGAGAGATATGACAGCGCCGAACGAGTCCCTTCATCCGCCTGACATCTGCCTGCTAGTGCTCCCCGACTTACTGTCGCTCCTCATCCTTTTAGGGGGATACGCATCTGGCAATGGAAGGAAACCGACCAAGATTGCTAACCTGGACGACGTCTCGGTGGCAACTGTTGTAGCGAGCGCTGCCGGGCGAGCGCTGATCGACTGGCCACGGGGCTTTCATGAACTGCTTCGCAAGGTTGGCCGAAATGGCGGCTCCGACGAATCATGCGCGCGTCTGACATCACGCTTCGGATACTTTTATACTGCCTTGTACAAGCGTTTTGGAGGCACCCAGTTCAACTTTTTGCGTCGCGAGTTTGATTCGTTTGTTCGGGGCGAATGGCTCGGTCAGTTGGCGGAGCGCAATCGTCGGTTGTCAACGGAGACCAGGCGTCAACACGCATGGATTCCCATCACGTCGGCGGCGAAGCTGCTGGGGGTCAAACGAAGCACGGTTGTGACATTGATCGAACAAGGTGCACTGCGGGGCCAGATGCATACGACCGTATCTGGCCGGACATCGGGTACGGTAAGCAGGTGCAGCGTCGATGAGTTCCGCAACGAGAAAGCAAAGTGGATGACGCTCACCGAGGTGCGAACAATGCTGAAAATTTCACGCAGGCGCGCTCATGCTTTGCTCCATTCCGGCGAACTACGGCCGATCGGGGGCCCATCGGTTGACGGTTCTGCGGTATGGACGTTTTCTGCGACAGAAGTGATGTCGATGATTGCACCAACATTTGTGACAACGTCGACCGGCGAGCACCCGGTGGTCGGTATGGACGGCAACCAGAACGCAGGCGGGAAATGGAAGATATGAACCCAGATGGTCTGCATCCATGTGAGCTGCTAAGGACGATCGACACGCTTTATGAACCCGACGTCCGACATGGATATTTTTCTCGTTTCGATAGCACCATTGGAAATTTCCGGCCGGGTACCGCAGCCGAGCATCTCGAGGAGGTAGCATCGTTTACTCTCGGCGCAGACGTGCCTCAGTCGATTCAAATCCACTTCGAGACCGCAAAAAATCTCTATGCGTACGCATGGTTCGTCTATCGCTTCCATCCTGTAGCAGAACAGCAAGCGCTGACATCGTTGGAGTTCGCGCTACGCGAGCGGTTGGCCGCCGAGATTGGGCAATCGTTGCCGGTGGAGGCCAAACTACCACGTGGTCTGAGCAGATTGCTTAAACAAGCACTGGAGCGAGGAGCGATATCGAACGATAGATTTTCTTGGACGAGGGAACGAGCGCTGCGGCGTGCCAGACAGCGAGCCGAACTCGAACAAATTCACGAGATGCAGCGCTCCGGATTGACGACCTGCAAAGTCGACCACTCGAATGTAGTGCCGCTGCCGGAGGATTTTGACGACTGGATCGAGATATTCATCGACACACTGCCCAAAGTTCGAAACATGTACGCACACGGTTCGGGTGCCCTTCACAACACGGTGTTGCACACATTCGAAATCGTCAGTGAGCTGATCAACCAACTATTCGTTCCGGCACGGTAGCGAGTCGATTCGCCACTAGCAGTGCAGTAGCAGCAGCGAGCATTGATGACGCTGCCGAAAGCTGCCGAGCAATCACGTTCCGATTCTTTCGCCGAGAAACTGTAGATATGCTTGTCTTCCTCGATACCGAGTACACCGGCCTTGGCCAACCTACCCCGAAACTAATCAGTCTGGGGATGGTGACGGAAGACGGACGCAGGGAGTTTTATGTCGAACTCGAAGATACCTGGAAGCCTGAGGACTGCTCCGCCTTCGTTCAACGCGAAGTGTTGCCGTTGCTCAGTGGGTCGGCTATGTCCCTGTTGCAAGCTCGCCTAAGCCTGCTCGCATGGTTCGCCGCGTCTCCACGTGTAGTGCGGGCCGCCTGCGATTCGATGACGGATTTCCGATTTCTTTTGGAGATGCTCGGCGAGTCGAAACCGCTCAACCTAGCGGCGGTACCGTTCGACCTCCGGCCGCTAATCGATACTTCGGTGTATCACGATGCCGTAATGGCGCACTATTCGACAGACGACCGCGAGCATCACGCGCTGGTAGATGCGCGTGCTTATCGTAAAGGCTGGCTGGCATGGATGGATGCGCGCAAGGCGAAGCCACTTCATGCCGACGATCGGTGAAATCTCAAACAGTCGTCACTGACGAGCACCGTACGTCTTTTGAAGTTCACGCACGTACCTCGACACTGCGCTTACAGATGTAAAGCAGGCAGCTGAGCATCGGTTACGGCTTGGCGAGAGTGGCATTGGCCGTTTGTGGCGGCAGACGAATTTGGTGCTACGATTAAACATAGCCACGAACTAATTGCATTGGACGGTGCATTGCCGGTAGCTGGATCATGTACAAAGAGATAGAAAAGGTATTGAAGAAAGAGCCGGGGATAAAAGCTCGCGTGATCGCAAGCAAAATTGGCGAGGACAAGAGTGCAGTCAGCGCGTACATGCATGACCATCCGGAGCTGTTTGTGCAGGATGCCGCCTACGGCTGGTCGTTGGCGAAGGCTGGCGAACTTCGCATTGAGCTACCTGCTGGGAAATGGCTAACCGCGGACTTATTTGAAGATGCGTTGGCGTCGTCTGACTCCGCGCTCGTTAGTAAGTGCGAGCACGTAGTGTTCGTGCTCGCGAAGGATAGCAAGCTTCTTCTGGAGGCCACGGCTCGCCTACTTGCTCTTTGCAATCAACTGGTACATGCCGAGAAGAAGGTCTCCGTCGACTTCAGTGATTGCCACTCCACACTCGACTATTTCAACCGAATTGGCTTTTTTGACTTCCTCGATCCGTCGATCTCTATTATTCCTTCCAGGCCGGAGATGTCGAAAGCCGGCCTGTACAAAGGCGGCAATAACGGAGTCGTGGAAGTGGCGATGATTGATCCTGTCTCGCCTGATGAGGATATCCCTGGTCGTCTGCAGAAGAGCTTCGTTAGCTGTGCGGGTGCGCAGTATTCGGTAGGGGCCTTCACCGTGCTTTCGGAACTGTTTGGCAATGTGAGGGACCACTCGGACTCACCGATTCCCGGCTTTGCGGCGTTGCAGTTTTATCCAAGGAGCCGCCAGCCGCACATCCAGGCGGTCATATCTGATAGTGGCCGCGGAATTTTGGGGACGCTGGCACCCGTACTCGAAACCCGATACCCGAAAGTTGCGACGGCAATCCGCGCGTCGGGCCTGCACCCTGGTGTGGCACTCATTCAGGAGATTTTCCGGAATGGCGGCATCAGCAGCAACGAAGACGAGGCACGCGGCCTCGGACTGAAGAGGAGCGGGGATGTAGCCTACAAATTCAATGCTCGTATCTCGGTCCGGCAAGAGACATTCGAGGTCAAGGTCCACTACAACAAGCACGGGGACCTCGAGTTTTCTCATCAACTCGATTTGCGCGAGCTTCGTGGCACCCACGTCTGTTTCGACTTTTTGCTTGACGGTACCCGATGACTCTCTTTAAATTACGCGGATGAACCAGACTGCCCTCCGTGTCAAGCTCCGCGATTTCACCACGACGTCCCAACCGTTTGGGAACGTCCAAGGGAAGGAAGTTTACCAAAAGCTTTCAGAATTCATTAGCAAGCATCCCGACGCGTGTGTGCTCGGCATTTCGTTGGAAGGGATCGAGGCAACAGACGCGTCGTTCCCGCGCGAAAGCGTGCTTTCGGTTGCCAAGCAATTCCGGCGAGAGAGAGGACTGTTTCTCGAACATCTGGACGATCGCGATCTGATAGACAATTGGAAGTATGCCGCTCAGGCAAAGGAGCAGCCGCTAGTAATCTGGCGAGGCGACTCCTTTGAGGTAATTGGCCCGGAGATGAGCTCTTCTAGCCGGGAATTGCTGAACTACGTGCTGAAACACCGATCCGTTCTAGCCTCCCAAGTGGCTGCCGACCTTGACCTTTCCGTCCAAAATGCGAGTACCAGGCTGAAAAAGCTGGTCGACGACGGCTACATTCTGCGCGTCGAGGACATCGCCAGCAGTGGCGGTATCGAATACAAGTACATCGCTATCCACTGATTCTGGTTAAACTGCTTGCATGAAGCAGAAATGATGTGATACGCTTGGTTCCGTGTCCGCTCCAGATGTGCAGGCCAGCTTAAACAGCATCATTGAATCAGAATTGGATGCTCAGGTCCGCGCTCGGTTAGAGGGGATGGATGCCTTATCCACCCAAACGTGAAAGGGATTGAGCATATGGAAACCCAGCAGAGCTTTGATGGCGCCGACGAGCGCTCCATCAACGAGCCTAAACGCATCGAAATCGTTGTCAATGGTCGCGAAGTCGAGGTCAACGACCGTAACGTGACATTTGAACAACTGGTTGCAATCGCATATCCGGGCGAGCCGCCGATGCCCAACATCAAGTATTCGATTACCTACCGCGGGGTCGTTTCGAAGCCCCATAGCGGTGAACTGGCTGCTGGCGGCAGTGTTGAAGTAAAAAATGGGAGCATCTTCAATGTCGGCCGCACTGTTCAATCTTAATTCCGACCTCAAGCGTCTTCGCGAGGACGGGTATGCCATGCGCATCACGGGAGGGTGTCTCGTGATGCACGAGGTTCCCTACGTTAACGCGCGGCGCGAAGTGAAGCTCGGCACGATCACGTCCAGTCTCTGCCTGTCGGGAGATATCACGCAGAAACCCGAGCCCCACACCGTCGAATTCTACGGAGAGTTTCCTTGCAATGCCGACGGAACGCCAATCCAAGGCATCACACCTGGAGGGGCAATACCGCCAGATCCGCTGGTGCTTGGAAAGCACTTGCTTTCGAGCAAACCGGGACCGCAGGAGGGGTATGCAGACTACTTTCAGAAAATGTCCACTTATGCCACGATCGTGGCCGGTGCTGCGGCAGTTGTGAAGCCAGGTGCCACGCCGCGCGTGTACAAACAGCCCGACGTCGACGAGGATAGCGTATTCAACTATCTGGAGACTGCATCGGATCGCGTTGGGATCGGGCATCTTACCGCCCAGCTGGAAAGCGAGCACATCGCAATCATTGGTGTAGGTGGCACCGGCTCCTACGTACTCGACCAGGTCGCGAAAACACCGGTGCGCGAGATTCTGCTGATCGACGGCGATGACTTTCTTCAGCACAACGCGTTCCGCGCCCCGGGAGCGCCTTCAATAGAAATGCTCCGCGACTTGCCGAAGAAAGTGGATTATCTCGCCAGCATTTACTCGAGAATGCATCGCTACATCTTGCCGCATGCAGTTCAGCTTGATGCGAGCACGGCTAACTTGCTTGACCGCATAACGTTCGCTTTCCTATGCATGGATGCGGGCGAGTCGAAGCGCTTCGTCGTGCAAAAGCTGGAAGCTCTTGGAACCCCGTTCATTGATGTCGGGATGGGTCTGGAACTGGTCGACGGCACGCTCGGTGGTATCTTGCGCGTTACCGCCAGTACCCCCGAAAAGCGGGAACACGTCAGGGAGCGCGTCTCGTTTGAAGGCGGAGGTAATGAAAATTTGTATGCGTCGAATATCCAGGTCGCCGACCTGAATATGCTCAACGCCGCCCTCGCCGTCATTAAGTGGAAAAAGCTCAGAGGCTTCTACCGCGATCTGGAGAGCGAGCATCACTGCACATACACGACAGACGGCAACATGCTGCTGAATGCGGAGCAGACATGATGCGCTTCAAGCAGCTCGAACCCCGCTTCGTTAAAAGCATCCCTCGTGAGTTGGAGCCAGGCGTCCTTTACGTATCGATGGAGTACGGCACAGTCGTTCACAGCTGCTGTTGCGGTTGCGGCCACGAAGTAGTCACACCATTGACGCCGACCGACTGGTCGCTGACCTTCAACGGTGAAGCAATCTCGCTTTGGCCCTCCGTTGGTAGCTGGAATCTGCCGTGCCAGTCGCACTACGTGATCAAACGCAACAAGGTCATCGAAGCGAGCCCCTGGGATAGAGCGAAGATCGAGGCCGAGCAACGTCGGGATAAGGTGGCCAAGGCGAAGTTCTACGCGCAAATTAATCACCGAACCGACAGCTCGCAAGTTCCAGTGGCAGAAGCGGCCGCGGCGACTGTCCAGGAACAGCATGCTGAGAAAAGCGTCTGGGCGAAATTGCGCCGGTGGCTTCTGGGGTAGCCGAACCACCGCGCGAGAGTATGCAACTTGCGATTTCCGTGATCGACAGAGGTCGATGCAGATTCGCCTCCCGAAGCCCGGGCAGTAACGGCCAATGCCTCACGTTAACTGGAGGCACAAAATAATGAGGAACGGAATGGTCACTGGCAGCTGGAGTTTTCTATCTCCCATCATCAGCTTTGCACTGGGTACCGGCTACGCCCGCTGGAATGATCGCCGCCGCATCAAGTACTGTGCGGACGGCGAAACCGTCATTCACAAACGCGACGCGCTAGATGGCTTGGTCGTGTCCCATAACGGCGAACCCGTCGACCGAATCACCAGATCTCTCGTTTCGGTGTGGAATTCTGGTAAGGGGCCGATTAAGCCCGACGACGTGGTCGCCGATAACCCTTTGCGAATCACTCTGGGTGACGATGGCAAAATTCTCTCGGTCAAAACCGTTCACCGCGATGATGATGCAGTGAAGGTTGCTGCAGTTCCATCGGATGATTGCAGCTGGAGGATCGAATTCGCGCATTGGGGGCAAGGCGCAAGCGTGATCTTCGAGGTCATTCACACGTCGTCTACACGAGTGCCAAACGTCGTCGGTACCGTCGATGGATTTCAGCCTGTTAAGTCGCTCGGCCGGGTTACGACCGGCGCCTTCCTCCCTGTTGGCCGAAGGCGCTTATATCGACTGGCCCCTATGCTCGCGGTCCCTCTCTTCGCGGTCGGTGTTTGGATTGTTATGTCGTTCAAACTGACGCCCGACCCAAAGACAATTCTCGGTCTGCTCCTCATTACCCCTGGGGAATTTTTGCTAATCGTCTTTGGAGTCGAATTTCTAGTGAATCTACGCGTGCCTCGCATTGTCCGCCGGTTTTCCATCGACAGCATCAGCAAACAATAACCACCGTGCGCACTGGGTTTCGCCTCGCAAAACCCGAGCACCGTCAAAAATCGAGCTATGAAATCGCCTCTTTTCAACATTGACAGGCAAATTCAGGAAGTAGGACTTGCGGACAGTACAGGTGCGAGTATTGATGGCTTCATCACGACGCTTGCCTATATGTTTGTTGAACACGTAAGGCAACCCGAGTGGCTGTGGCAGCAGGTTACGCACTCCCCTCGAGTTTGGAGCACGCTTCGACGTCACGCCGACCGGCGGGTTCGTTTGGTAAGGGAAGGAATCGAGCTTGCAATATACGGACCACGGGAAAACTGTGGTTTCATCCGCACGTACAGATATCGTGGCTCGTTGGCTGCGGAAGAGGTTCGCGGCAAACAAAGCTTCGAGCACTCTAGCGCCGAGGTATTCGCAGACGAGGGTGTCTTGATAAGTGCTTTGCAGACGGAGAATACGATTCGAATCTTCCGAGACTGGCGAGACGAACAAGCCCGCCGCTACGCGGCTGCTACCCAGATGGCCGAGGGGCGAATTAGCAATACATCGGTAGAGAGAGCCGTCATCATAGGAAGCGGGAAAGGTTGCTTGGTTTGCGGCGCACCGGCGACGCGCTACGCGCACTCGACAGTCGGGAGCGGCTCGGCAGTGATGTTCATGTTGCAGCTTTGTGCTCAACACCTCGAGGAAGTTCAGACACACCCGTCTGTACTTTCTTTTATGAACGCGGTGTTTTCGATGGGCCTAGACCTCTCGAACCTCATTAAGACGAACTCAATACCGAAAGAGCTTATCGACCCTCTCGCGGAATATATGCGCGCGAATTTAGGCGCAACCTCGGTGGTGAGGGATGATCGGGATAATGGAACCCATCTCGCTTTCACTTACCCGTCCGGTTGGCAGTGGAAACTTAGACTGCGAACCTTCACCGATTACGCATACGTCCTTACGGATCCGTCAGAAGTACACAAGGCGAAGGTGGATTCGGCGGCCCACCACCCTGACGTACCATTTGGTCCGGATCATTGGCATGTAAATGCAGCCAAGAAAGTGAAGCGAGACACAATATTGCCTAGTTTTACCTACGGTCTGCCACTGTTCGACTTTACCCTGTTGTATCGAATCGCAAAGGAAAAGGGAGCAATTGGGGCGGAAGAGCAGAACTAATCAAGGGTAACGATGTTACATTGTATACGCACCTTCACTGCAGAATGCAATTTCGCTCCCGATAGGTAGGATGCGTTGCGCGGTGCGGACATCGATAGTCCGGATGCCGCGCACGCCCGGTCGCCTGCGCACGCGCTTGGTTTTCTCGATAGTTGCGGTCACTACTCATGCGCTGACGCTGCCGACGGCGCCGACGCTCCCGGTGGCATGTCAGAGCCGAGCAATAGCGTTGATTCGGAGCCTGCAAGCACGGGGGAACAATATTGCCGTATGCCTAACGACGGCGGACGGTCCACATGGCATGCCCCTCACTCGGAACGAGTGGGAGCGCCGCTTGAACGGCGGTGTGGTCGGCCGTCCCTCCAACCCGCCCGGACTCCTCGGACATCGCTGGAAAGGCCGTAGGGCTAGGGTGAGCATCCCAGTCTAACGAATTCGCGTCACAAGTCCGGGCAGTCCAACCATTTCGGTTCGGGTGGTCCGAACGGACAGACCAAGTTCGTTCGCAAGTGCTTGATTCTTAAGGGGGCGCAGTCTAGAGAATTCCGTTTCCCTGCAGTAGATAGACGCATATCCTGAGAAAAACGGACCCATAAATTGAGAAATTTATGGGTCTTTTTCATTGATAGCCAAGAGTTAAGAACAATCCATCGAGTTGTCCTACGCCCACCACAGGCAGAAGCGCTCGGCATTCAGTGCGGACCTATCATCGTTCCAGCGCCTGCCGCTCCGCCGCAGAAGCCCGAACTGGAGGTGCCCAGTGCTAACGCGCGCTTCGTAGAGCAGATGCGTGCGAGGCGCAATGCCAGCCTCGGGAAGAATCTCGGCAATCGTTGACGGTGGCGAGCGCAGCCGCGTGGCACGACTTCAGTCCACGCCGCCAGACGAAGCCTGAACTCTCACTTATGAATGCCTCATGCTCGAAGAACTCTACAATCGAATCTCATCCGCGTGCTGCTCTGTCACGGTCTTCCTTGACGACGAGAAAATCAGCGAGGGCTCAGGCTTTGCGTTTCTTCCGAACGGTCAGGTGATTACGGCCGCGCACGTCGTCACCGGGCGGTTCCCGATTCGGCACAGCGATTACATCGACCCGGCGCTAAAAATATTCTGCAAGTTCCAGGGTTTGCCGGTCGCAGAGTATGCGGTCCAGCTTTGCTCCATGAACATAGAAGTCCCGGGATTTTCGCAGCCGGTCCAGCTGGACATCGCGATGCTGAATCCGAAGGAGCCGTTTCCGACGGAGGTTCCTCGGATACCGGTCGTGCTTGGGGATACGCCGCGACTTGGCCAGCGCGTATTCCTGGCAGGCTATTCTGAAGAGCTGCGCCTCCCGTTCGACATTGACCGACTACTCTTGCCAGAGACAAAGGGCGCCGCCGAATTCAAGGCAGCCATGGACAAGGGCTACATGGCCGACATGACGGGCCCGCTCATCAAGCAAGGGCATATCGGCAACCTCAGGCGGATAGTGACGACAGTCTCTGGTCTCGGAACCCTCGAATGCGATGTCATGTATATCGACAACGCAATGCATCCCGGCGCCAGCGGCGGCCCAGTGTTCAACGAGCGGGGCGAGGCTATCGGGATTCTATCTCAGCGCGCTATGACCGCCGTTGAATACGGAGCCGATGGCCGAGCACGCGTGCCATCTGGTTGCACTATCGCTATCGGCCTCAACCCGCTTGCGTTTCTTGGCGGGCAGCCCCACGCCTCTAAATGATTGCGGCCGGCTCGAACAGACTGGATGACTTGGTCGACCGTCGTCTTGTTTAGGCTAGACTGGCGTTTCGCCAGCTCCGGAGGCAACCATGGTTGGCGTCCATTCGAAGAATGCAGAGCTCACAACCGCGCACCTGCGCGCCGTGCGGTGCTGGGTTGCCTCGCTTTGGTTGGCGGCGCAGCGCTTAGCGATGACATCAACTCGGTAGTCGAACGAACGTCGCGCGGTGTCGCGTACATGAAAGGCCTGAAGGTGCACACATGATTGTTCTGGAAGCGAACGAGACCCTCCGCTCAACGTGCGAAGAAGCCCGACATTTCCTGCGGCTCGGTCAGGCGGATAAAGCGGGGTCCGCCTGGTATAAGAGCTTCCTGGACCAGCCCACTGTACGGAGCTTCTTCAAGCGTTCCGTGTTCGGCAAGGGGACCGTGCTGCAGGTCACGGCGATTACTCAGGTCGCGCTCGCGTTCGTGGCTTGCGTCGACGACGAGCCGTCCGAGCTGTTGCCCACTGCCGCAGCTGTCCAGGCAGTGATGAAGCGCGCGGAGGCCTTTGAGTCTTCCCTGCTGGCTGAGACTTCCTTCTGGGTGCCGTCGCAGCTCCAGGCGAGTTTCTTTGGGCAGTTCAAACACCTGCACGATGTAGCATCTGCGGTCAAAACTCGCTCTGCCGGCCGCCCGGCATTCGAGGAACGGCGCACATTCGTCTTGCACCTTGCCCGAGCGCTTTACGAGATGTGCGGAGACTATCCGAACAAGTTCATCGCTACGGTGGCTGCGCGTGTTTGGGAAGACACCGAATCGCGCGCCGTCCGGAAAATCCTGACCGATGTCGAGCGAGCCTCCATCGCGCGTTACGTAGACGATAAACGGCGTCAAACCGCCGAGAGCGAGAACCTCGCGCACCTCGTGATTGCACGGGCAAGCATTCCGCCGAAGATGCTCCCCGCGGTCGCGCTGCCGCAGACAACCAGCGAGATATTCCAAGCGATGCTTGCGCTCGCCCAGCGCATTCCGGATGAGACTGACAGGATTGTCGCAGTCGACCACCTGGACATGCTCCGTCGCGAAATCGGTTTGGAGCCTGACCATCCCGCCGAATAACAGGCGGCCCAAATAGGCTCAAAAATGGCCGAATTTTGGCCGGACGATTCGGCGCTCGATTAGTCAGGTATTTCGGTAGCTACGTTTTGAAGCATGTGGCCAACAATGGACCTCATCCCCACTACGTTAGCGTCGAATGCACAAGCAAAACGGACGGCTGGACCATTCATTGTTCAGCAGCATCATCGCCAACTGGCCTGAGAACACCGCTGCGCATCAGCGCGCCCGCCTGCTCGAGGCGATGAAGATGTGCGGTGGCGTAACAACGTTGGAGGCGGTGCGGTTTCTCGACATCGTTGACCCGCGGCCGCGGATTGTGGAGCTCCGCAAGGAGGGATACAAAATTGCAACCCTGTGGAGCCGTCAGCCGTCCGAGTGCGGGCGGATGCACCGGGTCGGGGAGTATGCGCTTGTGAACAGCCGTCCCACGGCAGCATTCGGTGGACGGTCGGACATGCCGCGCACCGACTCCGGCCGGCAGATGACTCTTGCGTTGCAAATTTGAAGACCGGCTGCCAGCGACTCGTTATTTGTCCGGGTCGTGCCGGAGATAGCCAATCATGTGGCGAACTTTGTAGGGCAATCCCGTGCCGGCGTGGGGCGCAGCTGTCGAGAATGCAAGCCCTGGCCTAGTCGCGTCCTCGCGGTCGCATTCGATGCCCTGCTCGCTTTCCAGATACTTGGCCGATTGCTCCGGACGCGATTTTGCGTCTTTGTAATTCTGCAGGTAGATGAGGATGCCACCGGCGTCCGCATGAGGCTAGCCCAATTTCCGTCCCAGTCTTAGCTGGAAAATTCCGGCTCGGAGCACCCCTCTCCGTAGATCAGAACTCGACATAAGATACCGACTGCGACGCCACCAACTTCGGCGGCGTTGGACATGCGCACCGACAGAGGTCGTCACTAAGCGCCGACTGCCGACCATCCGGCCCGGTGCTCGAATGGCGCGGGCCGTCGCATACGATCATGCCAACTGTCTTGCACACCGGGCACCACACCTGATCGTGCTCGTACGCTTGTTCGCGATCGTGCAGTATGTCCCGTGCGTCACCTCCCTGCACGATGCCACCGACTGTCGTCATGTCACCTTTTAGGATATCAAATCGCCTCACGGCACGCCCCCCCTTAAACCGCACCGGGCCGCAGCCTCAAGCTGTTCAGCAATGTATCCCACGCCTGTAATGCCCGCGCTTCATCGACCGGAGAGGTTCGCTCTTCAGCCGGCATATCGTGACTACTGATATCTCCGAGAATCATTTGAATCGAAGTATGTGGCTTCGCCAGCGTACTCGGGTCACCCGGGGCAAGCAAAGAGAAGCGGTATTCGGTAACCCCTCCGTCTTTAGCTTCAAACAGTACTTCTTCCGCTTCGATGCCCGCGACTTTGCGATGGCCTTGGCGCAAAATACGGTAGTGTGCACCGATACTATCCAATTTCGCACGCAAATCAGGCAAGGTCTTCAGGAGCGAGGCGGAAGGATCGCGGTCTTGACTAACTGAATCGCGCATCTGAATCACTAGCAGTGCCGGGCGACTTTCCGGCATCAATGCGAACGACTGGGTAACCTCCTCAGAGTAGGTCGACGAACCAGTCACGATTCCACCATCAATACAGAATCCTGACTCTGTCGGTACCGACCAGTTGTCACGGCTCTTAATTCGACGGTACGTGTCCTTATAGATCTCCTCAGCCTGTCCCAGCGCCTCTGCCCCAATTCCACCAACAGTGTGAAAAAGATTCCCACCATCCAACAAATAGCCCTCGGTCTTGAAATCAAGCCCCGATTTTGAATAATATTCCTGATAGACAAATACCGCCGAATCATTTCGTGGACGCAACTCCTTCTCCAACCACGAATGATTAATCTTGACACCAGTTCCGGGATTTACTCGCTGCGAACCATTCAACCTCGAGCTCAAGAGCTTTACCTTCGAATCGTATTCGGCTGCCGAAGAATTATGTTTAACATCAATCTTTTCACCGCGAAATTCGTATGATTGATTCGATATTTCGCTCGCCACCGGGCGATCAAAGACAAAGCGACCGACACACCACGGTCGCGACTTGGACAACAAAGGATTAGTCACTGCCGACTCCCCCGAGAAGACAACTGAGCAGGCACACATACCTGCAACAATTAACGAAATAGTAGCGACACGTCTCAGCATTTCGGCTCCGGTGCATTCCAGGCAATCTGCACAATACTATAGAGCACCGACCAACGCGTCCACGGGTGATCGTAACTAAACTGATGTTGATACCCGCCTTGCTCGAAAACCATCTGTACACCTTCGGCCGGACCGCCGCCCACACCCGGCTTAAGGCCACGGGCCTGCGCACGAGCTGACCAGACCGGCACTGTTCCGTCTCCCGGAATGATACCGTTTCGACTTTTTTCCAAATCCTGATTTGGGCCACCGGGCAACGATGCAGTTCTCTGGACTTGAAACTCGATTGTTAGTTTGCGAGATTCCAGATGGATACGCAAAATCCCATCACGAGAATCAAACAATGGAGTAGCGGCAAGCAACTCCTCTTCCGTTACCCCTGCTGGGATGTTTCCGGTCCACACTGCATTCCCCCACGCCAAAAGCTTGTCGAGCACCTCTCCTTTCTCGATAGTTTGTTTTCCGGCGCTCTTTTCAGGCGGGCTGCCTTGCAGCTTAGGATCGAGTGCTCCATTCGCATAGGCAGCATACGTATTACCATGATACTTGTTGATAATATTTCTCTGATTCTCAACCGCCTTAGACAGCGTGTCTTTGAAATTTCCCAAGACCGTCTTATTAATTTTATTCTTTTTAAGCCTATCCTGAACAATTCCAGCCGGATCTAGCATTGACGCGTCCGGAACGAGTCCATACCATTTTGAGCTTGTATATATGTCATCATATGCATTACCGGCTTTCGGCAGTTTAACAACTGGATCTCCATTTATTCTTGCAAATATCCACCATGGCTCACCGTTGTTGTAATCTGGCATCGGCAACAGTTCGAGTGGCCCCGGCGCATTCGCCGTCACCGCAACAAACTCATTTTCATTTCTTCCCATCAACGCAGCATTCTTATATCCGTCTTGCGTGATAAATGTGGAAGGACCCTCGGTCTCCGCTCCCACCCTAAATCGCTTCGCCGCCAATGGTGCCCCAGTCGCCGGTTGCACGCCATGAAACACCCCATGCATTAAATCCGCCGCACCATGCATCGCAATTGCCATGCGTGCCACTAGTCCGCCCATCGAATGAGTTACGATTATCGCCTTACCGCTATGATTTTCTGCGATAATTTCCTTGATTCCCATCAAGTGTGTTTTTTTCTTGGATTTTGGATTGAAATAATCTGTACTTTCAATCACCTGCCTGGCGGAATCCGAATTCGATTGAAGCCAGTTATATCCAATCGCATACACTCGATATCTGAATTTCGTAAAATGATCAAATTTTGTCGAATCAGCCTCGATAGGTGCTCCGTTACCAAAGCCCCCGTATTTCTTCGGATCAGTCCCAAGTACCGGATGAAGCGCCCACTTCTCGCCAGTTGGATCAGGAGTGATCCACGGACCGAGTATTTTCCCAAAAAACTTCGGCGAGTTCAGCGTCTGCTCGAGCCATAAAAGAAACGGGTGGTAGCTCCAGCGATGTACTGACCCCCACCCTCTTCGCCGCGCTTCGTCTTCACTGATTGTCTTTCCATCCCCGACGTTGATGGGGCCAAGCGTAGTGACGGCCGCCTCTAACGGATTGAATTTTGTCTGGCGCTCGGCCGCATTTTGGTGGTAAGCACCATATAACCAAGGCGCTGCGGCTGCCTTCGAACCTGTAGTATCCGCATTCGGCGGAAAAAACATTTCGTCGCCTGTATTTTTGTTGACCAACAGCGTGCCCATTACTCCCGGAATGAAAATCACCGGGATGATGGGCCGGACATCACACAGCAACTCCTTTTGCCGCGTATCACTCGCGGGGGTGAGCGTAAATTTTCCGAAAGACGAGCCGTCAGGCGCCGTGTGCCCCATGAGTTGCACAACATCCTGATCGAAGTCGTTATTGAACGGCGAAACTACGTTTGGATTACCTACCGGATTGGTGCCCATAGCATTCGCAAAATATGTTTAGATCTGTCAGACAATGTTATTGAGTATCGCCACCCGCGTCCGGGGTTCGCCTCAATGCATGCAGCATCAGTGATTCAACGTCATCGCTTTTTTGCTCGGCGACATGGCCCAGTTCGTTTGTCGTCCCGGTCAGGCGTGTACCGTCCCCGCGGATCAGTTCATACGGATGGTTTTTCAGCACCTCGCCCGTGAGGCGATCTCGCAGCACATACGGATCGTTGAACTTGGCTTGCGGCAGACTGTTCATATGCTGCGCAATCGAGCTCGGCCCCTGACGGCTGAGCGACGCCGATTTGATCGTGCGCGGACCTTGCGTGCCGTCTTCAATGCCAGCAGCGACCCACCGGGTGTACGAACCGCCCGCCTTGATGATGATTTCATCGGCATCGAGCACAATACGCTTGGCCTTCACGGTCACATCTTTACCGGCATTGACGTTCACGTCATCCGTGTTGGCCGACAGTTTGATCGGACCTTTAGCCGTCACAAAGAACGCTCCGAGCTTCTGGGCGAAGAAGCTCACCTTTTCCGCAGCCGCCACGACGAGCGACTTGCCGGTCGCCATATACGTGTTCTCGTTGCTGACGACGTTGATCTCTTTCTCGGCCACGATATGCGTCGAGTTGTCCGCAACCAAAGCGATGTCCTTCGGCGTCGATACCAATATGTTCGGCTGCGAAAATCCGTTGGCGCTGCCGGTACCGCCACCTGCAGTCACGCCACCCGACGTATCGCCCGACACTGGGTGCTGGATGTCCTTCGACAACGCTTTTAGCGCATCCTGTCCGGTTTGCAGCGATTCCGCCTGAGCGGTTGTGCTTGCGCTAGATAGCGATTCGACCAACATCCCCGCCTGCTGCAACTGCGACCGCGCCTCATCCACGCCCATCTGTTCGTCGTCGTAGGATTTCGAATGCGCACTGATGGACAATCCCTTGCTGGCGCGAACTGCACCGAACTCGTCGGCGTGCAGGATGAAACCGGCGCCCAGATACTTCCCGCGCGTGTTGCCCTCATGCTTGATCAGGTAGCCCTGCGTCAGCGCCGCATAGCTCTTGCCGGTGTAGCTGACCAGGCGTGTGCCGCCTTGATTAGTGGAATCGTCGTGGACAAAGGAGTTGTATGCTCCTGTCTTTCCGAATCCCTCGGACTTAAACCCGGACAACAATGCGTTTGAATGCCATGGCGATGGGGTTGCGCCTCCGTTGATACGCCCTAATACGAACGGCTTGTCACAGTCGCCGTTCCAGTAGCCGACGATGACCCATTCCCGCGCCCTCGGAACATGAACCGCTCCATAACCGTTCCCAGTATCCGATTGAAGCGATGACAGCAATGGCGAGGAGGTGAAAGCGTCTGGTGGATTCTTGCGGTCCCATGCGAAATGCACCCTGATCTGATTCCGGTCGTTCGTCCATGCTTCGGCGCCATCGGGCGTCACGACAAGCGCGTGTTCGATCGACATGATCGGCTTCGGATGATCCAGCGGACTCCGGTATTCGACTGCCGTGGGTTGCGCCTCGACTTCGATCACGAAAAATCCGGCTGAACCATCCGCAGCATGTCCAGGCGTCTTAAAGCGCTCACTGTGGATCGCCTGCTGCTCGGCCAGCGTTGCGCGAAGGCTCTGCGGAAACTCGGCCGTCTGCTGGCCAATCGGCACATTGTTCTCGATGAACCAACGTGCCTCGATCACCAGAAACTCTCGCTTCTTCGCATCACCGCCTTCGTGGCGGGGATGTCCGTTCAACACAAACCGCGAACCGGCATCGAGCCAGCGCACGCCTCCGACACCAAAATATCGGCTTGCTCGCGCATCCCATACTTCTACCAGCCGTCGAGCTCGCGCCTCGCCCGTGTCCGAACTGGAATAGCCGTAAGCCGTCGATTCGTAGACGGTCATCGGCACATCAGGAACGCTACGCTCGACTTTCTGGCGGCGCTCCTCCGCGACATAGCTCGTCGCGGCAAGTGCACTCTCAGCCTGAAAATCGGACGCGGGCCGCTTGTAATCAAATGCACGCGATATGTAGCGCGTGCTCTGCATCGTCTGCACCCCTGCCCAATGGGCGAAGCCATCCGATTCGTTGCTGTCGTTCGCCCGAATGAACTCAACTGCCTTGGCATCTGGGAGAGTCGAGACGTGGTCGACGATAACGAGCGTCGTCTTTGGAGCGTCGCCTTCAGCAACGTTTTCATGGATCCAGTAGAAGTACCAGCCCTCGGCCTCAGCCAAGCGGTTCACAAAGTGAAGATCGGATTCGCTTTGCCGGCACCACGAACGCTTGGCAGGATCGGACAACAGCGAGAAACGGTACTGTCCGCGTAGCTGCGGATACCGATCAAGCACGTCGGAAATGATCTCCCGGGCGTCTTTCTCGAGCCAGCCTTCTTCGTTATGGGTTTTCTCAAGGAAGACCAGCGCCGATGAAAACTCGATCTGGTATGTCGAAAGGCCGCCATTACCGCCCAAATAGGCGACCCGATGCACGAAGCCGTGAACCGGACGATAGACAGGAATCGCAAAGGGAGCAGTGACTTGCTGAATCTGCAAGGTCACGGGCTGATGCATCAGCGACAGCAGCGCAGTGTCGTCGCGCGTCGACGCAACGTCGATCGTGTACGAATAGTCGCGCCCGATTCTGGCCGATCCGCGCGCCCGTAACGGCACCAGCGCATTCTTGCCGAGCGGCGTATCCAGCATCAGCACTCGGCCCTGCTGCAAAACGCCGTTGCTGATCGCCTCATAGAGCTCGCGCAACTTCAAGTCCCCGAGTGCGGACGATCTGATATCCATTTTCGTTATCCTTCTTTCTCTCAGGTTCGACTGTCCACACTGTGACAAAGGACAGACGGCCATTGCGACGGCACCCAGTCGCTCGCGCGATTCTAATCCAAAGTCTGAGAAATATGGTTCGACTTGATAGAAGTTGACGACTTGCCATGTATTGAAGCGTGCACTCACGTTCCGGCACGATCCGCGAAAGCAAGTCTATGGTCAGAAATACGGTGAGCCGCACCTGGGCGGAGGCAATGAAATCGGAGGTTCAGCAATTGTTCGTCGCGAACGACAAGCACCATTTGGATCTCAGCCATGCCGTTGGCCGTTATCGCGAATTAGTCTTCAGCCTAACCGTCCGACGGAATCGCGAAACGCCGCTTAAGCTGGCCCCGTTTGTTGGGGCAGATCATGCCGGAGTGAACCTCATTGAATACACTGAGATGCCCGCATGACAGGACTCGGGTGGCAAGGGCAAGCGTAAAGGTCACCGTCAAGACCGGCGTGCTTCCCATGAGTGAATCCGGCCGCCGTGGCCGGCGGCCGCAATAACGTCGGTCGACCCGCAAGCCGAGCCGTGAACTTCGGCGCTGACGATCTGCCGTCTTGAGATAGCACCGTTCCATTATGCTTCGGCCTATTTTATTAAATATGCGAAGTCATATCACCTGCGTCACTGGCGAACCATTGGACCGATACGAAAGTTTTTCTACGTTTGACAAAAATCTTCTTTACGCATCTGCCATGTGGCTATTGAGCATCCAAATCGATTTATGAGATGCACCGCGGACTAAACTATCCGTGGCGTGCGATATATAAAAGATCGCATTGCTAGACACAGCGGATCAGAAGAACCGCTGAAGAGAGAAAGCAAAGCAGTAAGAGCGCGGGCCGCATGGGCTGCCACCCATACGACCCGCTGACCACAACCAACTCAACCAAGGAGTCGGAAATGGCTGTCCCGAATATTAAATCGCTTCCTAAGAAACGCAAGCCCCAGCGCGACCCAACCACCATGCTTCAGCTGATCCTCCGCAGCACGCCTGACCGGCCCAGGAGAGGCTGGCCGTACATGCCTTGGATGAGCGTCATCGATGCGCACTTCAAGCTGTTCGGATTCGAACCGGGCGACCGCGTCTATTTCGAGATCAACCACGATACCCGGCAAATGCACATCACGCCGCACTATGGCGATCTCGATTTCCGCGAGCAGCCCTACCATCAACCGGATTGACGGCGACTATTCGAGCGCTAAAGGGTCAAGGGCCGCGTTACGCGGCCCTCACTGCCTCCGCAACGGCCCGCCCCCGGAGAGACCATCTCCATGCGCTCTTCCCGAGCGCGGAAAGCAGCGCAGTTTTCGACAGCCATCGTCAACAACCGTCACACCAACGGTCAACAGATAGATGCTGATGATCTTCGGTGGCCGGATTTTTCGGAGGCCACAAATGCAAAAACCCCCGCCTTATCGGGCGGGGGTTCCTGGCTTAGGGGAGCCTGACGATTACCTACTTTCACACGGGAATCCGCACTATCATCGGCGTAGAGTCGTTTCACGGTCCTGTTCGGGATGGGAAGGGGTGGGACCGACTCGCTATGGTCATCAGGCAAAGAGGGTTGTTCTGCTGGCGTGGCCAACAGAACCAATCTGGGAAGAAGCAGTAATCTTGAGTTGTGTGTATCACACACGAGAATCCAACATGTCGCTCTGGATCGCGGCCAGTGCTTTCGCACGGCGCCGATCTACAAGGCAGACTTGTTATAGGATCAAGCCTTACGGGCAATTAGTATCAGTTAGCTGAACGCATTACTGCGCTTACACACCTGACCTATCAACGTCCTGGTCTCGAACGACCCTTCAAGGGGATCTAGTCCCCAGGGATATCTCATCTTAAGGCGAGTTTCCCGCTTAGATGCTTTCAGCGGTTATCTCTTCCGAACATAGCTACCCGGCGATGCCACTGGCGTGACAACCGGTACACCAGAGGTTCGTCCACTCCGGTCCTCTCGTACTAGGAGCAGCCCCCTTCAAATATCCAACGCCCACGGCAGATAGGGACCAAACTGTCTCACGACGTTTTAAACCCAGCTCACGTACCTCTTTAAATGGCGAACAGCCATACCCTTGGGACCGGCTACAGCCCCAGGATGAGATGAGCCGACATCGAGGTGCCAAACACCGCCGTCGATATGAACTCTTGGGCGGTATCAGCCTGTTATCCCCAGAGTACCTTTTATCCGTTGAGCGATGGCCCTTCCATACAGAACCACCGGATCACTATGACCTGCTTTCGCACCTGCTCGACTTGTCGGTCTCGCAGTTAAGCACGCTTATGCCATTGCACTATCAGCACGATTTCCGACCGTACCTAGCGTACCTTCGTACTCCTCCGTTACGCTTTGGGAGGAGACCGCCCCAGTCAAACTGCCTACCATGCACTGTCCCCGACCCGGATCACGGGCCAAGGTTAGAACCTCAAACAAACCAGGGTGGTATTTCAAGGACGGCTCCACCGAAACTAGCGTTCCGGTTTCATAGCCTCCCACCTATCCTACACAGATCGGTTCAAAGTCCAATGCAAAGCTACAGTAAAGGTTCATGGGGTCTTTCCGTCTAGCCGCGGGTAGATTGCATCATCACAAACACTTCAACTTCGCTGAGTCTCGGGAGGAGACAGTGTGGCCATCGTTACGCCATTCGTGCAGGTCGGAACTTACCCGACAAGGAATTTCGCTACCTTAGGACCGTTATAGTTACGGCCGCCGTTTACCGGGACTTCAATCAAGAGCTTGCACCCCATCATTTAATCTTCCGGCACCGGGCAGGCGTCACACCCTATACGTCCACTTTCGTGTTTGCAGAGTGCTGTGTTTTTATTAAACAGTCGCAGCCACCAGTTTATTGCAACCCCTTCACCCTCCTGGCGCAGGCCAGTCAAGCTACAAGGGCGTACCTTATCCCGAAGTTACGGTACCAATTTGCCGAGTTCCTTCTCCCGAGTTCTCTCAAGCGCCTTAGAATACTCATCTCGCCCACCTGTGTCGGTTTGCGGTACGGTCATCGTTAGACTGAAGCTTAGAGGCTTTTCTTGGAACCACTTCCAATTGCTTCGCTCCCGAAGGAGCTCGCGCCACACCCTTGAATTACGCACCCGGATTTGCCTAAGTGCCTTCTCCAATGCAGCGACCGGGACTTCCAACACCCGGACAACCTTCCGCGATCCGTCCCCCCATCGCATCTAACAATGGTGCAGGAATATTGACCTGCTTCCCATCAGCTACGCATTTCTGCCTCGCCTTAGGGGCCGACTCACCCTACGCCGATGAACGTTGCGTAGGAAACCTTGGGCTTACGGCGAGGGGGCCTTTCACCCCCTTTATCGCTACTCATGTCAGCATTCGCACTTCCGATACCTCCAGCACCCTTTACAAGGCACCTTCGCAGGCTTACGGAACGCTCTCCTACCATGCGTGCAAAGCACGCATCCGCAGCTTCGGTATATAGCTTAGCCCCGTTACATCTTCCGCGCAGGACGACTCGATCAGTGAGCTATTACGCTTTCTTTAAAGGGTGGCTGCTTCTAAGCCAACCTCCTGACTGTTTTAGCCTTCCCACTTCGTTTCCCACTTAGCTATATTTGGGGACCTTAGCTGGCGGTCTGGGTTGTTTCCCTCTTGACACCGGACGTTAGCACCCGATGTCTGTCTCCCGTGATTGCACTCTTCGGTATTCGGAGTTTGCTATGGCGGGGTAATCTGCAATAGACCCCCCAACCATGACAGTGCTCTACCCCCGAAGGTGAGACACGAGGCACTACCTAAATAGTTTTCGGAGAGAACCAGCTATTTCCAGGTTTGTTTAGCCTTTCACCCCTATCCACAGCTCATCCCCTAACTTTTCAACGTTAGTGGGTTCGGACCTCCAGTACGTGTTACCGCACCTTCATCCTGGCCATGGATAGATCACCTGGTTTCGGGTCTACGCCCAGCAACTGAACGCCCTATTCGGACTCGCTTTCGCTACGCCTGCCCTATACGGTTAAGCTTGCTACTGAACGTAAGTCGCTGACCCATTATACAAAAGGTACGCCGTCACCCCTTACGAGGCTCCGACTGTTTGTATGCATGCGGTTTCAGGATCTATTTCACTCCCCTCCCGGGGTTCTTTTCGCCTTTCCCTCACGGTACTGGTTCACTATCGGTCGATCACGAGTATTTAGCCTTGGAGGATGGTCCCCCCATCTTCAGACAGGATTTCACGTGTCCCGCCCTACTTGTCGCACACCTAGTTCTTTCATACTGTTTTCGCCTACAGGGCTATCACCTGCTATGGCCGCACTTTCCAGAGCGTTCGGCTAACAATACAAATAAAGAGTGCAAGGCTCATCCCATTTCGCTCGCCACTACTTTGGGAATCTCGGTTGATTTCTTTTCCTGCGGTTACTTAGATGTTTCAGTTCACCGCGTTCGCTTCTCTGGACCTATGTATTCAGTCCAGGATGACCCAAAAGGGCCGGGTTTCCCCATTCGGACATCTACGGATCAAAGCTCGTTTGCCAGCTCCCCGTAGCTTTTCGCAGGCTACCGCGTCCTTCATCGCCTGTGATCGCCAAGGCATCCACCACATGCACTTGTTCGCTTGACCCTATAACGAGTCTGTCTCATCGACAGTCGCTACAGGTTGAGTTCTCGCGTTGTGCCGTATTCCAATTGAGTCGAACATGAAGTTCGAATCATCTTGAGATACATCGATACAATCACAACCCGGATAGCTTTCACGTCCATCTCGAGACGCTTCCGCTATCCAAATTACTTACTTCTTCCAGATTGTTAAAGAACGACAGCCGATATGGTGTTACTCATATCACTCTGACTGGCTCAATCGCCAATGAGAAAGACTCGAACGAAACACCGTTCGAATATTTTTCATTGAAGATTATCGAAAGCGGCCGGTATTATAACCGATAAAACCGCCAACAGACAGTCTTTCTTTCTAAACCAACAGCCGATAAGCGTGAGCGCTCAACTTTGCGAGAAGCTCTGGAAAGGAGGTGATCCAGCCGCACCTTCCGATACGGCTACCTTGTTACGACTTCACCCCAGTCATGAATCCTACCGTGGTGACCGTCCTCCTTGCGGTTAGACTAGCCACTTCTGGTAAAACCCACTCCCATGGTGTGACGGGCGGTGTGTACAAGACCCGGGAACGTATTCACCGCGGCATGCTGATCCGCGATTACTAGCGATTCCAGCTTCATGCACTCGAGTTGCAGAGTGCAATCCGGACTACGATCGGTTTTCTGGGATTAGCTCCCCCTCGCGGGTTGGCAACCCTCTGTTCCGACCATTGTATGACGTGTGAAGCCCTACCCATAAGGGCCATGAGGACTTGACGTCATCCCCACCTTCCTCCGGTTTGTCACCGGCAGTCTCCTTAGAGTGCTCTTGCGTAGCAACTAAGGACAAGGGTTGCGCTCGTTGCGGGACTTAACCCAACATCTCACGACACGAGCTGACGACAGCCATGCAGCACCTGTGCGCCGGTTCTCTTTCGAGCACTCCCGAATCTCTTCAGGATTCCGACCATGTCAAGGGTAGGTAAGGTTTTTCGCGTTGCATCGAATTAATCCACATCATCCACCGCTTGTGCGGGTCCCCGTCAATTCCTTTGAGTTTTAATCTTGCGACCGTACTCCCCAGGCGGTCAACTTCACGCGTTAGCTACGTTACTAAGGAAATGAATCCCCAACAACTAGTTGACATCGTTTAGGGCGTGGACTACCAGGGTATCTAATCCTGTTTGCTCCCCACGCTTTCGTGCATGAGCGTCAGTATTGGCCCAGGGGGCTGCCTTCGCCATCGGTATTCCTCCACATCTCTACGCATTTCACTGCTACACGTGGAATTCTACCCCCCTCTGCCATACTCTAGCCTGCCAGTCACCAATGCAGTTCCCAGGTTGAGCCCGGGGATTTCACATCGGTCTTAGCAAACCGCCTGCGCACGCTTTACGCCCAGTAATTCCGATTAACGCTTGCACCCTACGTATTACCGCGGCTGCTGGCACGTAGTTAGCCGGTGCTTATTCTTCCGGTACCGTCATCCCCCGACTGTATTAGAGCCAAGGATTTCTTTCCGGACAAAAGTGCTTTACAACCCGAAGGCCTTCTTCACACACGCGGCATTGCTGGATCAGGCTTTCGCCCATTGTCCAAAATTCCCCACTGCTGCCTCCCGTAGGAGTCTGGGCCGTGTCTCAGTCCCAGTGTGGCTGGTCGTCCTCTCAGACCAGCTACTGATCGTCGCCTTGGTAGGCCTTTACCCCACCAACTAGCTAATCAGCCATCGGCCAACCCTATAGCGCGAGGCCCGAAGGTCCCCCGCTTTCATCCATAGATCGTATGCGGTATTAATCCGGCTTTCGCCGGGCTATCCCCCACTACAGGACATGTTCCGATGTATTACTCACCCGTTCGCCACTCGCCACCAGGTGCAAGCACCCGTGCTGCCGTTCGACTTGCATGTGTAAGGCATGCCGCCAGCGTTCAATCTGAGCCAGGATCAAACTCTTCAGTTTAAACCTGTTACTGTTTTCGGTTCCGTTAAGAACCGGTCGCTCACTCAAAGCTGACAGGTATATGAATCTCTTCATAAACCTGACTTACTTTAGTGTGAGACTCTTGATACTTTCGCTTTCTGATCCGAAGATCAGCCCGCTTCCATCAAGCGCCCACACTTATCGGCTGTTAATTTTTAAAGAACGTCGCGTTTCAAACGTCTCGTTTGTTTCGCGTCTCAATCAAGAGAGGCCGAATTATGGTTTTCCCCTGCATCGGCGTCAAGCACTTTTTGAAAATTTTTTGACAAGCGGTGCGGCGGGGTCCGTTGAGCAGCCTTCCGCAGCCGTCAAATCGAGACAGCGGCGGCGCCCTTGAGCGCCGCCGACAGCCCCGCCGCATCGCGCGCAACCCGCGCCAGTCAACGCCCAACCATCGCCCTCACCACCCCGTCGCGCCGGATCAGCCCGTGATAGAGCGCCGCCGCGAAGTGCGCGACGAACGTGACGAAGAACAGGTAAGCCAACACCCGATGCGCGACCCGCAGCCATGCGAAGGTCGCCGGATCCGCCGAGACCAGCGCCGGCAATTGCACCCCGCCCCCGAGCGTCACCGGATACCCGCCGGCGGAGAGCATTGCCCACCCGATCAACGGCATCGCGATCATCAGCGCGTAGAGCGCGAGATGCGACCCAAGCGCCGCAACCTTCTGCCACCCCGGCATATCCTCCGGCAGCGCCGGCGCTTTCGTCGACAGCCGCACCGCGATGCGCACGCACACCAGCACCAGCACGGCGATCCCCAACGGCTTGTGCAACGCCACCAGGAAATCGTGTCGCCGCGAAACCGACGCCACCATCCCCACCCCGATAAACAGCATCGACAAAATCATCGCGGCCATCACCCAATGCAGCACCCTCGCCGGCAAGCCAAACGTCGTCGTTCCGTTCATCATCGTCCCTCCGCAGTCAATCGCGCCGCCCCGGCCACGCCGGCCTCTTCACTTGTCCTGCGCAGATACGAATCCGCATACGCCGCCGACCTCGCCGCCAGCAACGGATCCCCCGAAGCCTGAATCCCTTCCGGCAGCACCGTCGGGTCGTAATTCACATCCCGGCACGGCCCGCTGTCCTGCTTCGCCACGCGATCGAGCACCAGCGTCCCCGCATCGATCGTCGTCCGTTGCGCGGGCCAGGCCTTCGTCGCGTCGTCCACCGGATCGCCGGGTTCGGCCAAGGTGACGAGCATCTTCCACTTCTGCGCACCGCCAGCGATGCGGCGCGTGACGTCCTGCTGCAGCACGTTCGGATCGGCCGCCGTCGCGACGTCCGCGGCGCCGGCCGTCTGCTCGGGCACGACGCGCCATCTCACCGCGTGCCGCTGGCCGGCGGCGTCGACGAAGTAGAACGCGTTCAGCCCGTAATAGCTTTCGGTGACGTAACTCGCACTCGGCTTCGCCCCCTTCACCCACGCGCGAAACGCGGCCGTCTCCGGATGCGCATCGAAGAACGCCTTGAGCTTCGCCGGATCCGGCTTGCCCGTCGCCGGGTCGGGCGCGGTCGCGAGCAGCTGCTCGTAGAACGCTTCCGGCGTCGCCACCGGAAACACCGGCATGCTGTTCATCCCGGTCCGCCATTGCTCCCCATCCGGCGCGGTGAGCCGCAACGCCATGCTGCGGATCGGCACGCTGCTGTCCGGCGCATACGGATTCCCGCCCGGCAACGCGAACCGTCCGACCACCGGCGTCCTCACCGCCTTGAAAAAGGGTGCGGTCGAATACGCACTCGCCGCGCCATTCCCGTCGAAGTACCCGGTCACGCACACGCCCTTCGCGTGATTGCGCCGGTACCCGGGATGCAGGCCACCGTTCGCCTGCAGCGCATCGACGAGCTTTTGCGGCGTCAACCGCGCCGGCGCGAGCCACCCGCCGACATACCCGAACGCCGCCGCCACGCCGGCCGCCGCGCCGCCGATCACGGCCCAGCGCCACCATCCGCGCCCAGGCTCGCGCGGCGGCGAAGAAGAAGATTGCTTCATGGATGCACTCCCGATCGTCTGATCATTGTCGAACGGGAATAGGACGCCGCCCGCGTCGCTTTATTCCACGAAACAATTTTTCGTATGCTGATGGAATAAGCGGTGCCGGGCGGCGTCTTACCCGGCATCTCCACGCCTTTCGGCTCGCCCCCGGCCATGCCTTCAAACGCCCCCGACGACGACGCGTTGCGCGAACTGATCCCGCGGCTGCGCCGCTTCGCGCTCTGGCTGACCCGCGACGTCCACGCGGCCGACGATCTCGTGCAGTCGACGCTCGAGCGCGCGCTGTCGCGCTGGTCGAGCCGCCGCGACGACGCGTCGCTGCGCAGTTGGCTCTTCACGATCCTGTACCGGCGCTTCCTCGACGGGAAACGCAGCGCGAAGCGCTACGCGTGGCTGCTCGGCCGCCTGCAGGAACCGGACGAGCCGCACTGGCCGTCCGCCGAACGCGAGTTCGCCGCGCGCGCGACGCTCGAAGCGTTCGGCCGCCTCTCCGACGCGCAGCGCAGCCTGCTGCTGCTCGTCGCGGTCGAGGGCTTCAGCTACCAGGAAGTCGCCGATCTGCTCGACGTGCCGATCGGCACCGTGATGTCGCGGCTCTCCCGCGCGCGCCAGGCGCTGCGCCAGCTCAGCGACGGCGAAATCCCCGCCCCTTCACTGCGGTTGATGAAGAAATGAACATCCCACCCGACGAACACGACCTCCACGCCTACGTCGACGGCCAGCTCGACGACGACGCGCGCGCCACGGTCGAACGCTATCTCGCGCTCCATCCGGAGAGCGCGGAGCAGGTGAAGCGCTGGCGGCAGGACGCGCAGCGGCTGCGGGCCGCGCTCGAAAGCGTGCGGATGCCCACCGGGAATCCCGAGCTCGATCCGGCCGCGATTCGTTCGCGCCGCGCCGAACGCTCACGGATGCGGTTCGCGATGGCCGCTTCGTTCGTGTTCTGCATCGGGCTCGGCACGTTCGGCGGCTGGCAGGCGCGCGGGTGGAATGCGCCGCCGGCGGTCGCGCCGATGAGCGACGCGGTCGAGGCGTACAAGCTGATGGTGGTCGATCAGGTCGCGAAGGTGGATTTCCGGCCGACGAGTGCGAAGGATCTGCATGGGTGGCTCACCAGACGCGTCGGCGCGTCGGCGAAGCTGCCGGACTTGAGTGCCGCAGGGTTCAAGCCGATCGGCGCGCGGTTGTTCATGACGGACAGCGGCGCCGCGGCGGCGATGGTGCTGTATGAAGACGATGCGGGTCGCACGCTGAGCTTCTATCTGCGGCCAGCGGAAGCGAAAAATCGGCTGCTGCCCGCGGGGCAACGCGTGGACGGCGCGTTGATGGCGCGGTATGGGTCGGTGAACGGGCTCAACTATGCGGTGGTCGGGCCGGCGAGCAATCTCGGTGAGCAAGCCGTTGCGAGGGCGTTGGATCAGCAGATTTGAGGGGGGTGATGTCGGCGGGCCGGCTGGTGGAGCTCGGCCAGCGCTCAAAGCGCTCATGTGAGACGTTCAGATCCACAGCGTTGGGAGTCGCTTTTGTGGCGGTTGTCCACACAGAGAGTCTCGTCTCGGTGCGTTCGCAGATCGGCGTGTCTTGCACGATTCCGGTGTCGTGCGGTTTGGCGTCTTCTGCGCGCGGGATATCAACATCAGTCTCGGCAACTCTGCATGCAGCCTCTCGTCGAACCGCCCATCTTCGGGTTACACAGCGTTTCGAGTGACTTCGGGCGGCGATATCCACACAGCTTTCACTGAGCCGGCATAGCGGATCTCGGTTCGGCTGCGCTCGCGGTGTTCGCATGCGCGTCAGTGCTTCGAACTCGTGCTTTTTGTCGACGGGCACACCGTTTCCGATTGTGTTGCGTGCCGGTTGTCCACACTCAGAAGCCAAGTGCTACGGCAGCACGGGCGGCATTTGCCCGCCCTTGCCGTCTGCGCACTACGCGCGCTTCACCAGATGCCACGTCACCCAGTGCACCTTGAGCTCGCCAAGATTGTCCCTGATCAGCATGTCCGGCATCGCAGCCCCGGCTTCGACGCGCAGCGTCTTGCCGCCGTATTCATCCGTTTGCCATTCACCGGAAACCGGGCAGATATCGCCGGTCCGGACCGGCGCGACGGTTTCACGATTCGGCTGCGACGCCGACGGCGGCTCGAGGAAGTACTGCGATTCGTCGGGGATGATGCCGTCCGCGTATCGCTTGTCTTCCCACAACAGTCGCCAGTGCGTCTTGACGAGCGCTCCCGTGTCGTCATCCCTGAGGTTCGGCGCGCGAATGTCGCGAATGAAATAATTGAAGCAGCCGTTGCCGCGCAAACTGCGATTGCCGACCGGCACGACGCCCAGCAACTTCGATTGCTCGACAACAACGGGCTCCCAGATGCCGTCACAAGGCACCTTGTCGCCGGACTTGATCACCGGGCCGACGGCTTCCGGAACCTCCGGCAAGTACGCCGGAAACACCGGATACGGAAGCGTGTAGAAGCTGTGCTTGTATGCATTCGGGGACAGCAGCAGCCCTACCGAGCGCAGTTTTGCGAGGTCGGCATGTCCCGGCTCGAACGGCGCATACTCCACCTGGTATTCCGATGCGTGCAGCAGCTTGGCCAGCGCGTCGACCTTCGGCGGATAGGCGGCAGCCTGCGCACCGCGGTCCCAGTAATCGGGATGAGGGAAGAAATATGCGTTCAGATGCTGATACCGATCGACCGCGTATTGCAGCGGCTCACCGCGCTGCCAGACGAACCGGTTCCCTCGGGCCAGTTCGGACAACCCTCGATCGTAGGCCGCAAGAATCTCGAAGATGGTCGGCAAATTGTCTGCCGGCATGGTCTCCGGATCATCTTCGGGCCAGGTCTTCACCGCGTTCTCGTATGCGTTCGCGAAGATCGCAAACACATCGCGCTTGCGCTTCCAGAGCGAGAAACTGGTCAGGCGTTGAAGCAGCCAGAAAATCCTGCGCCGCGTCGCGTCGTCCGTCATGTCGTACTGCTTGATCGTATTCGTCATCGTTGAACTTCGTACCACGCTTCCAATTCGCGTCGTGGGACTCACGTTGCTGTCGCTCATCTTTGTATGGGTCTCTTCATTCTCGAGCCAACGACGCCTCCATGCAGCGGCTTGCACAGCCGGCCGGCGAGCTGCACAGCGCTTCGAACTGGTTTGCTTCCGGTTAACCAAACGTGATGGAGAGCCGCATCACCGGCACGAGCGTTTCCTGTGCAGACCACTCCCCAGGACGCTTCGCCTGCCGCGCCGCTTCCGAGCTACGCGGCTTTACCAGGCAGCACATCACCCAATGCAGCTTGAGCTCGCCAAGCTAGCTCCGGCCCCAAGCTATCAAACAATTGATCTGTGCGTCCCATCCAGACCTTGGCCCCGCTCACAGCGCCCAGATTAGGTTCTCCCCCCACCGCACGCAGTGCACATCCACCCCGGGTCACAGTCTCCGGACTGTGCTTATCCCACGGTGTTAACAGGATTCGTATATATACGTAGTGATAGTTAACAAGCGCACGGCCTCACAGTGGATAACCTCCTTAACCCCCTGAATCCAAAGCCCGAACCGCAACGCATAACCCGCCGCAAAGCAGACGCAAATCTCTGTGCAGCACAGAACAACTTTTCGTCGATTCACAGCCGCGCCGACGTATCCTCAATCGTTCCACTGTGAATCCAGAGGCTTCCGAAGCGGTTATCCAGAGGGCGATGTGCATAACGTCACAGCGCACCGACACGTTTTGCTGTGACGCGACGACACGAGCGCAACGTCCCGACTTCGCCGCCCCGACACCAACCGCCAGCCGCCCCGCACACCGGTTCAAAAAATTTTCACGAAGGGGCTTGTGCTGTCTGAAAACCCTGTCTATAATCTGCGGCTTCTTAGGCTCGTAGCTCAGCTGGTTAGAGCACCACCTTGACATGGTGGGGGTCGTTGGTTCGAGTCCAATCGAGCCTACCAACGAATAAATGAAGGGGTCTGGCAGCACGCATTGCCTACAGGCAGTCGGCTCGCCAAACATACGAACGCCACGCGGCAACATCGCGTGGCGTTTTTCTTTTTGCGGTCGAAATCACGCATACGCGTGCGCTGCAAGCAGCCAAGCGGGCGCACGAATCGCCCGCCGCGCGCCTTCAATGCAGATGCCGCAGCTTGTCCGGATTGCGGACCACGTAGATCGCCGCGACCTTGCCGTCCTCGATCTCGAGCGCGGTCGTCTGCAGCTCGCCGTCGGCTTCCAGCGTGACGAAGCCGGGCAGCCCGTTGATGAAGCCCGCGCGCACGAGCGTCGACGCGTTGTTGCGGAACAGCTCCGCGAGGTAGGCGTGGACCTTCATCACGCGCTCGAAGCCGAGCACCGGCTTGCCGGCCGCCGGCCGCTTGCCGCCGCCGTCCGCATGCAGGCTCACGTCCTCGGCGAGCAGCGCGCCGAGCGCGCGCATGTCGCCGCTGCGCGACGCCGCGAAGAACGCCTCGGCGATCTCGACGCCGCGCTGCTTCTCCACATGAAAGCGCGGCCGCGCTTCGCGCACGTGCGTGCGCGCCCGCGCGGCGAGCTGCCGGCACGCGGCCGGCTCGCGCCGGATGGTCGCGGCCACTTCGTCGAACTCGAGGCCGAACACGTCGTGCAGCAGGAACGCCGCGCGCTCCAGCGGCGACAGGCGCTCGAGCGCGAGCATCAGCGGCAGCGTGACGTCCTCCTGCTCGTCCTCTTCGACGACAGGCTCGGGCAGCCACGGGCCGACGTAGGTCTCGCGCTGATGCCGCGCGGATTTGAGCTGGTCGAGGCACAGCCGCATCACCATCCGGCGCAGGAACGCCTCGGGCACGCGCACCTCGCTTCGATCGACGTCCATCCAGCGGATGAACGCCTCCTGCACGATGTCCTTGGCATCGGCGACCGAGCCGAGCATCCGGTAGGCGACGCGGATCAACGTACGACGCAGCGGATCGAAGCTCGTCGCTGCGTCGTCACCGCCCGCGGACGGATCGACGTTCGTCATCAGGCCACCAGGCTCGCGGCGGCAGCCTTCGCTTCGGCCGGGTCGACCCACAGGCCGAAGCCGACGGCGAGCCGGTTCCAGCCGTTGATCACGTTGATCATCAGCGTGAGCTTCACCTGTTCCTCCTGCGTAAAGTGGTCGTTCAGCGCCGCGTACGCCTGCTCGTGCGCGTGGCCTTCGGAGAGCCGCGTGAGCGCGTCGGTCCAGCCGAGCGCCGCGCGTTCGCGGTCGGTGTAGCAGGGCGCTTCGCGCCACGCGGACAGCAGGTACAGGCGTTGCTCGGTCTCGCCTCGCGCGCGCGCTTCGGCGGTATGCATGTTAATGCAGTTCGCGCACGCGTTGATCTGCGACGCGCGGATCTTGACCAGCTCGATCAGCGTCGGCTCGAGGCTCGCGGCAGCGGCGACCGATACGGTCATCCAGCTCTTCATCAGCGCGGGCGCGGCGGCAAACGGATTGAGTTTCGCTGTCATGGTTGCTTCTCCTTTCGGGTGGATTCAGACGACATGACGAGCGACACCTGCCGCGTGTGACATCGACGCGAAAAAAATTTCAACGAACGGAAGCGGCGGGGCGATGCAGCGCGATTGCAAGTCATGCGCGACGAACGCCCGATCCGAAGCGCAGCGCGCCCGGTATCACGCGCATGGAGACGCCGCAGCGTCATCGCAGCTTTCACGCGCTCAGGGCGCTTGTCACCAGATGTCGGCAGAATCGACGCTCGGGCATGCGAATTGCGGGCGCGTTGCGACACATTGCGCTACCCGCATTCGACCGCCCGCCCCCCATCCGAGCTTCGTGGAACCCATGCTTTCATTCCTCTTTCGCTATCGTTTCACCCGAAATCCGATTCGCGACGGTCACATTTCTGGGCCATACTGCTCTGCACGGGCGGACGAAGTGACGCAGAATTTACCGCCCGACGACGCAGCATCGAAGGTCGCACGTCAGTCGCGCGCACCGAGCGCGGGGCTTTCCTTTCCGGCAACGCAGCTAATCGCGACGTGGACGGTCAACCGATGAGCCTCCTTGCATCCCAGCTTCAGCGCCGCTACCGCGACGTTCGCGCGCACAGCGTCGAGCTGACGGCGACGCTGTCCGCCGAAGACCAGGCCGTGCAGTCGATGCCCGACGCGAGCCCGGCAAAGTGGCATCTCGCGCACACGACATGGTTCTTCGAGACGGTCGTGCTGTCGCGCCGCGTCGCGGGCTATGCGCCGTTCGACGACGCGTACCGCTTTCTCTTCAATTCCTACTACGAATCGCTCGGCCCGCGCCATCCGCGGCCGCAGCGCGGGCTGCTGACGCGTCCGTCGCTCGATCGCGTGCATGCGTACCGGCAGCATGTCGACGCAGCGCTGCAGCACGCACTCGACGCTGCGGATCCTGCCTTGCTGGCCGCGATCGCGCCGGAGATCGAGCTCGGGCTGCAGCACGAGCAGCAGCACCAGGAGCTGATCGTCACGGACATGCTGCATGCGTTCTCGTGCAATCCGCTGCGGCCGGCGTTCCGGCCGCGCGACGGCGCGAGCGACGTCGATCCGCACGCAACGGCCGGCGCGCCGCGATGGCTGCGCCAGCCGGGCGGGCTCGTCGAGATCGGCCATGACGGCAACGGCTTTTCGTTCGACAACGAGCGGCCGCGGCATGCGGCGCTGGTGCAGCCGTACGAGATCGCGGATCGCCTCGTGACGAATGCCGAATTCGCGGCCTTCATCGCGGATGGCGGCTACACGCGCGCCGAACTCTGGTTGTCCGACGGCTGGGCGACCGTGCAGCGCGAAGGGTGGTGCGCGCCGGCGTACTGGATCGCCGACGATGAGCGCACCGCGAAAACCGTACGCGAATGGCGCGCGTTCGGGCTGCATGGCGTCGAGCCGCTCGCGCCCGCTGCGCCGGTGTGCCACTTGAGCTTCTACGAGGCGGCCGCGTATGCGGAATGGGCGGGCGCACGGCTGCCGACCGAGTTCGAATGGGAAGCCGCATACGGCGCGGACGGCGTCCGGCAGATGACGGGACATGTGTGGCAATGGACGCGCTCGTCCTACGACCCGTATCCGGGTTTCCGGCCGCTCGCGGGCATCGCGGCCGAATACAACGGCAAGTTCATGGTCGGCCAGCTGGTCCTGCGCGGCAGCAGCATCGCGACGCCGCCGGGCCACGCGCGGCCGACGTACCGCAACTTCTTTCCGCCGGCCGCGCGCTGGCAGTTCACGGGAGTCCGACTTGCGCGAGACGTCTGACCTGACGGCCACGAGCGGTGGCCTGCAATCCGCCCGCGATCCGCGGCCCGTCGCATTCGAGCGCGACCTGATCGACGGGCTGTCGCACCGGCCGCGCAGCATCCCGCCGAAGTACTTCTACGACGCGGCGGGCTCCGCGCTGTTCGACCGCATCTGCGCGCTGCCTGAGTACTACCCGACGCGCACCGAGCTCGGCATCCTGCGCGCGCACGCGACGGAGATCGTGCGGCGCGTCGGCCCGCACGCGGACATCGTCGAGTTCGGCGCGGGCTCGCTCGCGAAGATCCGCATCCTGCTCGACGCGTTTTCGTTTCGGCGGAGCGCGCGCCCGCGCGCTACGTGCCGGTCGACATTTCCGCGGACTACCTGCACGAGGCGGCCGCGCGCCTGCGCGCCGCGTATCCGTGGCTCGACGTCGCGCCGATCGCCGCCGACTACACGAAGGCCGAGCAGCTCGCCGCGCTGGCGGCCGAGCCGCGCCGCCGCATCGGATTCTTTCCCGGCTCGACGATCGGCAATTTCTCGCCGGACGAAGCCGACGCGTTCCTGCGCGACGCGGCGCGGCTGCTGCGCGGCGGCGCCTTGCTGGTCGGCGCCGATCTCGTGAAGGACGAGGACACGCTGCACCGCGCGTACAACGACGCGCAGGGCGTGACCGCGGAGTTCAACCTGAACCTGCTCGCGCGCGCGAACGCCGAGCTCGGCGCGGATTTCGATCTCGACGGCTTCGCGCATCATGCGTTCTACGATCCGCAACGGCAGCGCATCGAAATGCATCTCGTCAGCGTGCGCGCGCAGGCCGTGCGCGTATGCGGCCGCACGTTCCGCTTCGACGCCGGCGAGCGGATCCATACCGAGAACTCGTACAAGTTCACCGTCGACGGCTTTCACGCGATCGCGCGGCGCGCGGGCTTCGAGCCCGATGCCGTGTGGACCGACGACGCGCGCCTGTTCAGCGTGCACTGGCTGCGCAGCGTCGACGATATCCGCGCGTAGCGGCCGGGCACGCCGCACCGGCCGCCTTGCGGCAATAATTTCCGTCTCCGTCGATTCGATGCGCCGTCGCAACGGCGTGTCGAATCGCGCGTCTCCTTGCGCAGCAAGGCTCCGCGGGCGCCGTAATCGCCCGTTACCGGTCTCGCAGACCGGTTTCACCTGTGTCGGCCCGCGCTGCCTAGACTCCGAACCGTAGTCACATCACGCACGACACGTGCAGGGAGTCGCGAGATGAACACGAAACTTCTCGTCGGTGCCGTTCTCGGAGCAGCAGCGCTCGCGGCGTCGGACGTTGCGTCGGCCCACGTCGACGTCGCGGTCGGCATCGGCGTGCCGGGCGTCTATGCGCCCCCGCCGCCGGTGTACGTCGCGCCGCCGCCGCCCGTCACGTACGCGCCGGTCGGCTATCGCTACGACGACTGGCGTGCGCGCGCGTGGCGCGAACATGAATGGCGCCGCCACGAATGGCGCGAGCACGAGTGGCGCGAGCGCGGCTGGCGCGACGGCGGCGGCTGGCGCGGCCGCTGGGACTGAGCGCCGCGACACGCACACGACAACATTGATCGCATCGACACGAGGAGCGTGATCGCATGAACCCCATTCGATACATCGGAACGTTGACGGCCGCCGCGGCCGTTGCGCTCGCAACGATCGGCAGCGCGCAGGCTGCCGGCTGCATCAAGGGCGCGGCGGTAGGCGGCGTTGCCGGCCACTACGCCGGGCACCATGCGGTGGTAGGCGCGGTCGGCGGCTGTCTCGTCGGCCGCCATTTGGCGAAGAAGCACGAGCAGGAGCAGGCGGCGCAGCGCAAGGCGGCCGCGGCCGCATCGCAGACGGCGCAGTGAACCACGACGACCGGCGGCGCCGCGACACCGTCGCCGCCGGTCGCTGTCGTTGTCGCACGCCGGTGGGCCGGAAATTGATCGGACGAATGCGTGCACACGCCGCGTTACGATCATTTACAACGTCGCGCCGCGCGAAAACCGCGCGTTCGTAGAATGCAGTTATCCGAACGCGCTTCAGGGAGCAAACGATGAAAACTCAACGATATCTGTCCGTGCTGGCAGCGGCGCTGCTCGCACTCGGGGCCGCCGGCGCACAGGCGGCGGCTGGCGGGAATGGCGGCGGCGGCGGCGGCCATGGCGCAGGCGGCATGGGCGGAAACGCGGGCGGGATGTCCGGCAGCCACATGAGCGGCGACGCGCTGAGCAATTCGAACGGCTTCCGCTCGGGCGACCGCGACAAGGGCCTCGCACGCGCGACCGATCGCTCCGACACGATCGCCGACCGCGCCGGCGTGCAGCCCGGCCACGGTCACGCGCATACGCACGGCCATACCGCGCATGCGACGACGGCGACCTCGACGCATCACGGGCATCGCAACGCGCTCGGCCGCACGCTGTAAGCGTGCCCGTGCGGACGGAACAAGCGCGCTTCGGTGCGCTTTTTTCATGGGCGCGCGCGGCATCGCAGGCCGGTCGTTGCTCGCCGTCTCGACCCTGATTTGCAACCAGCCGTAACGGCGCGTGAGAACGCCTCGGAATACGAACCGCTTTCCCGCGGACGACGGACGGATCGTTCGTATCGAAGGAGGGAAGCGCGTCCCCCCAAATGAAAAAAGGGCGGCTCGCGCCGCCCTTCGCATCAACCCGCGCGGCCGCCCGCCGCCGCACCGGGCTCGAACAGCGCATCGACCTGCGCGACGCGCACGAAGCGCGCCGCATCGTCGCCGTCGGCGAGCGCCCGGAAATGCGCGTCGCCGCACGCGAGCTTCGCGCGCTCGTGCTCGCGCGGCGCGTCGTCGTCGGCGCTGCGCGGCGTATCGACGACGAAGTACAGGCGCGCATCGCCGCCATCACTCGCGAGCACCGCCCAGTCGGGGTGATAGCTGCCGAGCGGCGTCTGCGCGTCGAACCAGCGCGGCAGCTTCGCGTAGAGCTGCACGTCGTCGCGCGCCTCGAGCGCATCCGCGAACGCGCGCTCGGCGTCGGTCTCGCACACCACCGCCTCGTGAATCGACTTGCGCGCGTCCGTGCGCAGGTTGCGCAGGTAGCCGGTCAGCGCTTCGCTCTCGAACGATTCGAGCGCGTGCACATGCCGCTCGCCGAGCTTGCGGTACGCGATGCCGTCGACGAGCGCGAGCCGCTTGCAGCGGTTGATCGCGTCGGCCGCGAGCGCGATGAACTGCTGCGGGTTGAGCCGGAAATCGTCGAGCCGGCCGCTGTCCGCGAGGATCGTCGCGAGCGAGCGGCGCGTGAGCTGCGTGCGGTCCTGCAGCTCGGTGAGCAGGTCGGGCAGCAGCAGCGCACCTTCGTCGATCAGCACCGTGCCGGCGCCCGTCACCTCGATCGCCTCGACGCCGGCCTTGCCGATGTCGATCTCGGCCTTGCGCCACTGCAGCCGCGCGCGCGCCACCTCGGGCGCGTCGCGCAGCGCGGCCGCGCAATCGCTCACGAGCTTCGCGTTGTCGAACTGCACGCGGTACACGGTGCGATGCTTGATGCGCTCCCACAGCGCGCGGAAGTCGGGGCCGAGCACCACCGCCTTGCCCGACGGGTCGCGGCGCAACGCGATCTCGCGGCGCTCGTCCGCGTTGCGCACCGCGAAGCGGCCGGACACCTTGCGCAGCGTCGCGACGATGCCCGGGCGCAGCATCTCGAACGCCGGCGGCAGCACGAGCGCGCTTTGCCGCAGCGCGTCCTTCAGCCGGTCGAGCACCTTGCCCTGCGCGTCGACGTAGCCGTGCTCGCGCAGGTGCGTCCACAGCACGCCCGAGAGTTCGATGCCGAGCGCATGCGCGGGGCCGTCGCCCTCCTGCACCGCGAGCGCCGCGAACTGGTGCTCCTCGACGATCCCGAAACGGATGCCCGTATCGGCCTCGATTTCCTTCTGCAGGTTCTCCGCGAAGCTCTCGTAGCGCTCGGTCGCGATCACGGTGAGCGTGTTCACGCCCGGGTCGCGCACCCGTTCGCCGTCCTGATCGACCGCGAGGCGCAGCCCGCGGCCGAGCGTCTGGCGGCGCTCGCGTTCGGTCTGGATGTCGCGCAGCGTGCAGATCTGGAACACGTTCGGGTTGTCCCAGCCTTCCTTGAGCGCCGAGTGCGAGAAGATGAACTTGAGCGGCGTGTCGAACGACAGCAGCGCTTCCTTCTCGCGCATGATGAGCCCGTACGCGCGCTCCGCGTTCTCGCGGCTCGCGGCGCTGCTCTCGCTCGTGTCGGTCCAGCCGCCCTTGCGGTCGATCGAGAAGTAGCCGTTGTGCGCCGCCTCGACCTCGCGCGCGACGTCGACGCCGTCGAACAGCGCGCGATACGCGGGCACGCGCGCCGCGCGCGCGTACTCCTCTTCGAAGATCAGCGCGTAGTCGCCCTTCACGGGCATCCCGTTCTCGTCGTACCGGCGATAGCGCTCGACCGAATCGACGAAGAACAGCGACAGCACCTTCACGCCGCGCTCGGCGAGCCGCAGCTCCTTGTCCAGATGCTCGCGGATCGTGCGGCGGATCATCTCGCGCTGCACGGCGAGCGTGTCGATGTCGCCGTACGCCTCGCCGAGCGACAGGAACGCCTCGCCCGCCGGATGGCGCAGCTCGATGTATTCCGCGCCCTTCGCCGCATGCACCTCGCCGATCCGCAGGCCCGCATACAGCGCGCGCTTCGTCACGCGCTCGAGATCGTCGCCGTCGGTCACGGACGCGATCTGGCGCTTCACGCCGGCCGCCGTCGCGACGTCGAGCTCGACGCGCGCGGCGATCGCGCCGCGCCGGTTCGACACGCCGACGAGCCGCAGGTACGGCTTGTTGTGCGCGTCCTCGACGATCGCCGATGCGATCTCGATCTGCTTGACGAGCTTGCGCTCGTACGCGTCGACCGCGTCGAGCCGGTACACCATGTGGTGCCGGTCGACGTGGGTCGCCGAGTAGCGCAGCGTGCACAGCGGGTCCATCGCGGCGAGCGCCTCGCGGCCGCGCCCCTCGAGGCCGCCGTCGACGCTTTGCGGCTCGTCGACGATCACGATCGGTCGGGTCGCGCGGATCAGGTCGATCGGCTTCTCGCCGCCGGTCTTCTCGCTGTCCTTGTAGAGGTTGTTGACGTCCTTCTTGTTGATCGCGGCGACCGTCATCACCATGATCTGGATCGTCGCGCTCGCCGCGAAGTGGCGCACCTGGCCGAGCTTCGCGGAGTCGTACAGGAAGTAGTCGTACGGCATGCCCGCGTACAGGCCGCGGAAATGGTCCTCGGTGATCAGCAGCGTCTTGTGCACGCCTTCCTTGATCGCGACCGACGGCACGACGATCACGAACTTCGTGAAGCCGTAGCGGCGGTTCAGCTCGAAGATCGTGCGCAGGTACACGTAGGTCTTGCCGGTGCCGGTCTCCATCTCGACCGTGAAGTCGCGCGAGGCCGGGTCGCCGGACGGCGGCAGCCCGCCGCGCAGCTGCACGTCGGCGAGGTTGCGCGCGAGCGCGTCGGCGGTGATCGACAGGTGGTTGCCGACGCCGCGCTCCGACAGCGCGAAGCCGAGCGCCGTCTGCGCGCTCGCCGACGTGCCGGGCGCGGCGTTCGCGAGCACGCTGAAGTCGCCGCGGCACGCCTCCTGCCCGCGAAACAGGTCGCAGACGGCGTCGATCGCGTCGCGCTGGTAGTCGAGGTCCGCTTCGAAATGCAGCCGCATCACAGGCTCCGCACGCGCTTCACGCCGTGCTGCTCGAGCAGCGCGGCGAGATTGAGCTTCGCGACGTCGTCGACGAAGCCGCTGTCGCGGAACAGGCAGGTGACGTCGCGCGGCGCGCCGTGCGCGTCGAGCAGCGCGACGATGCCGTCGGCGAGCGGCTCGGCGTCGTCGCGCGACACGCGTGCGTCGAAGCAGGCGAGCACCGACCGGCCGATCAGGTGGACCGTCTTGCCGGCGACCGCGTGATGCGTGACCGGCGTGCACAGGTCGAGGCCGAGCTTGAGCGTCAGCTCGGCGAGCAGGTCGTCGTCGCTGCGGCCGGTCTTCACGTGCTCGACCGATGCGAACAGCGCATGGTCGAAATCGTCGCGGCGCGGGTCCCACTCGATCACGTTGGTCGTGTCGAGCCGGTACACGCGAAAGCCGAGGTCGCCATAGCTTTCCGGATAGTCGCGCGCGACCTGCTGCGCGGCGCGGCGCAGGCGCTCCTTGGTCAGCTCGGCGAGCGTCGCGGGCTTCTTCAGCTTCGCGCAGAATTCGGCCGCGGCCTGCTGCGCCTTGTCACGGCCGTCGAGCGGCTCGGGCAGCTGCACGAGCACGTAGCGGCGCGCACCGCCGTCGGTCGCGTTGAGCTGCATCACCGCGTGGCCGGTCGAGCCGGAGCCCGCGAAGCAGTCGACGACGATGTCGTCACCGCGCGTGCACCAGCCGATCACCGCCGCCGCGAAATCGACCGGCTTCGGCTGCTCGAACGGCACGCCGAGCGCCTTCAGCAGCGCGTCGTCCGAGCCGCCGAACGGCAGCACCGACGGCACGTTCTCGTACATGTTCTCGTCGAGGTAGTAGATCCGCTGCGGCTGCGTGGTCTCGTCCGCGCCGAACTCGATCAGCCCGCGCTCGAGCAGCGCCTGCATCGTCGCGGGCGGATTGCGCCAGCCGCGCTCGGGCATCGCGCACGGCTTGCCCGTGACCGGGTGCACGAGCGGCACGAAGTATTCGTCCGGGGCCTTCTTCTTGTTCGGCCATGCCATCGACACGAGGCGGTACACGCGGCCGTCCTCCGACAGCCGGTCGTACATCACCTCGCCGCCGGACAGGTTGGTCTGCGCCTTGACCCACGCGCGATACGCCTGCGCGGCGTCCGCATGGGTGCCGCTGCGGCGCACCAGGTCGTACGCCGCGTCGAGCATGCGCTGCGCGTTGCGCTTCGGGCGCTTGAGCGGCGTCGCTTCGTGCAGCGCCTCCGCGTTGCGCGCGAACAGCACGAGCGACTCGTGCTGGTACGCGACGCCGCGCGCGTCACCCTTCGGGTTGCGCTTGTCCCACACGGCCACGCCGAGCTCGTTCTCCTCGCCGAAGATCTCGCGCAGCATCAGCACGAGCGCATGCACCTCGTGCTCGTCGATGTGCACGGCGATCAGCCCGGCGTCGGACAGCAGCGCGTGCGCGAGCTTCAGGCGCGGATACATCATGTTCAGCCAGTCGGTATGGAACCGGCCGTTCGCCTCGGTGTTGGTGCTGCGCTTCACGCCGCCGTCGGTCTGGCCCGTGACCGCGAGGTAGTGGCGCAGGCTGTCGCTGAAGTCGTCCGGGTACACGAAATCGCTGCCGGTGTTGTACGGCGGATCGATGTAGACCAGCTTCACCTTGCCCGCGTAGCTCTTGTGCAAGAGCTTCATCACGTCGAGGTTGTCGCCCTCGATCACGAGGTGGCGGGTGTCGTCCCACGCGACGCTGTCGGCCGGGCAGGGCCGCAGCGTGCCGGTCGACGGCGTGAGCGCCGCCTGCCGCGCGCGGCGCTTGCCGTGCCAGTGGAAGCCGTATCGTTCGTCGGCGTTGCCGACCGTGCGATCGCCGACCAGCGCCTTCAACGCGTCGACGTCGACCGATGCGCCGCCGGGGCCTTCGGTCACGAGTTCGGGGAACAGCGCCTTCAGGCGCGCGACGTTGTCGGCGGTGAAATCCGTCGACTTCGCCTGCGGGCTCGCCGCATCGAGTTTGTGCATCGTCATTTTCATCCTCTGGGCCCGGCCGCGCCGCGCCCGGACGTCGGGCGCTGTCGCGATGCCGGCGGCCGGGAGAGGGGGCCGCCGCGGGCGAACCCGAAACGCTAGCGAGTCGGTCGGCGCAGGTCAAGCGCCGTCGTGCGCCGCAAACCGCGCCGACGAGCGGGATCGCCCGCCGGACGGGCGCGGCGGGGCATCGGCCGCGTTGTCGCAGCGCGCGGCGGGCGGGCCGGAACGGGGGACGAAAAAAAGGGGCACGGACGGCGCGGTGCGCCGGCGTGCCCCGAGGGAGCGTCCGTGAATGACGGTCGCGGGCAGGGCGCGAGGCGCCCCGCACGGGGTCGGAAGAGGGTCAGAAGCGGGTGCGGATGCCGGTCGTCAGCTCGAGCTGGTTGTTCGAGCCGAACGTCGACGACACCTTGTAGCCGCCGTGCAGCTTCATGTAGTCGCCCGCCAGGTAGAGCTCGGTGCGCTTGCTCAGGTGGTAGAAGATCGACCCATAGATCGTCTCCTTGAAGCCGTTGCCGACGCCGTTGGTCAGGCTGAACGCGCCGAGGTTCGCGTTCGGCGTGAAGCCGTCCGCGTTGTATGCGGCGTTCTTGATGCGCATCTGCTGGTAGCCGAGCTCGTAGTCGAGCGGGCCCTGCGGCGCGATCTTCATCGACACGGTCCACGCGTTGTCGTGACGCTGGCCGAGCGCGCCCTGGTCGCCGTTGTAGCGGAAGTAGCCGGCATTCACGCGCACGATGCTGAACGTGTAGTTGCCGCCGGCCGAGAACGTCTGGTTCCTGAAGCCGTTGTGGTTCACGTGGCTGTAGAAGCCCGACACGTTGAACGGCCCGCCGTTGTAGCCGAGCGCGACCTGGTACGCGGAGCCGGTCGCGAAGCTGGTCGAGTTGCTGAACTGGTAGCCCGCGCTGGCGAAGATGCCGTTGCTGAACAGCTTCTTCCACGCGAGGCCGTTGTTGTAGCGCGTGCCGGTCGGGCCGGCCGCGTAGAAGATCATCTGCTTGAAGTTGTTCGAGTTGGTCCAGCCGCCTTCCTCGGTGGTCAGCTGCGCGGTGCCGTACGCGTCGCCGTAGATCGCCGCCGCGTCGCGCGCGATCGAGTTCTGGAAGCCGGCCGTCAGCTTGCCGAAGCGGTCGTCCTGGATGCCGACCCATGCGTCGCGGTCGAAGATCTGGCCTTCGTCTTCCATCTGGCCGTTCGCGACCACGTATTCGCTTTCGAGGCGGAAGATCACCTTCGTGCCGCCGCCGATGTCCTCGGCGCCGCGCAGGCCCCAGCGGCTGCCGCTGAACCACGGCTCGCCTTGGTTGCCCATGCCGATCACGTGCTTGCCGTTCGCATCCGCGTGCGTGCGGTAGGTCGGGAAGCTCAGGTCCATCAGGCCATAGAGCTGCACGCTCGATTGCGCATGAGCCTGCGTCGCGGCGCACAGCCCCGTCGCGATGGAAAGGGCCAGGTATTTTCGTTTCAAGATCGTCTCCTCCGAGCTGCCGCATTGAAGTCAATTCGTTGGCGGTACGAAACGTACGCCGCATGGTGACGGCCGCATGGGGCCGACGCGTAGCATCGTAGAAGGTGCAATCCTTCACGCCGCTTTCCCGCGGCAAGCATCTGCGTCGGTGAAAACACCGAAGCCGCGACGAAGGCAGGTCGCGCACGCGAGCGGCAGCGGGCCGCGCAATGCATCGCCGGGACGGTTGTGAATTTCCGTACTACGAATTGTCGCGCGAGGCGCGCGAGGCGCGTGAGAGAGCGGGCGTCAGTGCTGCGCGGGTTTCGCGCGCAGGATGTAGCCGAGCCCGCGCAGCGTGATGATCTCCGCCGTGCTGAGCGCGAGATGCTTGCGCAGCCGGTGGATGTAGATGTCGATCGCGTCCGCGCTCGGCTCGTCGTCGAGCGCGAACACGCTGTCCATCAGCCGCGCCTTCGACACGGTCTTGTTCTGCTGCAGCATCAGCGTCTCGAGGATCGCGTGCTCGCGGCGGCGCAGCGCGAGCGGCGCGTCATGGCAGCGGAACTCGCGCGTGCCGAACGCATAGACGAGATCGCCGCACACGAGCCGGGTCGCGCCGACGCCCGCCTGCCGGCGGATCAGCGCGCGGATGCGCGCAACCAGCTCGCGCGACTCGAACGGCTTGACGACGTAGTCGTCGGCCCCCGCGCCGAAGCAGTCGACCTTGTCGTCGACCGAGCCGTGCGCGGTCAGCATCAGCACCGGCACGTTGTCGTTGCGGCGCCGCAGGCGGCCGAGCACTTCCTTGCCGCTGATGCCCGGCAGCCGCATGTCGAGCAGCACCGCGTCGTAGCGCTCGGTCTTCAGCACCGCATCCGCGCGCTCGCCGTCGCCGACGCTGTCGACCGCGAAATCCTCGCCGCGCAGCAGGTTCACGATCCAGTGCGCGAGCTCGGCGTTGTCTTCGACCAGCAGGAGTTTCATTGCAAGCATCTCTTCAGACATAGGCGGGCAGCCGCACCGTCACGACGACCCCGCGGTTGCCGGGCCCCGGCGCGAGCGACGCCATCCCGCCGTGCGCCTGCGCGATCTCGCGCACGATCGCGAGGCCGAGCCCCGATCCTTCAGTATCGCTCGACACGCGGTAGAAGCGCTTGAACACGTGCGGGCGCGCCTCCGCCGGAATGCCGGGGCCGTCGTCGATCACGTCGAGCACGACCGTGTCGCCGTCGCGGCGCGCGGCGACCGTCACGCAGCCGCCCGGCTGCGTATAGCGCACCGCGTTGTCGACGAGATTCATCACGAGCGCGGTCAGCAGGCTGTCGCTGCCCGTCACGTCAAGCTGTTCGCCGAGGTCCGCGCCGAGGTCGATATTGCGCCGCTGCGCGAGCACGATCGTCTCCTCGAACACGCTCGATACGACCGCCGCCAGGTCGACGCGATGCGTGAGCAGCGTCGGCGGCGTCGCCTCCGCGTGCGCGAGCAGCAGCAGCTTGTCGGTCACGTCCGCCATCTTGCGGCTGCTGCGCTGCATGCTGTCGAGCATCGCGGTCAGCTCCGGATCGTCGCGCTCGCGCTGCTGCGCGTACTGGATCTGCGTGTCGAGCACCGCGATCGGCGTGCGCAGCTGGTGCGCGGCGTCGGCGATGAAGCGCCGCTGCGTCGCCGTGTGCGTGTTCAGCCGCGCGATGCACTGGTTGATCGCGTCGACGATCGGCCGCAGCTCGTGCTGCAGCCGCTCCGGGCGGATCGGCTCCAGCTCCATCGGCCCGCGGTCCGCGACGTCGTCCTTCAGCTTCATCAGCGGCCGCAGCTCGAAGGTGAGGCCGAGATACACGAGCGCGACCGCGAGCAGCAGCATCAGCGACAGCCGCGCGAGCTGCGGCCGCCAGATCGTGTCGAGCATCGCGCCGCGCGAGCGCGGCGTCTTCGCGACCGCCACCGTCACCGTCTCGACCTGGCCTTCGTTGTACAGCTGGCGGTCGTACGCGACCGCGCGCAGCCCGATGCCGTCGAGCGCCGTGTCGTAGAGCGTCGGCTCGGCGCCGTGCCGCGCGGGCACCTCGAGCTCGGGATTGCCCGCGAGCAGCCGGCCGTGGCCGTCGACCACCTTGTAGAACACCGAATCGCGCGACGGCGACTCGAAAATCTCCAGCGCGGCCGGCGGCACGTCGGCCGCGAGATAGCCGTTGCGCCACTCGACGTCCTCGCCGATCGTGCGCGCGGACGCGACGAGCGCGCTGTCCTGCACGAGGTCGGCGGTGCGGCGCGCGGTGTCGTACGACATCGCGCCCGCGATCAGCACGAACGCCGCGAGCGGCAGCAGCAGCCACCACAGCAGCCGACCGCGCAGGCTGTGCGTCATCCTTTCCCGCTCCTTCTTCTCGATGCCGAACCGCGCCGGAGCCGGAAAGGCCTCGGGCGCGGTCGGGGTCGAACTTTGTCGCGCGGCGTTCAGAACGCGGCCGGACGCCACTTCAGCAGCCGCCTTTCGAGCCGCGTCAGCAGGTAGTCGGCGGCCAGCGCGACCACGGCCAGCACGATCATCGCCGCGAACACGCCGCTCGCGTTGAACGCGCCCTGCGCGGTGGAGATCAGCAGGCCGATGCCCTGCTTGGAGCCGAGGAATTCGCCGACCACCGCGCCGACCAGCGCGAAGCCGAAGCTCACGTGCAGGCTCGCGAGAATCCACGAGAGCGCGGACGGGATCACGACCGACGTGGTGATCTGCCGGCGCGACGCGCCGAGGATCTGCGCGTTCGCGATCAGGTAGCGGTCCGCTTCGCGCACGCCCTGGAACGCGTTGCCGAACACCACGAAGAACACCATCACGACGGCCAGCGCGATCTTCGACGCCATCCCGAGGCCGAGCGCGATCACGAACACCGAGCCGAGCACGACGCGCGGGATCGAGTTCGCGATCTGGATGTAGAGGCCGAACACGTCGGCCATCAGCTTGTTGCGGCCGAGCACGATCCCGCAGATCACGCCGGCGACCGAGCCGATCAGGAAGCCGATCGTGGTTTCCTCGAGCGTCACCCACACCTGCGTGAGCAGCGGCCCCTGCGACGTGCCGTTGACGAACCAGTCCTGGATCTGCGCGAAGATCAGCGTCGGCTGCGAGAAGAAGAACGAATCGATCCACTTGAGCCGCGCGGCGAGTTCCCAGCCGCCCAGCACGACGACGAGCACGGCGATCCGCAGGCCGATGATCAGTTGCCGGCGGCGGCGCAGCCGGGCCTGTGCGGCGCGCGACTCGTCCTCGAGCGTCGGCGCCGGAATGGCGGTGGGGGGAAGCGTCATGTCGGTCATGCTCCTGTCCTTGCTCTGTCCTGTTGCGGCGTTCAGCCGATCTGCACTTCTTCGCGCAGGTCGTGCCAGATGTCCTTGGAAATCTCGATGAAGTGCGGGTGATAGCGAATCTCCGACGTGACGCGCGGGCGCGGCAGGTCGATCGGGTACACGCGCTTGAGCGTCGCCGGGCGCGCGGTCAGCACGAACACGCGGTCCGCGAGCGCGATCGCCTCTTCCAGGTCGTGCGTGACGAACACCACCGAGCCCTTGTTCGCGGACCAGAGCTGCAGCAGCTCGTCCTGCATCAGCGTGCGGGTCTGCATGTCGAGCGCGGAGAACGGCTCGTCCATCAGCAGGATTTCCGGCTGGTTGATGAAGGTCTGCGCGAGCGCGACGCGCTTCCTCATCCCGCCGGACAGCTGGTGCGGGTAGTGCTTCGTGAACTTGTCGAGGCCGACCTTGCGGATCCATTCCTCGGCCTGCGCGTACGCGACGTCCTTCGAGCGGCCGCGAAACAGCGGGCCCGCGGCGACGTTGTCGATCACGTTGCGCCACGGGAACACGGCGTCCGCCTGGAACACGAAGCCGATGCGCGGGTCGATCCCGTCGACCGGGCGGCCCATCACGCGCACTTCGCCGGACGCGGGCTTGAGCAGCCCGGTGATCAGGTTCAGCGTCGTCGACTTGCCGCAGCCGGTCGGCCCGACGATCGCGATGAACTCGCCGCGCGCGACGCTCATGCTGAAGTCGCGCAGCGCGACGGTTGCCTTGCCTTCCGGCGAAATGAAGCGGCACGACACGTTGCGAAACTCGATCGCCGGTGTGCTCGGTGAAACTGCCTGGTTCATCGCATGTGGTCCTGCGTGTGGGACGCCGCGTCGCGGGCGGCGCCTGGGCCGGTCAGCCGGGCCGGAACGGGGAAGCGGGGCGCGCGGGATCGTCCGCGGCCGCGCTTGTTTCGCGCTTACTTCGGGCTCACGTACTCATTGGTGTAGGTGCGCGTCAGGTCGATGTGCTTGCCCTTCACCGACGGGTTGAACGCCGACAGCACCTTCAGCACGGTCGCCGGGCCGTCGGCCGGCATCTTCGCGTCGGCGGTGTACATCGGCAGCGACGCCTTCAGCGCGGCCACGTAAAGCGCCTTGTCCTTCTGGTAGTCGGCCGGCATCTTCGCGGCGATCTCCTCGGCGCTGTGCGTATGGATGAACTGCATCGTCTTCGCGAACGCATGCGCGAGCTTCGTCGCCTGCGCCTTGTGCGAATCGGCCCACGCGGACTGCACGTACAGGCTCGCGGCCGGGTAGGTGCCGCCGAGCGCCGCGCGCGTGCCTTCGAGCGTGCGCAGGTCGACCAGCACCTTCGCGTCGCCCATCTTCTCGAGCGCGGACACGGTCGGCTCGGTCGTCATCCCGGCGTCGATCCGGCCCTGCTTGATCGCGGCGATGAAGCTCGCGTCGGCGCCGACCGGCAGCATCGTGTACTGGGTCGACGGCACGCCGTGCTGCAGCGCGAGGTATTGCGTGAGGAAGCTCGTCGACGAGCCGAGGCCCGTCACGCCTAGCGTCTTGCCCTTCGCGTCGGCCATCGACTTGAAGGTCGGCGCGGCCTTCGTCGCCACCATCTCGGCTTCGCCCGGCACCTGGCCGAACACGGCGATCGCCTTCACGTCCTTGCCCTTGCTCTGCAGGTCGATCGTGTGGTCGTAGAAGCCGACCACGCCCTGCACCGCGCCCGCGAGCAGCTCGTTCTCGGCATCGACGCCGGCCGGCTGCGACAGCAGCTCGACGTCGAGCCCTTCGTCCTTGAAGTAGCCGAGTTCCTGGGTCAGGCGCGCGGGCAGGTAGATCAGCTTCGCGATCCCGCCGACCATGATCGTGATCTTGCCGCCGTCGTCCGCCGCGGCGAGGGCGGGATGCGCGGCGAGCGCGCAGGTCAGGGAGGCTGCAACGGCGAGGGGGCGCAGGATGGGGCGCATCGGGGTGTCTCCGTTCGTTGTCCGTATGGCGCGATGCTTTCTTGCATCGTTGCAACGAGTATAGGGACCCGAAACCTTCCGCTACCTTTCGCGGGGCGGCAATTCCTTTAGGGGTTTTCCAGCAATCTGGCCGGACGAATGGGTGCGGACGGCGCCTACCGCCATCCCCCCAGAACCCGCCCCATCGCATCCAGCCCCATGTCGAACAAGCGCCCGAAGAACGGCACCATGTTCGGCACCATCAGCTGCACGAGCAGCAGGCCGACCAGCATCGTGACCGGGAAGCCCACCTGGAAGATCCCGACCTGCGGCGCCGCGCGGTTCAGGATGCCGAGCGCGAGGTTGGCGATCAAGAGCGCCGCGACCACCGGCAGCGCGAGCAGCAGCCCCATCTGGAACACCGTCGCGCCGAACGCGGCGAGCGTGCGCCAGCCGGGCGCGTGCAGCAGTTCGGCCGATACCGGCAGCGCCTGGAACGACGCGGCGAGCGCCGCGAGCACCTGCAGGTGGCCGTCGAACGCGAGGAACGCGAGGATCGCGACCGCGTTCAGGAAGCGGCCCATCACCGGCGTCGCGCCGCTCGCGTGCGGATCGAAGAAGGTTGCGAAGCCGAGGCCCATCGACAGGCCGATCGCGTCGCCGGCGGCCTGCGCGGCGGCGAACACGATCTGCATCGTGAAGCCCATCGCCACGCCGATCAGGAACTGCGTGACGACGATCCAGATGCCCTGCGCGGAAAACACGGTGACGGCCGGCATGGCCCCAAGCGTCGGCGCGACGACCAGCGCCATGAACGCCGCGACGCCGATCTTCACGCGCCCCGGCACCGACGCGTGGCCGGTCACCGGCGCGACCGCGACGAGCGCGAGCATCCGCACGAACGGCCACAGGAACGCCGTGAGCCACGCATTGAGCTGCGCGTAGGTGACCGAGAACATCGCCGGAGCCCGGAGCCGCTAGGCGTGCGCCGCTCAGCCCGCGCCGAGCGTCGCGACGTGCAGCAGGGTCTGCCGCAGGTAGTCGAGCACCGTCGTCATCATCCACGGGCCCGCGATCACGAGCGTGGCCAGCACCGCGAGCAGCTTCGGGATGAACGACAGCGTCGATTCGTTGATCTGCGTCGCGGCCTGGAACAGGCTCACGAGCAGGCCGACCGCGAGCGCGACGAGCAGCAGCGGCGCGGAGACCAGCAGGCCGACCACCATCGCGTGGTGCGCGAGCGTCATCACTTGTTCGGGCGTCATCGCATGCTCTCCGGCGTATTTCAGATATTTCAGATGAAGCTCTGCGCGAGCGAGCCGAGCAGCAGCTGCCAGCCGTCGACGACGACGAACAGCATCAGCTTGAACGGCAGCGACACGGTGGACGGCGACACCATCATCATCCCCATCGACATCAGCACGCTCGCGACGACCATGTCGATGATCAGGAACGGGATGAAGATCGTGAAGCCGATCTGGAAGCCCGTCTTCAGCTCGCTGGTGACGAACGCGGGCACCAGCAGCGACAGCGGCACGTCTTCCGGGCCCTGCATCGGCGCGGCCTTCGAGATCTTCGCGAACAGCGCGAGATCGGTCTCGCGGGTCTGCTTCAGCATGAAGCCCTTGAACGGCGCGACGCCGCGCTGCACCGCCTGCTCCATCGGCACGCTGCCGTCGGAGAACGGCTTGTAGCCGTCGTTGTACGCGCGGTCGAGCACCGGCGACATCACGAAGAAGGTGAGGAACATCGCGAGGCCGACCAGCACCTGGTTCGGCGGCGTCGACGACGTGCCGAGCGCCTGCCGCAGCAGCGACAGCACGATGATGATGCGCGTGAAGCTCGTCATCATCAGCAGCATCGCCGGCAGGAACGACAGCATCGTGAGCAGCAGCATCGTCTGCACGCTCAGCGAGTAGGTCGTGCCGCCGTTCGGGCCGGGGGCCGCGTTGAAGGCGGGCAGGCCCGCCGCCTGCGCGCACGCGAGCGCGGGGGCAAGGCCGAGGATCAGGGCGGGCGCGATGCGCGCCGCGCGGCGCAGGAAGACGTGTTTCATCGGAATGCGGGTACGGATGGGTGACGCGGCGCCATGTCAGCGCTCCTTGCCGCGCCCGAGTCGCTTCGCGGCTTCGCCCGCGAGCGCATCGCGAAACCGCGCGCCGAACGAGCCGGACGCGTTCGCGTCGGCGGCGCCGGCGCCGGGCGACGTCGACACGACGGCCGCGTCGGGCGCGGAGCCGGCCGGCAGCGTGTGCAGCAGCCGGACGTTGCCGGGCGCGACGCCGAGCACCAGCCACGTATCGCCGATCTCGACGATCGTCGCGCTTTCCTTCGCGCCGACCGCGACGCTCGACACGACCTTCAGCGGGCCGCCGCGCCGCGCCGGCTGGAAGCCGAAGCGGCGCGCGAGCCACGCGCAGCCGAACACGAGGCCGATCACGACCGCGAGCCCGACGAGCGTCTGCAGCACCGCGCCGACGCCGAGCGACGGCGCGGCCGAGCCGACCACCACGCTCGACGCGATCGCGCCGGCATGGTTCACCGCGTTCAGGTCGGCCGCGCCGGCGCCGCTGCTCGCGAGCGCCGCCGCCCCGGCCAGGAGGGCCGGGAGGGTGGCGACGGCGAAGCGGTGGGCGCGGCGGGCGGCCTTCACGACGTTCACCGATTCAGTTTCCGGATGCGCTCGGACGGCGTGATGATGTCGGTCAGGCGGATGCCGAACTTGTCGTTCACGACCACCACTTCGCCCTGCGCGATCAGGCAGCCGTTGACCAGCACGTCCATCGGCTCGCCCGCGAGGCCGTCGAGTTCGACGACCGAGCCCTGCGCGAGCTGCAGCAGGTTGCGGATCGCGATCTTCGTGCGGCCGAGCTCCACGGTCATCTTGACCGGGATGTCGAGGATCATGTCGATGTCGTTGTGCGTCGACGTCGACGCGGCCTTCGACAGCGGCTGGAACACGCCGGCGCCCGTCGCGCCCGGCTCGACCGCAGGCTGCTGGTTCTGCTCGGCGAGCGCGGCCGCCCAGTCGTCGAGGCCCTGTTCTTCGTCCGCGGCAGGCGCTGCCGCCGGCGCGGCCGGGGCCGGGGTCGCCGCTGCGGCCGATTCCGCGAGCGCCGCGTCGGCGAGGGCCTGCGCGTCGAGTTCGGGCGTCGTCGTGTTCAGCTCACTCATATCCACCTTCCCTCATCGTGTCGTTCGCGCTGATCATCTTCTGCACGCGCAACGCATATTGACCATTGAAAATCCCGTAACCGCATTCCATGACCGGCACGCCGTCGACCTTCGCGGTGATCGTGTCCTCGATCGCGAGCGGCAGCACGTCGCCCGCGCGCAGGTTGAGGATCTGCTCGAAGGTCACCGGGATCTCGGCGAGATTCGCGGTCACCTCGACCTCGGCCGTCTGCACCTGCTGCGACAGCACGCGCACCCAGCGGCGGTCGACCTCGAGCGCCTCGCCCTGGATCGGCGACGCGAGCACGTCGCGGATCGGCTCGACCATCGAATACGGCATGCAGATGTGCAGCGTGCCGCCCGTCGGCCCGAACTCGATCGAGAACTGGGTGACGATCACGATCTCGTTCGGCGTCGCGACGTTCGCGAACTGCGTATGCATTTCCGAGCGCACGTATTCGAACTGCAGCGGCCGCACGCTCTTCCACGCGGTCGTGTAGTGCTCGAACACGAGGTTCAGCAGCTTGCCGATGATGCGCTGCTCGGTCGCGGTGAAGTCGCGGCCCTCGACGCGCGTGTGGAAGCGCCCGTCGCCGCCGAACAGGTTGTCGACGACGAAGAACACGAGGTTCGGGTCGAACACGAACAGCGACGTGCCGCGCAGCGGCTTCACGTGCACGAGGTTCAGGTTCGTCGGGATCGGCAGGTTGCGGGTGAACTCGCTGTACTTCTGCACCTTCACCTGGCTGACGGAGATTTCCGCCGTGCGCCGCATGAAGTTGAAGATGCCGATGCGCAACAGACGCGCGAAGCGGTCGTTGATGATCTCGAGGCCGGGCATCCGGCCGCGGACGATCCGCTCCTGCGTCGCGATGTTGTAGGGGCGGATGCCGGCTGCGTCGCGCTTGTCGTCATCCGCGTCGGCTTCGCCCGTGACGCCCTTGAGGAGTGCATCGACCTCCTCCTGGGACATGAACTCCGAGTGGCCCATCTGCGTTCCTTTGTCGGCGAGTTACTGGACGACGAACTCGGTGAACAGCACGTCGTCGACCTTCGCGTGCTGGTTGCCCGGCTGCGTCGGCTGCTCGATCAGGCCCTTCAGCTCGCCGGGCGAGCGCGCGCTTGCCGTCGGGCGTTGCGAGCTCCTCCGGGTGCTTGTTGCTCAGCGCGAGCAGGATGCGGCTGCGGATCTCCGGCATGCGCGCGGTCAGCTGCTCCTGCGCCTTCGCATCGGTGATCTTCAGCGACAGCCCGACGCGCAGGTAGTGCTGGACGCCGTCTTCCGACTGCAGGTTCACGGTGAGCGGGTCGAGCGGGAAGAATACCGGCGCGGCGAGCGGCGGCGGCTCGACCGGGCCGCTCGCATGGCTGACGCCCTGCTTGCTCAGGAACACGTACATGCCGCCCGCGGCGGCGGCCGCGGCGCCGAGCGCGATGACGGCGAACAGCGCGATGCGCTTGAGCTTGCCGGACGAAGCCGGCTTGTCGGCGGGCGGATTTGCAGTCGTGGAGGCCATGTGAATGCGTGCGTGGTGACTCGTAGCATGCATTGTTCGGCATCCGGCCCGAAGCCGATGGGCGGAAAAGAGGGGGGATTTGCGGTTATCTCAGGCGATTGTCGGGCGGGCCGGGCGGTGAGGGGCCAGCGGCGGACAGCCTGAGGGCGGGCAACGGCAAAAGGCCGGGCGAGCGCCGGCAGCCGCGATCGGCCGGGCGGCCGCACCGGCGTGCCCGGCCCGCCGCCGTCAGATCGGCAGCAGCGTCAACAGCGGCGCGAGCAGCACCATCGCGACGCCCGCGATCATCATCGTCAGGCTCGACACGACGCCTTCCTCGCTGCCGATCTCGCGCGCCTTCGCGGTGCCCACGCCGTGCGCGGCCGCGCCGAACAGCGCGCCGCGCGCGAGCCGCGTGCGCATCGGCACGAGCGCGAGCACGATCTCGCCGAGCAGCATCCCGCAGATGCCGGTCGCGATCACGAACAGCGCGGTCAGGTCCTTCGGCGCATGGATCTTGTCGGAGACGGCGAGCGCGAACGGCGTCGACACCGAGCGGGTCATCAGCGAGCGCTGCAGCTCCGGCGACAGGTGCAGCAGCTTCGCGAGCAGCAGCGACCCGCAGACCCCGGCGGCGATGCCGACCACGACGCCGACCGACAGCGACAGCCAGTGGCGGCGGATCAGGTCGCGGTAGTCGTAGATCGGCACCGCGAACGCGATCGTCGCCGGGCCGAGCAGCCACATCAGCCAGCGCGTGTCGCGGAAGTAGACCGAATACGGGATGCCCGTCAGCGCGACGAGCGTGACCAGCACGCCGGGCACGAACACGAGCGGCGAGAACAGCAGCGTCTTCCGGTACGCATAGAGCCGCTTCGACGCGAAGTACAGCACGACCGTCAGCACGAAGCAGCCGACGGAGATCGCGGCGTTCACCTGGTCGACGCTCAGGCGCGACAGCAGCGCATGCATGACGGGCTCCGGCTCAGTGGACCGACACGGTCGCCAGACGCGCGCGGCGGCGTTCGGCGAACATGCGTTGCGCGGCGAGCTTGCGCTCGAGCTTCGCGGCGAGGTCGACCGCGACGGCCACCGCGACCATCACGAACGCGGTGCCGGCGACGACGACGAGCGCGAGCCGCCAGCCGTCCTCGCGGAACAGGCCGCCGTACTGCACGGCCGCGACCGCGGCCGGCACGAAGAACAGCAGCATGTCGGACAGCAGCCAGTTCGCGCCGTCCTTCACCCACGCCGGCGCGACGCCGCCGGAGAACAGCAGCACGAGCAGCACCGCGAGGCCGATCACGCCCGACGGCACCGACAGCCCGACCGCGCGCACGGCCCAGTCGACGGCCATCCACAGCACGCCGAGCGCGGCGGCCTGCAGCGCGATCCGGCCAGTGCGCGTGAGCTTGCCCGGCGTGGCGGGAAGGACGGCGACAGACGCGGTCGAGTGGCTCATGGCTGGCTCCTGCAGAGATTCGGTTGATGGTAGGAGTATAGGGTTTCCCCCATCCATAAATAAAATGACTTGTCTCTATCCTTGTCATTCCATTTCGGAATTCTACGACCGTTGCACCAATCTGGGGAGGCGCCGATGGAGTTGCGCGCACTGCGGTATTTCGTCGAGGTGGTCCGCCAGCAGAGCTTCACCGCGGCGGCCGACAGGCTGTTCGTGACCCAGCCGACCATCAGCAAGATGGTGAAGGCGCTCGAGGACGAGATCGGCTCGCCGCTGCTGCTGCGCGACGGCCGGCAGATGGTGCTCACCGACGCCGGGCGGATCGTGTTCCAGCGCGGGCAGGACGTGCTCGCCGCGCAGGCGCAGCTGCAGTCGGAGCTGAACGACCTCGGCACGCTGGGCCGCGGCGAGCTGTCGATCGGCATCCCGCCGCTCGGCGGGTCGCTGTTCACGCCGATCATCGCCGCGTACAAGCAGCGCTACCCGAACATCGAGCTGAAGCTGTTCGAGCAGGGCGCGCGGATGATCGAGGCCGCGCTGGTGGCGGGCGAGCTGGAGCTGGGCGGGCTGCTGGAGCCGGTCGATCCGGAGGTGTTCGACCGGCTGCCGATGGTGCGCGCGCCGCTGTGGCTCGTCGCGCCGCGCGAGTCGCGCTGGGAGGAGCACCCGGCGGTGCCGCTCGCCGACCTCGCGCGCGAATCGTTCGTGTTCTACGCGGAAAGCCTCGCGCTGCACGACGCGGTGCTCGACGCGTGCCGGCAGGTCGGCTTCACGCCGTCGATCGTGAGCCGCAGCGGGCACTGGGATTTCATGGCCGCGCTCGTGCACGCGGGGGTCGGCATCGCGCTCCTGCCCGAGCCGTACTGCCGGCGGCTCGATCCCGACCAGTTCACGTGCCGGCCGATCGTCGAGCCGGAGATCACCTGGGCGATCGCGCTCGGCTGGCTGAAGAAGGGCTATCTGTCGCACGCGGCGCGCGCGTGGCTCGAGGTCGCGCGCGCGACGCTGCCCATCGCGTCCGGCGATGATCTCGCCTTCGGGGGTCTGCTCGCGCGCGAGTGATGCGGGCCGGGACATCGGCACGCGGCGGCCGTGCGGCTCATGCGTGCCGTGGGCGGTGGGCGTGGGCGACGTGTGCGGCCCGCGGCCGGTGGCCGGGCACGCGACGCCGGCCGCGGCGGGGCTCAATGCCCCATCGCCGGCCCCGCGCCCTTCCTCGGCTTGGTGATCCACACGAGCGCCGCGAGCGCGACGAACACGATCGCCGACAGGTGGAAGAAGTCGTTGGTCGCCATCATGAAGCCTTGCTGCGTGACGATCTGGTTGATCTGCGCGTTCGACATCTGGCCCGCGATGCCGAGCTGCGCGAGCGCACCCTGGTAGTCGGTCGTGCTCTGCGCGTAGACGCTCACGGATTCGGACAGCCGCGCATGGTGGTAGATCGCGTCGTTCTCCCAGAACGTCGAGCTGGCCGCGGTGCCGATCGCGCCGGACAGCGTGCGCAGGAAGTTCGACAGCCCCGACGCGCTCGCGAGCCGGTCGTCGGCGATGCTCGACAGCGTGATCGTCGTCATCGGCACGAAGAAGCACGCGACGCCGATCCCCTGCACGAGCCGCGGCAGGATCACGTGGTTGAACGGCACGTCGAGCGTGAACGTCGAGTTCCAGATCGACACGCCGGCGAACACGACGAACGCGAAGCTCGCGACCATCCGCAGGTCGAGCCGGTGCATGTTGCGGCCGATCAGCGGCGACAGCACCAGCGCGAGCAGCCCGACCGGCGCGGTCGCGAGGCCGGCCTTGCCGGCCGTGTAGCCCATCACCGTCTGCAGCCACAGCGGGAAGATCACGACCGAGCCGAAGAACGCCATGAAGCCGAACGAGATGATCAGCGCGCCGAGCGCGAAGTTGCGGTCCTTGAAGAGCGTGAGGTCGACCACCGGCTCCTTCTCGGTCGCCTCCCACACGAGCATGAACGCGAGCGACACGACCGCGATCAGCGCGAGCGCGACGATGAACGTCGAGTTGAACCAGTCGCGGTCCTTGCCGAGGTCGAGCATCATCTGCAGGCACGACACGCCGATCACGAGCAGCGCGAGCCCGACCGCGTCGATCCGCTGCCTGGTCGTCTTCGTCTCGCGGCCGCGCAGAAGCACGAACGCGCAGGCTGCCGAGAACACGCCGATCGGCAGGTTGATGTAGAAGATCCACGGCCACGTGTAGTTGTCGCTGATCCAGCCGCCCAGCAGCGGGCCGAAGATCGGCGCCACGATCACCGTCATCGCCCATAGCCCGAGCGCGAGCCCGCGCTTCGCGGGCGGGTAGCTGCGCATCAGGATCGTCTGCGACAGCGGCACCATCGGCCCCGACACGAGCCCCTGCAGCAGCCGGAACGCGATCAGCGTCTCGAAGTTGTTCGCGAGGCCGCACAGCGCGGACGCGATCGTGAACGCGAGCACCGACAGCGTGAACAGGCGCACCTCGCCGACCCGCCGCGCGAGCCAGCCGGTGAGCGGCACCGCGATCGCGGACGCGACCGAATACGACGAGATCACCCATGTGCCTTCGCTCGTCGCGACGCCGAGGCTGCCCGAGATCGTCGGCACCGCGACGTTCGCGATCGACGTGTCGAGCACTTCCATGAAGGTGCCGAGCGCGAGCCCGACGGTGAGCAGCGCGAGGGCGCCGCCGGACAGCGGCGCCGGTTCGGCGGCGGGGGACGCGGGCGAGGCCGCGGAGGCCGTGGTGTCGGACATCGGAATCTCCTATGCGCGGCGCGCGCAAAGCGCACGACGGGCGTGCACGGCCGGGAACGAGGGGAAATACGTGGAGCGGAGCGTATGACGCGTCATCTTCTGCCCAGACAGATAAATAAGTGAACGCTTAACCAAAATGTCGACGCCTCGCATGGCTTCAGCAGTCCGGCTCGCCGGACGAATCGCACCCGAGGGTGCCGGGGCCGTTCGCGATGAAGCGCTGCAACAGGCCCGTGAGCGTCGCGAGCTCGTCGGCCGAGAAGCCGGCGAGCTGCGCGTTCAGCGCGGTCGCGATCAGCGACGGCAGCGCGCGGGCGGCGTCGGCGCCGCGTTCGGTCAGCGTCAGCTCGATCACGCGGCGGTCCTGCTCGCTGCGTGAGCGTGCGATGAAGCCCTTGCGCTCGAGCCGGTCGAGCATCCGCGTCATCGAGCCGCTGTCATACGCCATCTTGCGCGACAGCTCGAACGGCGTGCGCACGTATCCGCGCGACAGCAGCAGGATCACGCCGACCTGCTGCGCGGTCAGGTCGAGCGGCTCCAGCGCGCGGTCCATCCGCTCGATGAGCGCCTGACGCGCCTTCGTCAGGTAGTAGCCGAGACTCGATTCCAGCTCGATGCCGTCAGGATCGTAGAGACCGCCGTTCATTCTCGATTGCGCGCGCAGCAATAGTGCTTTGTCGGAAAAACGCGACCAGTATCTTGAAAATTAATTGCTTAGTCAATATTATTTCAGGCAACCAGTTACGACGTGCGACCTGCACTGCCGGAGACGATGTTCTGACCTGCCTTGCCCGCGCCGCGGGCGCCTCGAGGATGTTCGCGATGCTGTTCCTGAAAAATGCCGCCGGCGCGCTGCGCCGCAACCTGACCGATACCGCTCACCATGTGTTCTCCGGGCCGCACCGCGGCTGGAAGCTCGCGCTGTACGTCGCGATGCTGGTGTTGCCGGGCGGCTCGCTCGCGGCGCTCGGGTTCGCGTGGTTCGATCATCGCCGGCAGCGCAACGCGAAGGGGGCACGCAATGGCGAACGCAAGGCGGCGGCCGCCACGGAGCCGTCGTCATGGCGCGCGGCCGCCATCGAACCCGCACACTGCCACTGACTGACCGGCCGGCACCTGCCGGCGAGCGGCGCGCCCCGCGTGCGCCATCCGCCGCAAGCGATCCGTAATGCCCGGTAACCCGGCCTGCCGCGCCGGTAACACATTCCCGCCCTCGCGCGCCTTACCCTAACGGCTGCGCAGCTTCCCCGCCGTCAGTTACCATTTGTCCGCCTGCGGCCTGCCGGCCGCATCGCGCGCCCGCGTGCCCATGCCCCGGGCCGCGCCCAGACAGGAATCACACGCATGCCGTACGTCCCATCCCCGCGCGCCCGCCGCCCGCTCGCCGCCGCCGTCGCGTTCGCGACCGCCATGCTGCTCGCCGGCTGCGCCGTCGGGCCCGACTATCACCGCCCCGACACGCCGATGCCCGCCGCGTTCAAGGAAGCGCCCGCCGGCTGGAAGGTCGCGCAGCCGGCCGACGGCGCCGACCGCGGCGCTTGGTGGAGCGTCTACGGCGATCCGCAGCTCGACGCGCTGATCGGCAAGCTGAACGCGTCGAACCAGACCATCGCGCAGTCGGCGGCCGCGTACCGGCAGGCGCGCGCGCTCGTCGCCGAGGCGCGCGCCGCGTATTTCCCGACCGTCGGGCTGAGCGCGTCGGGCTCGCGCTCCCGCACGCCGCGCGCGTCGCTGTCGTCCGGCTCGTCGTCGAGCTTCGGCGGCGGCAGTTCCGGATCGATCGGCAACAGCTACAGCGTCGGCCTCGACGCGTCGTGGGAGCCCGACCTGTGGGGCAAGGTGAGCCGCACGGTCGGCGCGCAGCGCGCGGGCGAATCGGCGGCCGCCGCCGATCTCGCGAACGCGCGGCTGTCTCAGCAGGCGACGCTCGCGCAGACCTACTTCCAGCTGCGCACCGCCGATGCGCTGCAGAAGCTGCTCGACGACACCGCCGCGTCGTACGCGCGCTCGCTGCAGCTCACGCAGAACCGGTACGCGCAGGGCGTCGCCGCGCGCGCGGACGTGATCCAGGCGCAGACGCAGCTGCAGAGCGCGCAGGCGGCCGCGATCGACAACGGCGTCGCGCGCGCGCAGTACGAGCACGCGATCGCGACGCTGATCGGCGAACCGGCGTCGACGTTCTCGCTGCCGCCGCTGCCGCTCGCCGCCGAGCCGCCCGTCACGCCGGTCGGCGTGCCGTCGGCGCTGCTCGAGCGGCGGCCCGACATCGCGGCGGCCGAACGCCGCGCGGCCGCGGCCAACGAGCAGATCGGCGTCGCGATCTCGGCGTTCTTCCCGACACTCACGCTGTCGGCACAGGGCGGCGTGCAGAGTTCGGTGTGGTCGAACCTGTTCACGCTGCCGGCGCGCTTCTGGACGGTCGGCCCGCAGCTCGCGGCGACGCTGTTCGACGCGGGCCTGCGCGCCGCGCAGACGGAGGCCGCGCGCGCGACCTACGACCAGGACGTCGCCGCATACCGGCTGTCGGTCCTCACCGCGTTCCAGGACGTCGAGGACAACCTGGCGTCGCAGCGCATCCTCGCGCAGGAAATCGACGTGCAGCGGCAGGCGGTGGACAGCGCCGAACATGCGCTCGCGATCGTGACGAACCAGTACAAGGCGGGCACGGTCGACTACCTGAACGTGCTGACCGCGCAGACGACCGCGTTCAGCGCGCACCAGAAGCTCGCGACGATCGCGGGGCAGCGGATGGTGTCGTCGGTCGGGCTCGTGAAGGCGCTCGGCGGCGGCTGGGACGTGTCGCAGATCGCGCGCGAGACGGGCGGCGTGGCCGCGCCTGCGCCGGCCAGCGGCGCGCCGGCCGTGCCGGTTGCGCAGAAGTGACGTGAAATGCGCGCGTCGCGCGCGTCAGCGCGCCGCGTCGCCGTAGATCAGCGACACCGAGCCGTCGCCGATCGGATGGCCGAGCAGGTTCAGCAGGCCCGCGAGGTTCGCCAGCTGCTCGGGCGCCGCATGCGCGGTGCCGCGGAACGACCCGCTGCCGGGCCCGAATGTGCCGTGCCCGTCGAGAAACAGCGGGCCTTTCGTCGTGGCCAGGTCGAGATCCGCGCCCGAACCCTTCGCCTGCAGCACCGCGCGGTACGAGCCGAGCGGCTTCACGCGCGACACGCGCGAGCTCATGTCGTCGATCGTCACCGTCAGCTGGCCGAACGCATTGCTGCCGATCAGCCGCCAGTCGCTCCAGCGGACCCACACGTCGCCCTGCAGGTCGAGCGTGTTGAACGGCGTGCCGAGCCCCGCCAACAGCGACGCCGGCACCGACATCGCGCCCGCGGACAGCACCGCGCCACGCCACGTCGCGTCGAGCGTGACCGCGTCGGGCATCGCCTCGGTCTGCCGCATCCGCATCTGCACGCGCCCGGTCAGGAGCGGCCAGAAGCGCGTCGTCCATTCGACCCGCCCCGGCAGCAGCGTCGCCGCGCTGCGGTCGGCGCCCGGCGCGAGCATCAGGGTGCCCGAGCCGTGCCACAGCGAGCCGTCCGGATCGACGAGGTTCACATGGCCGCCCGTCGCGCGCGCGAATTGCGGCGCGATCCACGCGGCCGGCGCGAGCGCGACCAGCGTGACGGCGGTCGCGAGCCCGCCCGCCGCGAGCCACGGCAACGCGGCCCAAAGCCGTCTCGGCCACGGCCTCATCGGCCGGCCGTCGCTTGCATCATCCATTGCGTCGTTTCTGCATCATTTCTGCGTCGACGGCTGCATCACGGCCGTCAGGTCGACCTGGCCGTCGTCCTTCAGCGCGGTGACGTGCGCCTCGCCGACCTGCACCTTGAACTGCTTGCGCACGTCGTCGAGCCATTGGGTCCACGCCGGGAACGACGCGTTCTTCAGCTGGATCTGCACGCCGTTGCCGACCAGCTGGATCTGCCCGCCGGGCATCCCGTGGTCGGACAGCGACGCCGCCAGCGCGTCCTTCAGCGCGGCGCCGGTCGGCGCGACGCCCTGCGCGGCCGCCGTGAGCGAGCGCGCTTCGTTCGCCTGCGCGGTCATCTTCGCGAGCTCGGCGCGCATCGCGGGCAGCGCGCGCGTGATCCGCGCGCGGCCTTCCTGCGCGGGCGACCACAGCACCGAATAGGCGATCGCGACCGCCAGCACGGCGCCGCCCCAGCCGAGCAGGTTTTTTTCCCGCGGGGTGCGCTCACCCCAGAATTGCGTGAGAGTCTGGTTCAGTTCAGCCTTCATGACCGGCTCCGGATCGTCCATTTGCCCGTGCTGCTGTCGACTTCGCCGGCCAGCCCGTTGCGCGCGAGGCGCTGCGTGAAGTCGGGATCGACCGTCACGCCCTGCTTGAAGCCGACGTCGAGCCGCCGGTCGTGATAATCGAGCGACGCGATGCCGTTCAGCGGCAGCGTGCCCATCGAGCGCGACAGCCCGCTCGCGAGCGCGAGGAAATCGTTCGGCGACAGCTCGCCCGCCGCGAGGCGCAGCTGGTCGAGCTGGCGCTGCATCTGCGCGGCCGGATCGAGCACCGTCGTGGTCTTCGGGAACGCGGACAGCAGCGTCTCGGTGATCTGCGCGGACAACGCATCGCGCTCGCGCGACAGCTTCCACCAGTGCACGTTCATCCCGATCACCGCGACGCCGAGCGTCGCCGCGACGAGCGCGACCGGAACCCGCAGCCGCTTGAGCGTCGCGCGGTCGAAGCGCCACGGCTGCGACTCGAATTCGAACTGGCACAGATCGAAACGCTCGGCCAGCGCGCGGCGCGCGAACGTGTCGAACGGCAGCGGCGCCGCGCCCGGCAGCAGCGCGGCGGCGCCCGACGGCTCGACGTCCGTGCGCTTGACCGACGCGAGCTGCGGTTCCGCGCCCGGCTCGCCGAGCACGTACAGCTCGACCGGGGCGCCGCCCGCGAGCGCGGCGAGCGTGCCGGTCGCGCGCTGTGCGGGCGCAGCGAAGCCTTCGCCCAGCGCGCCGCGCGCGACCGCCAGCTCGAGCCGCGGCGAGCCGGATGCGTCCGGCTGCGCGCCCGCTTCGACGAGCACCGGCTCGACCGACGCCGCGACGCCCAGCACCGCGGCGACCGCGGCCGGGCGCGGCGGCGGGGCGGCGTCAGCCTCGGCTTCGGCGGCTGCCTCGTCGGCCGCCGCCGTCGCCGGATCGGTGACGGCCGCGGCCGCCGCGAGCGGCGGCGGCAGGCAGCGCGTCGCGGGCACCGCGCGCAGATGCCGGTGGCCGGCCGCGGCAAACGCGTCGCAGATCGCGCGGAACCACGCGCGATCGACGACCGCGAGCACGCGGCGCCCGTCGGGCAGCGCCGCCGGATCGACCGCGACGTGGCAGCCCTGCGGATCCTGGATCAGCTGGTCCTCGACGATGTTGGGCAGCGCCTGGCGCAGCTTCGGCCCCTTGAGCGGCGGCACCGTCGCGGCCAGCAGCAGCACGTCGCGCGCGGCGACGACCAGCACCGTCGCGGCCGCGCGCGGCAGCAGCGCGAGCGCGGCGCGTCCGGCCCGCTGCGTCTGGCCGGCCTTGTCGACGAGCATGAACGGCAGCTCGGGCCATTGCCATTCCTGCAACGGCACGGCGGGCTCGCGCGGCGGCAGTAAAACAATCAGCGTGCTCAAGGGCTCCTCTCCCGAATGGCGTCGTTATAGCTGGTCGCGGATGCGCACGACCCGCGTCGAGTGCGTGGTCGGATCACGATACACGAGCGAGGTGCGGTCGACCTCGGCGCGATCGTGCTGGATCCGTCCATGCACGATGAAATAGTTCGAATTGACGTCGATCAGCGTCGGATCGGGCGTCACGTTCGGCGGCGGCGCGCCGGCGCCGCGCAGCGCAAGCTGCACGTCGCCGACGTTGCGGAAGAACACGGTCTCGCGGCGCGACACGAGCGCCTGCGCCGACGCCACGCTCATCCCCGGCACCAGCGCCGCGATCACCTCGGCGGGCGCGGTGTTCATGTTCACGGGCGTCGTGGTCGGCAGCACGGTGACGAACGGGCGCAGCCGTTCGACCATTTCCGGCGTGACGCCGTCGACGTCGAGCAGGCTGTCGACGCTCGTCATGATGAGCGGCGCCGGCCCGCGATCGCTGTCGGCGAGGCCGGGCTCGTCGGTGAAGGCCGTGCCCTGCGTGCCCGTGCCTGCCTCCGGCAACGGCGCGCCCGCGGCGCCGGGCAGCGTCGCCATCTGGAAGCGCGACGCCGAATGCTTCAGGCCCGCGCGCACCTGCAGCGCGATGCGCTTCGCGAACGCGCCGTCGTAGCCGAGCGTCGTCACGAGGCGCTGGAACGCCTGGAGCTGCGCGGCGTTGAGCTGCAGCACGCCGGGCGCGGGCGTCGACACGAGGTTGCGCAGGTTGAACTTCGCCTGCGCGTCCTCGATCGCGCCGGACAGATAGGTGTCTTCGCCTTCGCTGCCGCCGCCGCCCACGCCGATCTTGCCCATGAAGTCCGACAGCTTCGTCTTCGCGATCGGCACGCCCCAGATGCCGCCGAGATACGTGATGCCCGGCGCCGTGTCGCCTTCCGAGCGCAGGATCATCCGCGTCCAGTCGAGCGCGCCGCGCGCGACCCACTGCGCCTGCGCGATCAGGCGCTGGTTCTCGATGCGGCGGATCTGCACCTGCTCGCGCCACAGCATCCCCGATACGAGGATCGCCGACAGCGCGACGACGAGCAGCGCGGTGATGATCGCGGCGCCGCGTTGCCGGCGCGCGGGGCGGGGGGGCCGGAGGAACGGAAGCGGGGCAGGGGCGCGCATCGTCATTCCCCGACGAGGAAGATACGGGTCACCGGCACGCGCAGCGACGTCGCGCCGATGCTGACCTGCAGGCCCGTCACCGCGCGCGGCGGCGGTGCGTTGCCGAGCTGCGGCACCTTGATCGCATCGTTGTTCTGCGCGAGCGCTTCGTCGGCCGTCTGCACGTTCGTGGTCCAGCCGACGCGCGGCACGTAGAGCTTCGCGTCGATCGCGCCGACTCCGCCCATCAGCGCCACCGAGCTCCAGCCTTCGACGTCGGGGTTCTTCAGCGTGTCGCGCAGCCGGTTCGCGTCGGCGAGCGGCGGCGACGCGTAGCGCACCACGCGCCCCGCCGCGATCCGGTAGCGAATCACCTGCAGCCGCGGCGCGGCGCCCGGCGCGTCGAACGCGCGGACGATCTGCAGCGTGTTGCCGGCGACGCCGAGCGCGGGCTGGCCGGCCTCGTCGTCGGTCGCCGCGCGGCGCGCGTCGATGCGCATCTGGTCGAACATCTGCGCAAAGATGCGTTCGTCTTCCATCGCCGACGACACCTTGTCGCGGCCGCGCATGATCTGGTCGAGCCCGCGCCATGCGAGCACGGCGACGACCGCGAGAATCGCGATCGCGATCATCAGTTCGATCAGCGTAAAGCCGCGCGTGCGGGCGCGCCGCGTGGATTCAGAGCGAGCGGCTGGTTTCATTCGCGACCACCGTGACCATCTGCGCGAGCACGCCTTTGCCGTCCGGCGCGCTCACCGATACCTGGACGCGCCGGAACACCGGATTCGGCGTCGCGCTGACGCGCTGCGTGCAGACGAGCTTCACGTTGCCCTGCGAGCAATCGAAGCTCTGCTCGCCGATCTCCGGCCACGCATGCGCGAGCCGCAACTGCGCGAGCGCGTTGTCGGCGCTCCAGCTGGCCAGCAGCCGGCGATGCAGGTCCGACGAGCCGGTCGCCAGCGTGCCGACCGCGCGAATCGACGCGGCGAGCGCCACCGCGATGATCGCAAGCGCGACCAGCACCTCGATCATCGTGAAACCGCGCGCCGCTGAACGTCCCGTGCAGGGACGCATCGCGGGAGCGGGGGAAGGGGAGAAGAACGGCCGGCGATGCATCGTCACTGCACCTCGTAGCGGCCGTTGCCGGTGCCGACGATCGTCACGCTGCCGACGGTCGAGCGCAGCGTCACGCGCACCGGCATGTCGATGCTCTCGGTGCCGAACACGACGCGGTCCACGCGCGTATCCGAGCCCGGGTAGTCGATGTCGGCGCCCGTCACGCCGCCGTCCCAGTCGCGCGGGCGCAGCAGGTCGTCGCGCAGCGTGCGCCAGCCGTCGGCGGTGCTCATGTCGAAGCGAAATCCGCGCGCGGTCGGCTGCCAGGCGATCGGACGGGCGCGCACCTGCGCTTCGTCGCCCGCCGTCTCGAACAGCAGCGCGAGCCGCTGCGCTTCCTCGCGCAGGTCGGTGCGCGGATTGCGCGTCAGCGACAGCGACGCGAGCGACACCAGCAGGCCCGCGATCACGAGCACGACGAGCATCTCGAGCAGCGTGAAGCCGCGCTGCGGCGCCCGCGCGCCATCCGCGCGCGCCGGCGCCCGGCGCACACGGCAGCCGCGCCCGAAGCGGGAAGTCGTGCGGATGGCGAGCATGGGGATCAGAAAAAAGAGACGTCGGGCCGGTCAGCGATCGTTTACTGCCACGAACCGATGTCGGTATCGTTGGATTCGCCGCCTTCCTTGCCGTCGGCGCCGTAGCTGAACACGTCGATCTCGCCGTGCACGCCCGGGTTCAGGTACTTGTACGCGTTGCCCCACGGATCGTTCGGCAGGCGCTCGAGATAGCCGCCGTCCTTCCAGTTGTTCGGGATCGGATCGGTGCTCGGCTTCTGGATCAGCGCCTGCAGGCCCTGGTCCTGCGACGGATAGCGGCCGTTGTCGAGACGGTACAGCTTGAGCGCCTGCATGATCGTGCCGATGTCCTGCTTCGCGGCGATGCGGCGCGCCTCGTCCGGACGGCTCATGATCTTCGGCACGATCAGCGCCGCCAGAATCCCGAGAATCGCGACCACCACCATGATCTCGATCAGCGTGAAACCGCGCTGACGGCGAACAGCTCCGTTGCGTCGAGTGATCCACGTTTGCATGCTGCTGACTTCCTCTTTCCAAAAAATTGTCGTCGATTGAGTGACGTTTCCGAAGCAACCGGGTCAGGTCCCTGCGGGACTGCTGCGCCGATTGCGCCGGGCACGGAGCACGCATTGTAAGGCGCGGCCCGCCAAGGGCTTTCACTCAACGCAAATTTCACATACATCCGTACAATAGCGCGCATGAACGCGATCTCGATCCGGATACTCTCCCTCGCCCTCTTCGCGGCGTTGTGCGCGACGGCCACCTATTGGGTCGTCACGCTGTCGGCCCGCGAAGCACCGCTGCCCGCCGCCGCCGCGCGGCCCCCGATTCGCACCGAGGATGCCGCCGCGCTGTTCGGCGGCCAGCTCGACAAGAATCCCGTGCAGGACATCCACCTGTTCGGCATCCTCGCGCTCCAGCGCGGCGCCGCCGCGATCGTCGGCGTCGGCGGCGAGCCGCCGCGCGCGGTGTCGCTCGGCGCCGAGGTCGCGCCCGGCGCGAAGCTCGCCGAAGTCCGCGACCGCTCGATCATCGTCGAGCGCAACGGCGCCCGTGCCGAAGTCGCGTTGCCCGCCAACACGCCGTCTCCGGCGATCTACATGCGCTGAACGTCCGGTGACGGCCGGCACGGCCGTCACTGCACCATGTTGTTCAGCTCGATGATCGGCAGCATCACGGCCAGCACGATCACGAGCACGATGCCCCCCATCGCGAGAATCAGCAGCGGCTCGAGCAGGCTCGTCAGGAACATCGTGCGGCGTTCGAGTTCGCGCGCCTCGCCTTCGGCCGCGCGGTCGAGCATCGTCGTCACGTCGCCCGTCGCCTCGCCGGAACGGATCAGGTGCACCAGCACCGGCGGAAACGTCTTCACGTTGTTCAGCGCGCGCGACAGCGCGGAGCCTTCGCGCACGCGCACGATCGCGTCGTCGATGTTCGCGCGCATCGCGCGGTTCGACAGCGTCTCGCCCGCCGCCTGCAGCGCGCGCAGGATCGGCACGCCGGCCGCGGTCAGGATGCCGAGCGTGCTCGCGAAGCGCACCGTGTTGTAGCCGCGCACCAGCTTGCCGGCGAGCGGCGCGGTCAGCAGCCAGCGGTCGAACGCGAGGCGCGGCCCGTCGCGCGACAGCGTCGCCCTGACGAACCAGACGACGAGCACGGCCGCGATCACGATCGCCCACCACCAGTGCCGCACGAAATCCGACAGCGCCATCATCACGACCGTCAGGATCGGCAGTTGCTGCTTGGTGCTCGCGAACACGTTGACGACCTGCGGCACCACGTAGCTCAGCAGGAACGTGACGATGCCGAACGCGATCAGCGTGACGATCCCCGGATACGTGAACGCGAGCAGGATCTTCTGCTTCAGCGCGTTGCTCTGCTCGATGTAGTCGGCGAGGCGCGACAGCACGATGCCGAGCTTGCCCGTGTGCTCTCCCGCCGCGACGAGCGCGCGATAGATTTCCGGGAAATCGCGCGGATGCTGCGCGAGCGCGTTCGCGAGCGAATGGCCGCCCAGCACCTCGGCGCGGATCGCGGCCATCAGTTCGCGGATGTAGTCGCGCTCGGCCTGCTCGGTCAGCACGCCGAGCGATTCGTCGAGCGGCAGCCCGGCGATCAGCAGGCTCGCGAGCTGGCGCGTGAGGATGGCCTGTTCGCGCTGCGACAGCTTGCGGCCGAGCGCGAGGCGCTGGCTGCGCGCGCCGCGGGTCGCGCTGGCCGCCGGCTCGACGACGAGCGGCGTCAGCCCCTGCGTGCGCAGCTGGCCGCGCGCGCCGCGCGCGCTGTCGGCTTCGACGACGCCCTTTTGCGCATGACCTGCCGCGTCGATTGCTTCGAATCGGAATGCCGGCATCGCGCTATGCGCCTCCCGTCACGCGCAACACTTCCTCGAGCGACGTCGCGCCCGCCGCGAGCCAGCGCTCGGCGTCGTCGCGCAGCGTGCGCATCCCTTGCGCGCGGCCCGTCGCGAGAATCTCCGCGTCGGCCGCGTTGCGGTGGATCAGCGTGCGAATCGACTCGTCGACGATCAGCAGTTCGTATACGCCGCGCCGGCCCGCATAGCCCGAATGCCCGCACTTGTCGCAGCCGACCGGATGCCACACCGTGCGGCCTTCCTCGTGCCGCTCTTCCTTGCAGACCGGGCAGAGCTGCCGCACGAGCCGCTGCGCGAGCACGCCGAGCAGCGACGACGCGAGCAGATACGGCTCGACGCCCATGTCGGTCAGGCGCGTGACCGCCGACGCCGCATCGTTCGTGTGCAGCGTCGCGAGCACGAGGTGGCCCGTCAGCGACGCCTGCACCGCGATCTGCGCGGTTTCGAGGTCGCGGATTTCGCCGATCATGATCACGTCCGGGTCCTGCCGCAGGATCGAGCGCAGCGCGCGGGCGAAGGTCATCCCGATCCGCTCGTTCACCTGCGTCTGGCCGATGCCGGACAGGTCGTATTCGATCGGGTCCTCGACCGTCATGATGTTGGTCGTCGCGGTTTCGAGCCGCGACATCGACGCGTACAGCGTCGTCGTCTTGCCCGAGCCCGTCGGGCCCGTGACGAGCACGATGCCGTGCGGGCGCGCGATCAGCTTGTCGAACTGCGTGAGCGTGTCGCGGCCCATCCCGAGCGCTTCGAGGTTCAGGCGCTGCGCGTCCTTCTCGAGCAGACGCAGCACCGCGCGCTCGCCGTGCCCGGTCGGCAGCGTCGACACCCGCACGTCGACCGGCCGGCCGCCGACCCGCAGCGTGATCCGGCCGTCCTGCGGCAGGCGCTTCTCGGCGATGTCGAGCTGCGCCATGATCTTGATCCGCGAGATCAGCGCGCCGTGCAGCGCCTTCTTCGGCCGCACGACGTCGCGCAGCGTGCCGTCGACGCGAAAGCGCACGACCGACGCGTTCTCGAACGGCTCGATGTGGATGTCCGACGCCTGCTCGCGCGCCGCTTGCGTGAGCAGCGCGTTGATCATCCGGATGATCGGCGCGTCGTCTTCCGATTCGAGCAAGTCCTCGACTTCGGGGATGTCCTGCATCAGCCGCGACAGGTCGACTTCACCCTCGACCTCGCCGACCACCTGCGCGGCGCTGCCGTCCTGGCGCGCGTAAGCCTGGTTGATCGCGTGCGCGAGTTCGTCGGCCGGCAGGCGCAGCACCGAGATCGAGCCGAAGTTGCGCGCGATCTCCGCGAGCGCCGCGTCGCTCGTGCGGTCGCTGATCCACACTTCGAGCGTGTCCTCGTGCTGATGCGCGATCAGCACCTGGCCGCTCTTCGCGAAGCCGTACGGCAACAGCCGCGCGGCGAGCGGCGACGGCGGCGGGCGTTCGCCCGGCGCGCCTTCGTGGGTGGAGGCGGGCACGTCGCTCACTGCGAGGCTCCCGGCGTGGCGCTCAACGGTTGCTGCGGCACCGTCTGCTGCGGCACGCTTTGCGGCTGCACGGGCGTCTGCTCCGGCAGCGGCTGGGCCGGGACCGGCGCGACCTGACGCTGCATCTGCTGGCGGCGCATCTTGTCGAGGTCGAACAGGTTCATCGCGGGCGAACCGCCCTGGCTCGGGCCGAGCGGCATCGGCGGCACGACCGGGTCGTCCTTGTCCTTGATGATGTTGTTGTCCGACTTGTACGCGCCCGTCACGCCCTGGATGTAGTCGTAGCGGTTCGCGGTGACGGCCTGCGCGGTCTCGCGGTCGTTGATGATCACCGGGCGCAGGAACACCATCAGGTTGGTCTTCTGGCGGGACTTCGACTCCGAACGGAACAACTGGCCGATCCACGGGATGTCGCCCAGCAGCGGCACCTTGCTGTTCGACGTGTTGTAGTTGTCCTGCATCAGGCCGCCGAGCACGATGATCTCGCCGTTGTCCGCGAGCACGGTCGACTGGATCGAGCGCTTGTTGAACGTCGGCCCGGGACTATTGGCCGACGTCGAAACGGTCGACTGAACCACCGACGAATCTTCCGTGTAGAGCTGCATCTTCAGGATGCCGCCATCGGTGATCTGCGGCTTCACGTGCAGCGTGAGGCCGACGTCGCGGCGGTCGTACGTGTTGAACGCATTGCCCCCCGTGCCGCTCGTCAGGTTCGAGTACGAACCTGTCGGGATCGGCACGTTCTGGCCGACGACGATCTTCGCTTCTTCGTTGTCGAGCGTGATGAGGTTCGGCGTCGACAGCACGTTCGCGTCGCTCGAGCCGGCGAAGTACTGCAACAGCGCGCCGAGCCCCTGGACGCCGAACATATTGCGCAGCCAGCCGATGTTCAGGCCCGGCGTGAGCGCGCCGACCGCAGTGAGCGGCGACGTCGCGGCCCTGCCGGTCAGATCGATGATGCTGTTGCCGAGCCCCGCGCCGCTTATCGATGCTCCGCTCGGCAGGTTCGTGCCCGCAAAGAGTGCGTTGTTCGCCACCTGCCACTGAATCCCCAGGTTGCCGGACGTCGTCGCCTGCAGCTCGACGACGAGCGCCTCGATGTAGACCTGCGCGCGCCGCGCGTCGAGCTGGTCGATCACCGCGCGCAGGTTCCGGTAGACGGGGTCGGGCGCCGTGATGATCAGCGAGTTCGTCGCCGCGTCGGCCTGGATCATCCCGCCCGGCTGGTTTTCTTCGCCCTTTTCCTTCTCGCCGCCCAGGAGGCCGCCGGTGCCGAGGCCCCCGCCTTGCGACGAGCCGCCGCCGTACGACGAAGACGACGTACCGCCGAGGCCGCCCGACGGCAGCGGCGGGGTGCCCGCGGTGCCGGTCGAGAAGCTGCCGGCCGCCGACGAGCCGCCCTGGTTGAACGCGCTCGCTTCGTTCGACGTCGCCGACGCGCCGGTTTCGCCGCCGCCCTTGCCGAGCATCCCGCGCAGCGTCTTCGCGAGCTTCGTTGCCTCGGCGTTCTTCAGCGGCACGACGTGCATGTTGCCGGGCACGCCGCTCGGCGCGTCGAGCTGCTGCACGAGCCGCTTCGCGGCCGCGAGGCGCGACGCGCTCGACGCGCGCAGCATCAGCGAATTGGTGCGCGGGTCGGCGATGACCGACACCTTGAGCGTCGCGTCGCTGTTGCCGATCGCGCCGGGGTCGAGCATCTTCTGCAACTGCGCGGCCAGATCGATCGCGTTCGCATTCTTGAGCGGCACGACCAGTACCTGCGCACCGGCGGCGCTGTCGACGCCCGCAATGATCTGCGCGATGCGGCGCACGTTGTCCGCATAGTCGGTGACGACGATCGTGTTGTTGGCCGGATAGGCGGTGACCGTGTTGTTCGGCGAGATCAGCGGCCGCAGCACCGGCAGCAGGTTGTTCGCCGATTCGTTACGCAGTTCGAATACCTGCGTGACGACCTGGTCGCCGCGCGCCTGCGGCGAGTTGCCGACGTAGGTCGGCACGCCCTGCAGCTTGGCGTCGGCCTCGGGCACGACCTTCAGCACGCCGTGATCCTGCACGAGCGCGAAGCCCTGCATGCGCAGCGCGGACTGCAGCGTCTTCAGCGCCTGGTCTTCCGGCACCGGACGTTCGGCGACGAGGTTGAGCTGCCCCTTCACGCGCGGATCGACGATGATCGTCTTGCCGGTCGCGGCGCCGATCGCCTTGGCAACCTGATCGATATCCGCGTTCACGAAGTTGAGCGTGACCTGAGCGTGGGCGGCCTGCGCGACGATGATGCCGGCGACCATCAGGGTCGCAGCGACGCGCCGCATAACGAAGCGATTTCTTGTCATGGATGAATGGGTCGATGCCGGCTCAGGCCACATCCGGCGGTGGTACTGGATCCAATTCCGAAAACAGCGACATTAGCAGTTTTTCATGTCCGAAATATCACATCGATCCGAATACTGTCTCATATACGACATCTTGCTGGCGCAATGTATGCAGAATGTAATATTTTCGGCATCACTGCGAGATTCCGGCCGCCATCGCCTTGTCGCGCTATCGAGATCGACACGGAAATGCGGTATAAACGGTCTGCCGTCCGTCGGATGTCGCCACGTGACGGTCTGTCGGTATGATACGGGCGACGCGTTTCCAGTCGTACGCCGAACAGACACGGGTTTTCCCGAGCATTTCACCTATTCGTCACCGCTTGCGCACTATGAACAGACGGTTCGCTTCGATCGCGCTGATCGCCGCCGGCGCATGGCTCGCCAGCGGCAACGCTCGCGCCGACTGTTTCGACGAAGCGGCCAAATACCAGCAGGTCAATCCGCTGATCCTGCGCGCGATCGCGTGGCAGGAATCGCGCAACCGGCCGGACGCGAGGAACAAGAATGCGAACGGCTCGACCGACTACGGGCTGATGCAGATCAATTCGATCCATCTGCCGGTGCTGTCGCGCTACGGGATCGGCCGCGACACGCTGATGGAGCCGTGCAAGAACGTCTATATTGCGGCGTGGCACCTGCGCCAGAAGATGAACCGGTACGGCAACACATGGCAGGCGGTCGGCGCCTATCACTCGGAAACGCCGTCGCTGCGCGACAAGTACGCGAAGCAGATCGCCGGCATCCTCACGCAATGGAAATTGCTGCCGCCGCAGCCGTGACCCGGCGCCGCGCCGGCCGGCCGATGCGCGTTTGATGCACAATGCGGGCTCACGCCGCCATGTCGACCGGCCCCGCGGGCCGATCGCGCCCCGCAAGGGCGCCGCGGCCGCTTTTTCCTTTTTTCGTTGGTGCGTATCGTTATGAATCCGGCAATGAACCAGCCGTTGCCCGTCACCGTGCTGTCCGGCTTTCTCGGCGCCGGCAAGACCACGCTGCTCAACCATATCCTCGCGAACCGCGCGGGCCTGAAGGTCGCCGTGATCGTCAACGATCTCGCGGCGGTCAACATCGACGCGTCGCTCGTGCGCGACGCGCAGGCGCTGTCGCACGTCGAGGAGCGGCTCGTCGAGATGTCGAACGGCTGCATCTGCTGCACGCTGCGCGACGACCTGCTCGTCGAGATCCGCAAGCTCGCCGCGGAAGGCCGCTTCGACGCGATCCTGATCGAATCGACCGGGATCGCCGAGCCGATGCCGATCGCCGAAACCTTCACGTTCGTCGACGACGACGGCAGGTCGCTCCGGCGAGTTCGCGCGGCTCGACACGCTCGTCACCGTCGTCGACGCTTTCAATTTCCTGCGCGACTACGGTTCGGACGACGCGCTCGCCGCACGCGGCATTGCGGCCAGCGAGGACGACGACCGTACGCTCGTCGAGCTGCTGATCGAGCAGATCGAATTCTGCGACGTGCTCGTGATCAACAAGGCCGACCTCGTCGGCGCGGACGAGCTGGCGCAACTGCAGCACATCCTCGCGCGGCTGAACCCGCGCGCGCACCAGATCGTGTCGACGTTCGGCAACGTGCCGCCCCGCGAGCTGCTGGACACCGGCCGCTTCGATTTCGACGAGGCGGCGAACGCGCCGGGCTGGCTCGCGTCGCTCGAGCACGCGCATGACCACGATCACGAGCACGGCGATGACCATGCGCATCCGCACGTGCATGGCGAGGCGGACGAATTCGGCATCGGCAACTTCGTCTACCGCGCGCGCCGGCCGTTCCATCCGGGACGCCTGTGGGCGCTGCTGCACGAGGAGTGGCCGGGCGTGCTGCGCAGCAAGGGGTTCTTCTGGCTCGCGACGCGCAACGACATCGCCGGCTCGCTGTCGCAGGCGGGCGGCGTGTGCCGGCACGGGCCGGCGGGCTTGTGGTGGGCCGCGCAGGATCGCGCGGAATGGCCGGACGACGACGCGCTGCTCGCCGAGATCCGCGCGGAATGGCAGGGCGACCTCGACGACCGCTCGGTCGGCGACCGGCGCCAGGAACTCGTGCTGATCGGCATCGGCCTCGACGCGGCGGCATGGCGCGCAAAGCTCGACGCATGCCTGCTGACCGACAAGGAATTCGCGCTCGGCGCCGAACAATGGGCCGCATTCGACGATCCGTTCCCGGCGTGGGACGTCGACGAGCATGATGACGACGATCCCGACGGGCAGATCGTGCATGCGTAACACGCGGTAAACACGCTGCTGGCAAGCGGCCGACACAACGTTAAATCTTGCAAGCGCGGCGCACACTGTGGTGAAAATGCCGCGCGCGCCAAACAAAAAACCCGCCTTCCGGCGGGTTTTTTTCTGGAACGAGCGCGGTATTAACGCTTGTTGACGGCGTCCTTGAACGCCTTGCCAGCCGTGAACTTGACGGTCTTGGCTGCCGGGATCTTGATGGTTTCACCCGTCTTCGGGTTGCGGCCCGTACGTGCTGCGCGCTTGCCCGAACCGAAGCTGCCGAAGCCGATCAGCTGAACCGCATCGCCCTTCGACACGGCTTTCTTGATGACTTCGAGCAGCGTGTCCAGCGTTTCGCCGGTTTGAGCCTTGCTGGCGCCCGTTTGGGCGGCGACGGCGTCGATCAGTTCCTGTTTGTTCATTAAGGTTCCTTTTTCAGGTTAGGTTGACACGAACAGCGCGAACGCGCCGATTATACGTGCGCGAACCGTGCCGTCGAGAGTCGGACTCCGACGGCACTCCGCCGAATCCTGGCCCCGCAGGTCGGCCCCCGGCATCCCGAAGACCGCCCCGCAGAACGGCGCTTGCTATGATAGCGCAGCGCAAACCCAATAACGACAAGGGTTTCAAAGATTTTCATCGGTGTTTCGCCGAATGAATCATTGCTTGCGGGTTTTTTGACCTGCGCCAACCGGACAGGATACGCAGCGCGATCGGCCCGTGTGCAGCGCCGTTGGTTTTTGCCAACGGCGCGCCGGGCCGGTCCGCGCAACCCCTTGCCAGGCTTGGTCGCCACGATATTTGTTTCGCATGCCAGACCGACTCGTTCCCGCCACGATCGCGTTCAGCGACGACGGCACCCTCGTCTCGCCCGCCTACGGCGACGTCTATCACAGCGCCGCCGGCGCGCTCGCGCAGGCGAACTACGTGTTTGTCGCAGGCAACGGCCTGCCCGCGCGCTGGCAGGGCAGGCGCACGTTCACGATCGTCGAGACCGGCTTCGGCGCCGGCGGCAACTTCCTCGCGACCTGGGCCGCGTGGCGCGACGATCCCGCGCGCTGCGAGCGGCTCCACTTCGTGTCGGTCGAGAAGCATCCGTTCACGCGCGACGACCTGCGTCGAGCACTTTCCCACATCGTTGCGGGCACAACTTTGTCGGAGCAGGCGGCGCTGCTTGCCGATGCGTGGCCGCCGGCCGTGCCCGGTTTTCATCGGCTCGAATTCGACGGCGGACGCGTCGTGCTCACGCTCGTGTTCGGCGATGCGCTCGCGATGCTGCCGAAGCTCGCGGTGCGCGCCGACGCGTTTTATCTGGATGGCTTCGCGCCGTCGAAAAACCCGGACCTGTGGTCGGTCGACCTGTTTCGCGCGCTCGCGCGCCTCGCCGGCGACGGCGCGACATTCGCGACGTATTCGAGTTCGGGCGCCGTGAAGCACGCGCTCGCGGAAGCGAGCTTCGCGTATCGCAAGGTCGACGGCTTCGCCGGCAAGCGCGCGATGCTGGTCGGCGAATTCGCGCCGCGCTGGCAGATGCGCCGTCACGAGCCGCCGCGTGCGCTGCCGGTCGACACGCGCCGCGCGATCGTGATCGGCGCGGGCCTCGCGGGCTGCGCCGTGGTCGAGCGGCTCGCCGCGCGCGGCTGGGACGTCACGCTGATCGAGCGGCGCGAACGCATCGCGGGCGAAGCATCGGGCAATCCCGCCGGCGTGTTCCATCCGCTGATGACGCGCGACGACAACGTCGCGAGCCGGCTCACGCGCAGCGGCTTCCTCCACGCGCTCGCACGCTGGCGCGCGCTCGAACGTGCGGGCCACGGGTTCGGGCGCAGCACGCGCGGGATGATCCAGCTCGCGGAATCGGCCGACGATTTCGAGCGGATGCGCGCGGCCTTCGACGCGCTCGGCGCACCGGCCGACCATGTCACGCTGCTCGATGCCGACGCCGCGCGCGCGCATCTGAATCTGCCGGTCGCGCACGGTGGCCTGCTGTTTCCGCACGGCGGCGCCGTATGGCCGGCCGGGCTCTGCGCCGCCCAGGTCGCCGCGGCCGGCGAACGCGTGACGCTGCGCACCGGCACCGAAGTCGCGGGGCTCGAACGCGATGGCGACACGTGGCGCGCGCTCGACGCCGCCGGCCGGACGATCGCGCAAGCGCCGGCCGTCGTGCTCGCCAACGCCGGCGATGCGGTGCGGCTTGCCGGCTTGCGGCACGTCGCGCTGCAGCCGGTGCGCGGGCAGCTCACGCTGCTGCCGCCGGGCAGCGCGGCGCCGCTCGACTGCCCGGTGATCGGCGACGGCTATGCGGTGCCGCTCGACGACGGCACGCTGCTGATCGGCGCGACGTTCGAACCCGACGACGTCGATCCTGAGATTCGCGACGCCGGCCACCTCGAAAACCTCGCGCGCATCCGGCATCTGCTGCCGGGCCTCGTCGGCGACGTGCCGGACGTCGATACGTTGCGCGGGCGCGTCGCGTTTCGCTGGGTCGTCGCCGATCGCGTGCCGCTGATCGGCCCGCTCGCGGACGAAGCGCAGGCGCTCGCCCACGCGAAGGCGCTCAGCGGTGCGAAAGCGCGCGACCTGCCGCGCACCGGGGGCCTTTACGGCGCGTTCGGCTACGGTTCGCGCGGCCTCGTCTGGGCGGCGCTCGGCGCCGAGCTGATCGCGTCGCAGCTCGAAGGCGAGCCGTGGCCGCTCGAGCGCGAGCTCGTCGATGCCGTCGACCCCGCCCGGTTCCTGATCCGCGCCCTGCGCGGGCGCAAACTCGGCTGACCTGGCCGGCCCACGCCTCACAGTCCCGCGATTCGCCCGCGCAAACTTATCCACGGACCGCTGTGGATAACCGCGCGAAATCCGTGCGCACTCCGTGTGCAATCACAGTGGACGTAAACTGGGCAAGTCGGCACAGCTGTGAAACGGACCAAAAGTTGCTCAACTCAAACCGCTGTGAGCAAACAGCGTGTGCAACGGGTTACGCGCACGCCAATGCCTTGATCTTTCTACACAAACCGGCGTTATCCACAGAACTGTGCGGTTCTTGTTAACTTCTACTACGTATATATACGAGTAAACAGTTGAAACCAAAGACCTGTGGCGCCTCACAGCGCCGCGAGTCGATCGGGCGGGTTCCGGAACGAAAAACCTGTGGCACAATCGGTTTCCTTCGCGTTCGTCCGGCCAGGCGCCGGACATGCTTCAATGGAACGGTCGGCACAGTTTCGAATCTGAATCTTCGAGATCGCGCAGGCCATTCACACACCAGGCCGACAATCCAGATCGGCATGCCTGAACGACATCGCCGCCGAATGGCGGAGCAGGCTGTTCCCATGTCCTGCCGTCGCGCACAACAATCACATTTCGGGGCAATACCCAGCCGGCGCGCATCTCGACGTTGACGCTTGACCCCGTGTCGCTGGCGGTTGCTTCCAAAGGAGAAGTCACCACGATGAAGTCGGCGTTCTCATTCCTGCCCAATTGGCCGCTCGCGCCGGATGCCGTGTTCTGGGCCGGGCTCGCGCTGTTCGCCGCCGGCCTGTGCGGCGAGCTCTGCTATCGCGCGTGGCGGCTGCCGCGCATCACCGGCTATGCGGTGATCGGCCTCGTCGCCGGCTCGTTCGGTTTCGGCGTGATCGACGCCAGCACCGACGAAACGTCGCGCTTGCTGATCGACGTCGCGCTCGGCCTGCTGCTGTTCGAGCTCGGCAGCCGGCTCGACTTGCGCTGGATCCGCCGCAACCCGTGGCTGATCGCGTCGAGCCTCGCCGAAGCCACGCTCACGTTCGTGCTCGTGCTGTTCGTGCTGCTCGCGCTCGGCGTGTCGGGCATGGTCGCGCTGGTGCTGTCGGCGATCGCGGTCGCGACGTCGCCGTCGATGGTGATCCAGCTGAAGACCGAGCTGCGTGCGGAAGGGCAGGTGTCGCAGCGCCTGATTACGCTGACCGCGCTCAACAGCGTCTATGCAGTCGTGCTGACCAAGCTCGTGACGAGCTGGCTGCACCAGGAGGCGTACGGCAACGTGTTCGCGACGATCCTGCAGCCGGTCTACCTGCTGTCCGGCTCGTTCATCGTCGCGTACGTCGTCGCGCGCGCGTGCAATTACCTGTTCCGCCACATGACCGCGACGATGCGCAGCGAGCATTCGTTCGTCGCGCTGTTCGGGCTCGTGATGATCGCGATCGCGGTCGCGCAGGCGCTGAAGCTGTCGACGCTGCTCACGCTGCTGCTCGCCGGCATCATCGTGAAGAACCTCGAGGCGCGTCCGCAGCTCTGGCCCGAACACTTCGGCACCGCCGGCTGGCTGCTGACGGTCGTCCTGTTCGTGCTGACGCTGACCTCGTTCACGTGGGGCGACATCGCGCTCGGCGGGCTGTTCGCCGTCGCGCTGATCGTGACGCGGCTGGCCGCGAAACTGGCCGGCGTCGTCGCGTTCGCGAAGCCGAGCGGCATCGGGATGAAGCAGGGCGTCGCGCTCGGCATCGCGCTGTCGCCGATGTCCGCGCTCGCCTACCTGCTCGTCGACGATACCTATCAGCTGTACCCGAATTTCGATCCGCACCTGCGCGCGATCGTGATGTGCTCGATCGTCGTGCTGCAGCTGGTCGGCCCGTTCCTCGTCTACCGCTGCCTGTCGGCGGTCGGCGAGCGCAGCGACAGCAACTGATTTACGGGAACTGCCATGTCACTCGAAACCTTCGTCAATTCCGAGCCGTTCACGTTCGGCATCGAACTGGAAATCCAGGTCGTCAACACGCACAACTACGATCTGACGAAAGCGGCGTCCGACCTGATGCGGCTGATCCAGGGCGAAACCTTCCCGGGCAACATCACGCCGGAAATCACCGAGAGCATGATCGAGCTGTCGACCGGCATCTGCCACACGCACGAGCAGGCGGTCGGCGAGCTGCATGCGATCCGCGACGTGCTCGTCAAGGCGGCCGACCAGCTCAACGTCGGGCTGTGCGGCGGCGGCACGCATGCGTTCCAGCAGTGGAGCGATCGGCAGATCTACGACGCGCCGCGCTTCCAGTACATCTCCGAGCTGTACGGCTATCTGGCGAAACAGTTCACCGTGTTCGGCCAGCACGTGCACATCGGCTGCCCGGACCCGGACAGCGCGCTGTTCCTGCTGCACTCGATGTCGCGCTTCATTCCGCATTTCATTGCGCTGTCGGCGTCGTCGCCGTTCGTGCAGAACGTCGACACCGGCTTCCAGTCCGCGCGCCTGAACTCGGTGTTCGCGTTCCCGCTGTCCGGCCGCGCGCCGTTCGTGCTGACCTGGAACGGCTTCGAGGAGTACTTCACGAAGATGGTGAACACCGGCGTCGTCAATTCGATGAAGGATTTCTACTGGGACATCCGGCCGAAGCCCGGCTACGGCACGATCGAGGTGCGCGTGATGGACACGCCGCTGTCGGTCGACCGCGCGGCGGCGATCGCGTGCTACATCCAGACGCTCGCGCGCTACCTGCTGACCGACCGGCCGCTGACGCTGTCCGAGGACGACTATCTCGTCTATACGTTCAACCGCTTCGAGGCGTGCCGGTTCGGCCTCGAAGGCACCTGCGTGAATCCTCAGACCGGCGAGCGGCGCACGATCGCCGAGGACATCCTCGACACGCTCGACCGGATTGCTCCGCATGCCGCAGAACTCGGCTCGCGCGCGGCGCTCGACGAGATCGGCGCGCTCGCGCAAGCGCGCGTGAACGACGCGTCGTGGCTGCGCACGGTCTACAAGCAGGAAAAATCGCTGAATGAGACCGTCCGCCAGCAGTGCTTACGTTGGCGCGAATGAAAAAATGTTTTGCTGATTGCGGGCTCGACCGCAAAGCAATTCGCTGAGCGAAGGTTGAAGGAGCGCTGAGGGACGGTTGACGCAGGTCAATGGCGAAATCGTTTGCAGGTTTCCCCCAAATCTGTGGATAACCCGATATTCCTCTGCAAAGTCAACGGCCTGCCGAACGGATAACCCGGTGGAAGGCAGGCCGGTGGCGGCTTGCCGGGCGACGCGGGAAAATGCTTGGCGGTCCGGCGGCGCCGATTGGAGAAAATCCGCGCACACCGTTTTCCGGTCTTATTCAGCCGTTATCCACAGATTGGAGGGGATAACTTAGCTGTGCGATTTTCCGCTCTCGCTTAGAATGTCGGCTTTGCGGACGCCGGAACGACGTGTGTCTCACCGGTTGCCGCGATGGCGGCCGCCGTGTGTGCCTCGCGACGGCCGTGTCGGGTGCGTGCGGTTTCGCGCACCTCTTCTGAGACAGAGATTCGATCTCCACACTACGGCTGCCCGGGAAGACGGGCGGCGGCAAAGCGAAAAGACTATGAGCGAAGGCGTTTACGGGAACCAGGCTGCGGGTCGTGTCACCCACAGTCTGCTGCGGTTGAGTACGGCCATGCGGAGCCAGGCATGGGATTGGGCGGAAGGCGCCGGCCTCACGCCGACGCAGGGCGAGATCCTCGTGCTGCTGCTGCAACGCAAGGGCCCGATGCGGCTCGGCGAGATCGCGCGCGAGACGCAACTCACCGCGGCGACGACGAGCGATGCGGTCAGCACGCTCGAGACCAAGGGGCTGGTCGAAAAGCGCCGCGCGCTGGACGACGGCCGCGCGCTCGCGGTGCGGCTCTCCGCCCGCGGCCGCACCGCGGCGAAGAAGGCGCTGCAGTGGCCCGAGTTCCTGACCAAGGCGGTCGGCACGCTCGCCGCGGACGAGCAGGGCGCGCTGTACCGCGCGCTGCTGAAGACGCTGCGCGAGCTGCAGGTGGCCGGCGCGACGCCGCCGCACCGGATGTGCGTGACGTGCGCGCACTTCCAGCCGGGCAAGCAGTCGAAGAAGACCGTGCACCACTGCGCCGTGTTCGACCAGGCGATGACCGACAGCGACCTGCGCCTCGATTGTTCGGTACACGAAGAAGGTGACGCGGCGACGCAAAAGAAGATCTGGAAGATTTTCGCGGCCTGACGTCCGTCGATCGACCGGGAGGCCGATGATGAACGCTGAAGTCGTGGCGATCCGCCACGTGCATTTCGAGGACCTCGGGAGTTTCGAGCAAGTGCTCGGCGAACGGGGGAAGCGGGTGCGTTACGTCGACGTCGGATCATCCCGGGTCGAGGTGCTCGACGTGCTCGAGCCAGCGCTCTTCGTCGTGCTCGGCGGGCCGGTCAGCGTGTACGACGACGCGCAGTATCCGACGAACGCGCCGCTCGCGGCGCTCGTCAAGCAGCGCATCGACGCGGGCCTGCCGATCCTCGGCATCTGCCTCGGCGCGCAGTTCATTGCACGCGCGCTCGGTGCGCGCGTCTATCCGGCCGCGCGCAAGGAGCTCGGCTGGACGCCGCTCACGCTCTCCGACGCAGGCCGTGCGTCCGCGCTGCGTCATCTCGACGGCGCGGCGACGTCGATGCTGCACTGGCACGGCGATACCTTCGACCTGCCGGGCGGCGCGATCCATCTCGCGTCGACGCCCGCGTGCCGCCATCAGGCGTTCGCATGGGGGCAGCACGTGCTCGCGCTGCAATGCCATCCGGAAATCCGCGCCGATGGCTTCGAACCCTGGCTGATCGGTAACGCCGGCGAAATCGCCGCGACGCCGGGCATCGACGCGCGCCAGCTGCGCGCCGACACCGCGCAACACGGCCCCGCGCTCGAAACGGCCGCGCGCCGCATGTTCGCGGAATGGCTCGACAGCGTCGGGATTTGACGCCCGCGCCTGCCGAACCTGGGCCCCACCTAGGCGGCCCCACCTGACCAATCGCTTACCGCCGAACCCGCGTCCTGCACGCAACGTACACGCGTGCTACGCTCATCCGCTGTTTCCCTTTCCGAGCGAGCGCCACTCATGACTGCGCTGTTTTCACCGTTCACGCTGCGCGGCGTGACCCTTCCGAACCGGATCGTCGTTTCGCCGATGTGCCAGTACTCCGCCGAGCGCGGCGAGGCGACCGACTGGCACATGATTCATCTCGGCCACCTCGCGCTGTCGGGTGCGGGCCTGCTCTGCATCGAGGCGACCGCGGTCGAGCCGGACGGGCGCATCACGCACCGCGACCTCGGCCTCTGGGACGACGCGACCGAAGCCGCGCTGAAGCCCGTGCTGGCGGCGATCCGCAAGCATGCGCCGATCCGCGTCGCGATGCAGCTGGCGCATGCGGGCCGCAAGGCGTCGAGCCAGGCGCCGTGGGAAGGCGGCCAGCTGATTCCGGTCGCCGACGGCGGCTGGCTGCCGCATGCGCCGTCCGCCGTGCCGCACAAGGATGGCGAGACGCCGCCGCTTGCGCTCGACACCGCGGGCCTGAACCGGATCCGCGACGCGTTCGCGGCGGCCGCGAAGCGCGCGGCGCGGCTCGGCATCGACGCGATCGAGGTGCACGCGGCGCACGGCTATCTGCTGCACCAGTTCCTGTCGCCGCTCGCGAACCGGCGCACCGACGAATACGGCGGCTCGCGCGAGAACCGGATGCGCTTTCCGCTCGAGATCCTCGAGATCGTGCGCGCGGCGTTTCCGGAGGACCGGCCGGTCGGCGTGCGCGTGTCCGCGACCGACTGGGTCGAGGGCGGCTGGGAGCTCGAAGACACGATCGCGTTCGCGCACGAGCTGAAGCGCCGCGGCTGCGACTGGATCGACGTGTCGTCGGGCGGCGTGTCGCCGCTGCAGAAGATTCCGCTGTCGCCGGGCTACCAGGTGCCGTTCGCGCAGGCGGTGAAGCGCGCGGTCGGCATGCCGACGATCGCGGTCGGCCTGATCAACGAGCCCGCGCACGCGAACCGGCTGATCGACGCGGGCGACGCCGACTTCGTCGCGATGGCGCGCGCGATGCTGTACGACCCGCGCTGGCCGTGGCACGCGGCCGCCGAGCTCGGCGCGCAGGTGACGGCGCCGCCGCAGTACTGGCGTTCGCAGCCGCGCGAGCACAAGGCGCTGTTCGGCGACATTGCGTTCGGTCAGCGTTGAATGCCGCGTTCGCGGTTGAATGTTGCAATCCCGACCGTGTAGGATGCGGGTGATTCGCCGCATGCCCTGACGCGGCGCCGATCGGCGCCGCGTTTTCATTTGGCGGGCCCGCGGCGGCCCTTTCCTTTTCAAGTCGATTTCACAAGGATTCGTTCGATGAGTTCACGCAGGATCGCGGTGCGCCGCTCGGGAGTACACGGCAGGGGCGTGTTCGCCGTGGCGCCGATCAAGGCCGGCGAGCGCGTTGTGGAATACAAGGGCGAGCGAATTTCGTGGAAGGAAGCGCTGCGCCGCCATCCGCACGATCCGAACGAGCCGAATCATACGTTCTACTTCGCGCTCGAAGAGGGCGGGGTGATCGACGGCAAGGTCGACGGCAACAGCGCGCGCTGGATCAATCATTCCTGCGCGCCGAACTGCGAAGCCGAGGAGCTCGACGGCCGCGTCTACATCCATGCGCTGCGCGACATCGAGCCGGAAGAGGAGCTGTTCTACGACTACGGCCTCGTGATCGACGCGAAGCTGACGAAGAAGCTCAAGCGCGAATACGCATGCCATTGCGGCGCCCAGTCGTGCCGCGGCACGCTGCTCGCGACGCCGGACGACGACGGCAAGAAGAAAAAGAAGAAGGACAAGAAGGACGGCAAGGCCGAGTCCGGCGCGAAGGACAAGAAAAAGAAGAAGTAAGCGACGCGCCGCGCGAGCTCGCGCGGCTGCTTCGCCGGCGGGCCTTGTTGCTGCGTCGCTGCGGGGCTGAGCCGGCTCGATGGCTTTGACGGCTTCGCCGGGTTCGCTCGAGATCCGCTACCCGCGCGTTACGCGCCGCTCAGTGCGTCGGCACGGCCGCCGGCGTTTCGCTCGCCGGCTTGCTGGTTCGCTCGGCGAGCGGCACCTTCACCACGAACCGCGAGCCGCCTTCCGGCGCGTCCGCATACGACACGCTGCCGCCATGCATCGCGATGATGTCGTGCACGATCGCGAGGCCGAGGCCTGCACCCGTCTCGACGCCGTTGCCGCTTTGCGCATCCCCGCGGAAGAACCGCTTGAACAGGTCCGCCTGCTGGCTCGCGGGCACGCCGGGGCCGTTGTCCTCGACGACGATCTCGGCCGCCGGCACGCCGGCATCGAGCGTCGCGCGCCCGACGTTCACCGTGATCCGCGCGCCGTGCGGCCGCGCGAGCGGCACGTACTTCAGCGCGTTGTCGAGCAGGTTCGCGATCACCTCGCGCAGCAGCACCGGGTTGCCGCGCACGAGCAGCGTCTGGTCGTCGTCGCGCGGCTCGTCGCTGCGCTGGAAGCCGAGGTCGACGTGCGCGGCGAGCGCGCGCGGCACCCATTCGGCGCCGGTCTCGAACGCCATCGCGGCAAGGTCGACGTCGACGAAGCGCGCGGCCTGTTCGCCCGGTTCCGCGCGCGCGAGCGACAGCAGCTGGTTCGACAGCCGCACCGCGCGATCGGCGGCCGCGCGCAGCTCGCGCACCGCGGTGAAGGTCTGCTGCGGATCGCGCGCGATGGCCGCCTGTTCCGCATGCAGCTTCACCGCGGTGAGCGGCGTGCGCAGCTGGTGCGCGGCGTCGGCGATGAACTTGCGCTGCGCGTCGAGCGCGGTCTTCAGGCGCCCGAGCAGCGCGTTCATCGCGCTCGTCAAGGGCCGGATCTCGAGCGGCACGTCGGTTTCGTCGACCGGCTCCAGCGACGTATGCGTCTGCCGGTTCAGCGAATCGGCGAGATGCGTGAGCGGGCCGAGCTGCTGGTTGACGACCCGCCACACGATGCCCCAGCCGGCGAGCAGCAGCAGCAGCAGCGGCATCATGATCGCGACGAGGAATTCGGCGGCGATCCGGTAGCGGTGCCGCACCGGCTGCGCGACCTCCACGACCATCGGCTTGCCGCCGTCGACTTCCTCGACGCGCACCTGCGCGACCCGCACCGCGCGGTTGTCGTATTCGGCCTCGAACACGTACGCGTAATGCATGCGCCGCACGTTGGTGCCCTGCAGCGGCAGCTTCGGATCGCCGGCGAGTTCCTGCTCGCCGTCGCTGATCCGGTAGATCAGCGCTTCGGCCGGATCGGAGAACATCGCCTGCGCGAGCGGCGGCACCGTGAACGGCGCGTCGGGGCCGGCGATCTGGATCTGTTTCGAGATCGCGGTCGCGAGATCCGCGAGCGAGCGGTCGATCACGTGCTGCGTGTATTGCCACGCGAGCCAGTACGCAATCAGGCCGCTCATCAGCGCGAGCATCGACAGCGGCGCGGCGAGGCGCCGCAGCAATGAGCGGCGCAGGCTGGTCACAGCCGGATCAGAAGACATTTCGAGAATGAAATGGATGAACGCCGCTCACGGGGAGCGGCGCGGGCGTAGGCCGGTCGGCGGGACGGGCAGGGGGCGGGCGGTGCAAGCGGGTGCCGGGCGGCCGGCGTGAACGTCCGGTGTCGGACGCCCGTCAACGGAAACCGGCCGGCGCTTGCCGTCGCCTCGCTCAAACGCTCGCCGTCTGGCGGATTTCCTGCAGCAGGTAGCCGAAGCCGCGCACCGTGACGATCTCGACCCGGCACTGCTCGAGCTTCTTGCGCACGCGGTGCACGTAGACTTCGATCGCGGTGTCGCCGAGATCGCCGCCGAAGTGCGTCAGGTGATCCTGCAGCTGGGCCTTGCTGACGACGCGGCCGTGGCGCAGCAGCAGCATTTCGAGCACCGCGAATTCGCGCGGCGACAGCTCGAGCGGCTTGTCGTCGTTGAAGATGCGGCGATCGACGCCCGACAGGCGGACGCCGCCGAGCGACACCTCCGGACGCGGCATGTCGCTGTGCGGGCCGCTGCGGCGCATCACCGCGCGGATTCGCGCTTCCAGCTCGGCCGGCTCGAACGGTTTCAGCATGTAGTCGTCGGCGCCCGAGTTCAGGCCCTGGATCCGGTCGTTCAGCTCGTCGCGCGCGGTCAGCACGATCACGGGCGTATGACGGTTGGTCTGGCGGAAACGGGTCAGAAGCGTCATCCCGTCGATGCCGGGCAAGCCGAGATCGAGGATCACGAGCTCGTGGCGGTTCTGCGCGAGCGCCTGCTCGGCAAAGATGCCGTCGTGCACCATGTCGACGGTGAAGCCAGCCTGTTCGAGGCTGCTCTGGATACCGCGTGCGATGGGGCGGTCGTCTTCGATCAGAAGGAGTCGCATGAAGTTCGCTCAAGTACAATGGGTTGGCGGTTCAGGCACGCGGACAGCACGACGCCGTTTCCACAGGGGCGCCGCGAGCCAGACTTCAAGCAGGCGGCCAGCGAACGAATCAATCCAATAACCATGTCCGATATTTCGATCCACGACCTCGAAGCCGCGATCAATTTCTGGCGCGCCCGCTCGCCGTCGAGCGGCGACGAACTCAAACTCTGCGAAGAGGCTAGCGCGCTCTCCAAGCCGTATGCGCTGCTGATTGTACAGCGGCAAAGCGCCATACAACTGGAAGGTTTGGACCCCAAGGCGCGGAAAGCATGGGACGCTTACGTACGCCTTAAGGAAGGCTTGGAAAGCTGAAGGCTTTCGCTCACTACATCGTAGAAAACGTTCATCGAAATGAAAAGTTGACGCGCCGCGCGCCCGAATGGCGCGCGGCGGGGAGACGTCAGGCGGCGGGCGTCGCGTGCGCGCCGGCCTGGTCGATGAAGTGGGCGAGCGCGATGTCGCGTTCGGTCAGGCCGTCCGCGTCGTGGGTCGACAGCGTGACGTCGACGCGGTTGTAGACGTTGAACCATTCCGGATGATGGTTCATTTCCTGCGCCTTGATCGCGACGCGCGTCATGAAGCCGAAGGCCTCGTTGAAATCGGCGAAGCGCAGGCTGCGCTGGATCGCGTCCCGGCCCGGCACGGCCGTCCAGTGCGGCAGGCGCTCGAGCTGGGTCTTGCGTTCTTCTGATGTGAGTTTGTGGATCATCGTGCACCTCGTTCGGTAACGGCGGGCTGCGCGTGACGTCCGTCGCGCGGAGCACTGCCGGCACCGATCATTCTTCCATAGTTGCGTGTCGGGTGTAGGGCGCGCGCATGCCGGTTCGCGTCATGCGTGCGCGTCGTCCGGCCAGCCCGCGCCGGTGCCGCGATGCAGCACGCGGTCGGTGTCGAGCACCGCGCCGGCCGGGTGTTCGGGCAGGCCGGCGAGCCGGTCGGCGAGCGCGCGGCCGTCGACGTGCGCGAGCGCGAACAGCTGCGCGAAGTCGTCGATCACGAAGTAGGTCTGCTGGAACGTGTCGATCCGGTATTGCGTGCGCATCACGCGCTCGAGGTCGAAGCCGAGCCGGTTCGGCGCCGCGCTTTCGAGGCTGTACAGGCTTTCGCCCTTGCTCGACACGATCCCCGCGCCGTAGATCGACAGCCCGTTCGTGCCGCGCGGGTCGCGGATCAGCCCGAACTCGACGGTGTACCAGTAGAGGCGCGCGAGCCGCGCGAGCGCGTCCGGATCGTCGGCGACCGCGAGCGCGACGCGGCCGTACGCCTGCATGTAGTCTGCGAACACCGGGTCGATCAAGAGCGGCACGTGGCCGAACAGGTCGTGGAAGCAGTCCGGTTCCTGCAGGTAGTCGAGCTGGTCGGGGCGGCGCATCCACCAGGTCACCGGAAAGCGGCGGTTCGCCAGATGCTCGAAGAACACGCGGTCGGGCACGAGCCCCGGCACCGCGACGATCTCCCAGCCGGTCGCCGGCTTCAGCTGGCGGTTGACCGCGGCGAACGACGGCACGCGGTCGGCCGGCAGGTCGATTTTCGCGAGCCCGGACACGAACGCGTCGCACGCGCGTCCCTGCAGCAGCACGGTCTGGCGCGCATAGAGCTGGCTCCACACCGCGTGGTCGACCTGGCCGTAGCGTTCGAGCGGCTGGTCGATGGTGAAATCGGCGCGGGTTTCGAGGCCCGCGTCGAACTGCTCCTGCAGTTTCGCGGTGACGACGGTGGACATGGTGACGCTCTGCATGCTTGGGTGAATGACCATGCGAGTGTAGAGCGGGGCGCGCGCATGATGGGCGCAAAGATGGCGTCGATTCTCCATCTGATGCGATAATCCCGCATCATTTCATCGTTTTGTGCGGAGGGCATTCATGTTGGAACTCGACCACTTCGATCTGGCGCTGCTGGACGTGCTGCAGCGCTTCGGGCGGGCCACGCATCAGCAGCTCGGCGAGGAGGTGCCGCTGTCGCCGTCGCAGATCGGCCGGCGCCTGCAGCGGCTCGAAGCCGCGGGCGTGATCGAAGGCTACCGCGTGATGCTGCGCCCGGAGAAGCTCGGGCTCGGCGTCACCGCGTTCACGAGCCTGAAGCTCAAGCATCACGGCGATTCGATCATCGAGCAGTTCCAGCAGCAGATCGACGTGCTGCCCGAGGTGCTCGAATGCCACGCGGTGGTCGGCGACGCGGACTATCTGCTGCGGATCGTCGCG